>NZ_JAMYMD010000005.1:0-262734 GCF_040318335.1 Mesorhizobium sp. M1182
GCGGCCGCTCCCCGGCCAGGGCCACCTCCCTGCGCCACCGCTTGGCCTCCCCGCGCGGCGGGGGCACTCACCGGGGTCTTCGGCGGGGCGCGCTCCGCAAAGCGCGCGCATGCCGAGAGCCTGGTGACGGTCGGCCCGCCGCCTTGGAGCTATATCGCCACGGCGCAAGCCTATGACGACGAGATGCGCCAGCGCATCGCGCTGCACCGCTCGCGCCGCGGCGCCGGCTGGACGACCATCGATGCGCCGCTCGACCTTGCCGGCGCGATCGAGGCGCTGCCTGACGGCCAGCCGGTGCTGATCGATTGCCTGACGCTGTGGCTGACCAACCACATGCTGGCCGACCATGATGTCGAGGCCGAATGCCGGAGGCTGGCCGATGTGCTGTCGCGGCCGCGTGGGCCGTGGTTCGTGGTGTCCAACGAGGTCGGCCAGGGCATCGTGCCGGACAATGCGCTGGCAAGACGGTTTCGCGACGCCGCCGGCCGGCTGAACCAGGACGTCGCGGCTGTTGCCGGCACCGTGCTTTTGATGGTGGCGGGGCTGCCGCTCAAGGTGAAATGACATGGCTGATACTATCGATCCCAAGGACGAGGAACGCCACCGCGCCAAGATGGCCAAGCGCAAGGCGGTGCAGGACGCAGAGGTCGCGGCCAAGACGGTCGAGAAGGGGCTGCTGATCGTCAACACCGGACCGGGCAAGGGCAAGACCACGGCCGCCTTTGGGCTGGCACTCAGGATGCTCGGCTATGGCAAGCGCGTCGGCGTCGTTCAGTTCATCAAGGGCAAATGGCACACCGGCGAGAAAGACGCCTTTACCGCCTTCGGCGACCGTGTCGTCTGGCACGCCATGGGCGAAGGCTTTACCTGGGAGACACAGGACCTGAAGCGCGACATCGCGGCGGCCGAGGCTGCCTGGGCGAAAGCGCTGGAGCTGATGGCCGAGCCGTCGATCAGCCTCGTGGTGCTCGACGAGCTGAACATCGCGCTGCGCTACGACTACCTCGATCTCGAAAAGGTGGTCGCGGCGCTGAAGGCGCGTCGCGAAGGCCTGCATGTCGTCGTCACCGGCCGCAACGCCAAACCGGTATTGGTCGAGGCGGCCGATCTGGTCACCGAGATGGGCGTGACCAAGCACCACTTCTCCGCCGGCGTGAAGGCGCAGCAGGGGATCGAGTTCTGAGGGGTTTGCTGGCGCCTCTTCTTCCTTCTCCCCTTGTGGGAGAAGGTGGATTGGCGCGCAGCGCCAAGACGGTTGAGGGGTGCTGGCCGGGGCGCTGTTGGTGCCAAGCTGGAACACCCCTCATCCGGCCGCTTCGCGGCCACCTTCTCCCACAAGGGGAGAAGGGAAAGCCGCACGAAGCGGCTCGCCCCTGGAATGGTAAGGGTGAGGGGCGGCGCCGACCTGACGCGATTATTTGAGGCGTAGCCTTATTTTGTTCTTGCTTTGTGCGGGCAGCTATGCTACTAATTTGGCTATGGTGCTAATTGGGCTCCAACGACCCGTCGCTTGGCGGGTTTTTTGTTTCGCCTGAGATCGGGCGAAGATCACAACAGAATTACGACCGTCGAGATTACCCCAAACAGTGCGATCAGCAGAAAGTCGGCGATCCGGTAGAGTTTCAGTGCCGCCGGATGTCAGGGGATAGAGTTCTGGTCGCTTGCGAAGCTGGAGATTGTTCGTGGACCAGGCGGTAATCGTCTATCTTATTCTCAATGATGGTCAGTTTGGTGCCGCTGACGAACGCGAATCCATTTATGCGCTCGAGGATCGGCTAGAGAAAGCTATCGAGGATGCATCGGTCGGCGAGTTTGACGGTGACTTGTTTGGTGAAGGCGAATGCATCCTCTACATGTATGGGCCAAACGCTGAACGACTTTTTGTCGTAGTCGAACCCTTATTGAAATCTTCTCCCGTAGCTGCCGGTGGGTACGCGATCAAAAGGTTTGGCGTGGAAGCCGATCCGAGCGCAAAGGAAGTCCGTGTTACCTGGTAGGTCGGGTGCCGACCCATTCGGACGTTCACGCGGCGATGACGATCACCGCGATGATTCCGAACAGCGCGATCAGCAGTAAGTCAGCGACGCGGTAGAGTTTGAGGGCCCGTCGAATGTCGGTGCTCTCGACATCATCGCGCCGGCCGCCTTCGCCCATCAGTGCGTCTTCGACCATAACGCCGTCATAGGAACGGGGGCCGGCGAGCGCCAGGCCGAGCCCGCCGGCCATCGCTGCCTCCGGCCAGCCGGCATTGGCCGAGCGGTGTTTTTTCGCATCGCGCCGCACGGCGTGCCAGGCGCCCTTGGCGTCGGCGCCCTTGACCAGGAAAGCGGCGAGTACGATCAGCAGCGCCGTCAGCCGCGACGCCGGCAGGTTGATCCAGTCGTCGAAGCGCGCCGCCGCCCAGCCGAAGGCTTCGTGGCGCGGGGTGCGATGGCCGATCATCGAATCGGCGGTGTTGGCGGCCTTGTAGGCGACGCCGCCGGCGAGCCCGCCGATACCGAGCCAGAAGGCCGGAGCGACGACGCCGTCGGAGAAATTCTCGGCCAGGCTTTCGATCGCGGCGCGGCAGACAGCGGCCCTGTCGAGCTTTTCCGGGTCGCGGCCGACGATCCGCGAGACGGCAATGCGACCCATATCCAGTCCGCCGCTGTCGAGTGCGTCGGCGACCGCTTCGACATGCTCGGCCAGGCTCTTCTGCGACAGCAGCGACGTCGCCAGGATTGCGGTGACCAACAAGCCGAGGGGAATGCTCCAAAGCAACGTTTCGAGCCAGAGGGCGAGGGCGGCCGGCACCAGCACGATCACCAGCAGCGCGACGACGCCCCAGCGGCGACGGTGGGCGTCGGAATCAGTGGCGCGGTTGAGCCTGCGGTCGAGAAAGGATATCAGCCTGCCGAACCAGGTGACGGGATGGCCAATGGCATCGAAGAGCCGGGCCGGGTAGCCGAGTACAAGTTCGATGGCCAGCGACAGGAAAGTGATCAGGATCGGCATGAAGTCTCTTGATGGAGTGACGGCGGCAGTGGACCACGGCGGAAGCCTTGGCCGGGCGAGGGCGCTTTTCCCTCACGCGCCGCTGCCTTTCGTCGACCTCTCGACCGGGATCAATCCGCACTCCTACCCGCTTTTCGATTTGCCCGCCACCGCCCTGTCGCGATTGCCGGAAACAGCGCGCAGCCGCGACTTGGCTGAACTCGCGGCAAGCGCCTATGGCGCCCCGTCGGCGGCGAATGTCGCAGCGGCGCCCGGCACGCAGATCCTGTTGCCGCGCGTCGCTTCCCTGGTCAGCCCGGGCAGGGCGCTGGTGCTCGGGCCGACTTATGCCGAGCATCGGCGGGCAGCGGCGATCGCCGGCCATGCGGCGGCTGAAGTCGATGATTTCGAAGCCCTGGCGGCGGCCGACCTTGCCGTCGTCGTCAATCCCAACAACCCGGACGGGCGCGTCGTCGAGCGCGAAAGATTGCTTCGACTTGCCGGGACATTGCGCGCCAGAGGTGGGCTGCTGGTGGTCGACGAGGCCTTCATGGATGTCGGCCCGCGCAGCGAAAGCCTGGCCGGCGACGTCGACCAGGGTGGCATCGTCGTGCTGCGTTCGTTCGGCAAGTTCTTCGGCCTGGCCGGCCTGCGGCTTGGCTTTGCACTGGCCGATGCGCTGACGGTCGAGCGGCTGGAGGCGCAATTCGGGCCATGGGCGGTTGCCGGGCCGGCGCTCGAATATGGCATAAGGGCGCTTGCCGATACCGGCTGGCAGGCCGGGATGCGGCGCCGTCTGGCCGAGGATGCCGCACGGCTCGATACGCTGTTCGGCCGCTTCGGCGTGCCTGTCGCCGGTGGCACCACGCTGTTCCGCTATATCAGGCTGGCGGGCGCCGCCGGCCTGTTTTCGGTGCTCGGCCAGCGCGGCATCCTGCTTCGGCATTTCGCCGGCCGGCCGGATGTGCTGCGCGCCGGCCTGCCGGGAGCCGACGAAGAATGGCGGCGGCTCGAATCGGCACTTGCCGGCTGGGCCTCGCGGCGCGACGATGGGTCCAAGGAGACTTCGCGATGATCCATGTTTGTTCCCTGGCAAAAATCGAGGAAACGGTGGCAAGGACCGGGGCCGAGCGGCTGCTATCGCTGCTTGCCGCCGGAACGGAAGTGGTGCGCCCGGCCTCGATCACCAGGGAAAACCATCTGCATCTGGTCATGCACGACATTGCGGTGGCGCAGGAGGGCATGACGATGCCGGGCGAGGAGCATGTCGTGAACCTGCTCGATTTCGCCCGCCAATGGGATCGGTCGCGGCCGCTGGTGGTGCATTGCTATGCCGGCATCAGCCGCTCGACCGCCTCGGCCTATATCATCGCGGCAGCGCTGGCGCCGAAGCGCGACGAGGCCGAACTGGCCGAGACGCTGCGCGCGCTGTCGCCCACGGCGACACCCAATCCGCGGCTGATCGCAATTGCCGACGCACTGCTCGATCGCAGGGGCCGGATGATCGAAGCGATCCAGGCGATCGGGCGCGGCGCGGATGCTTTCGAAGGCACGCCGTTCGAATTGAAAATCTGAGCCTAAAAACAAATTCCAGGAAAAGTGCGCAGGAGTTCTAGCACACGGCCAAGGGGCGAATGATGATCGGGAGATTTTTGGCCATCGTTGTTGGCGTGGTCTGCGCGACAGGCAGCGCCATGGCCGCGTCCATGCCGGCTCTCAAGTCGATCGACCTGGCAGCACTCCAAGCCACTGTCGAGGGTTTGGCCAAGGAACTTATGCTGCCCGGTGCCATGGTTTTGCTCAAGACTCCGCGGGGCAACCTCGTCTTCGGCTACGGTACGACTGAACTGGGTGCCACGAACCCGCCACGCGCCGATACCCACTTCCGTGCGGCCTCGAACACCAAGACGATGACCGCGGCTGTCATCGTGCAACTGGTGCAGGAAGGGAAACTGAGCTTCGCCGATCTGATCTCGAAATACGTCCAGCGCGTTCCCAACGGCGACGAGATAACCATTCGGCAGCTCATAACAATGCGGAGCGGCCTCCCTAACTTCACCAATGCGCCGGAACTTGCCGAAAGCCTGGACAAGTATCCTTACAAGGTATGGACCGCTGATGAAGTACTCGGCATGGCGTTCAAACGGCCGCCGGACTTCGCGCCGGGTGCCGAATTCGAGTACAACAACACCAACTACTATCTGCTCGGCCTTGTTGCCGAGAAGATCGACGGCAAGCCGCTCTCGACCATCTTCCGGGACCGCCTGTTCGGGCCGCTCGGCATGAAGAACACCGCGTTGCCGCCGAGCACGTCGAACGCCATCCCTGAGCCATACTCAAACGGCTATCTCTATGGCAGTACTTCGTACGCCCTGGCTGATGCGCCCTATCCGGACGACCTCCAGGCTGCGGCCAGGGCGGGAACGCTCAAGCCCAACGACGACACATGGCAGAACCCGTCCGCCTACTTTGCGGCTGGCGGAGTCATCTCCACCGCGGATGACCTCGCGACCTGGATGCGCGCGCTGGTCGGGGGCAAGCTCTTCAATGCCGACTTCCAGCGGCAGTGGCTTGCAAGCCCTGAGGCGCCGGAGCCGGGCGAACCCGCCATGCAAAAATACGGCTATGGCATCCTAACGCTGACTTTCGGGCCTAACGAGATCTACTATCACGAAGGCGAGATGCCCGGTTACCAGTCCTTCATGGGCTACGATCCGGCCAATGATGTCACCCTGGTCATATGGACCAACCTGACTCTCGCGCTCGACGGCCAGGCGACCGCCAACACCTTGATGGTGAAGATACTCGACGAAATCTACACGGTGTCGCCGCTTCAAGACGTGAAGTGAGGATCCTCGCGCCCGAATGGAATCGCCCCTCGTGAGCGAGGCCTGAGGTGGTGGGATCAAACACCTACGCCAACCAATCCGCCAGCTTTGCCTTGCCCACGTCCCTCAGCAGGCCGATGAAGCCGTCGGCCTGATGTTCGGCGGTCAGCCGGCCTTTTTCGGCGGTGGCAATGCTGGCGTCGCCGACCACGCCATTCGGGTTGAGGTCGCTGGCGATCCAGGCGAAGGCGTGCGTTCCGGTGTGGCGCAGCAGCGAAAATTCCTTTTCGGCGCGGGCGACCTTGGACACGAAATTGTCGGCCTTGGCCATGTCGACGAGGTCGGGCCGGAAATGCAGCATCAGCGAGGTCTCGACGTCGCCGCCATGAATGCCGTGGTGGTCCTCGAGCTCGGTGTACATGCCGGCCGGCCGGCCAAAACGCTGCCAGCTGGTCTTTACCGCCAGCATCTTTGCCCGCACGCGCAATTCGCGGGTGATGATGCCCATGATCTCCTCATTGCCGCCATGCGAGTTCACGACAATCAGTTTTCGGACGCCGGCGCGCGCGACCGACAGGCCAAGTTCGGTCCACGCCTCGACCAAGGTCGTCGCCGGCAGGGTGAGGGTGCCCGGCGCATGCAAATGCTCGTTCGACTTGCCTACCGCCTGGACCGGCAGGATGCGGATGTCGAGATCGCCGGGCAGGCGCGCGATCACCGTTTCCAGCATGCCGTTCATGATCGAGGTGTCGGTCGAGACCGGCAGATGCGGGCCGTGCTGCTCAATCGCCGCCAGCGGCAGAACGGCAATGGTCGCCTCAGGATCGACGGTCGCGTATTCGGTGGTCCGGTAGTCACCCCACCATACGCGTTTTTTTGCAGCGGTCATGTCATGCCCTCTTGAACCGACAAGCCCAGACCTAACGCGGGAACGATCGGCTGTCGATCATCCCGCCGCAATGACCTCGATCTCGACCTTGAATTCCGGCCGAGCAAAACCGGACACGATCATCAGCGTCGAGGCCGGCGCCGGGCTGGCAAACAGCCGGTCGCGAACCTCCATATAGGGCCGCAGGAAGGCGCGGTCGGTGACGTAGGTGTTGATGCGGACGATGTCGGACAGGCCGAGCCCGGCCTCGCCGAGAATCGCCGCTATGTTCTGGAAACAAAGCTCGGCCTGTGCGCCGGCCTCCTCGGGGATCTGGTCGTCCGGGGTGATTGCGACCTGGCCCGAACACAGCACCAGCCGCTTGCCGGGCGGCAGTTCGACACCATGGCTGTAGCGGGCGAAGGGCGGCTTGATCGACTTCGGCGTGAGAAATTTGAACATGGCAATCTCCGTTCACGGCAGCCTAAAGCGGGATCGATGCGGGCATCAAGATGGCGGTGCATGTCACGAGGGCGATTGTGGACAGGCGATCAAAAAATAGGCACGATGTCTTTCGTACAGCATGACCCGTCCGGCCTTCGCGCCGCCATTGCTCAGGCGGGCATTGCACAAGCGGGCGGTCCCGGCGCAACGCGCCGGTGGCATGTGTCTTGCTTCTTGAAACAATGGTGTCGAGCCCGACGCGTGACGCGCCGGAGCGAACAAAGGGTGGTGTGGATGTACGGAAAACTCAAGATTTCGGCGGGCGTGATCGTGCTGCTTGGCGCAGGCACGCTTGCCGCGGCAGCGAACGAAAAAGTCACCTTCGGCACCAACTGGCTGGCCGAGCCGGAGCATGGCGGTTACTACCAGGCCGTGGTGGACGGCACCTATGCCGCCTGCGGCATCGACGTGACGATCATGCAGGGCGGCCCACAGGTCAGCGGCCGGCCGCTGCTGCTGGCCGGCAAGATCGATTTTTACATGGGCGGCAATCTGCTGTCGGCCTTCGATGCCGTGCAGCAAGGCATACCGATGCGCGTCGTGGCGGCCGACTTCCAGAAGGACCCGCAGGTCATCATGTCCCATCCCGGGCAGGGGCTGGATAAATGGGAAGACCTGAAGAACGCCGACCAGTACATCCTCGGCGACGAAGGTGCGCAGACCTTCTTCCAGTGGATGGTCACCGACCTCGGCTTCGATGCCGCCAAGCGCGTGCCCTACACCTTCAACCCGGCACCGTTCATCGCCAACAAGAAGTCGATCCAGCAGGGTTACGTCACCTCGGAGCCATTCGCCGTCCAGAAGCAGGGCGGTTTCACGCCGAACCAGTTCCTGCTGGCCGACTATGGCTGGGACACATATGCAACGACGGTCGAGACCATGCAGGAGACGATCGACAAGCGTCCGGAGGTGGTCCAGTGCTTCGTCGATGGCTCGGCCAAGGGCTGGTACAATTATCTCTACGGTGACAACAAGGCCGCCAACGAAATGATCAAGAAGGAAAATCCGGACATGACGGATGAGCAGATCGCTTTCTCGATCGAGCAGCTGAAGAAGTTTGGCGTGGTCGATTCCGGCGACAGCGAAAAGCTCGGCATCGGCGCCATGACCGATGCGCGCATCCAGAGTTTCTACGACAAGATGGTCAAGGCCAAGGTCACGCCGGCGGGCATCGACATCAAGAAGGCCTACACGTTGGCCTTCGTCAACAAGAGCGTCGGGCTCGACCTGAAGAAGTAGGCCGTGAAGCTGGAGAAAGTGGCGCAACAGCCAGGAAGCGTATCGGGGCCGACGCTGTTGGCGCTGCGCGGTGTCGGCAAGGTGTTTTCCAACGGCGTCACCGCGCTCAGCAATGTCGAGCTGACGATCCGGGAAGGCGATTTCCTCAGCCTGCTCGGACCGTCCGGCTGCGGCAAGTCGACGGCGCTGCGGCTGATTGCCGGCCTGTCGACCCCGACCTCGGGCGTGCTCGACTGGCGCGGCAGCGGTGCCCTCGAGCGTTCGAATATCGGCGACCGTTCAAATATCGGCTTCGTCTTCCAGGAACCGACGCTGCTGCCCTGGGCCGACGTCTTCGACAATGTCTGGCTGCCGCTGCGGCTGAAGGGCGTGTCGCGTGCCAAGGCGGCGCCAGCGGTGATGGAGATGCTGGCGCGGGTTCACCTGACCGGCTTCGAGAAGGCCGTGCCGCGCGAACTGTCGGGCGGCATGAAGATGCGCGTCTCTATCGCCCGCGCCATGGTGACCAAGCCGCGCATTCTGTTGATGGACGAGCCGTTCGCCGCACTCGACGAGATCACCCGCTTCAAGCTCAACAATGACCTTCTCGAGCTATGGCAGGATGAGCGTTTTACCGTCGTTTTCGTCACCCACAGCGTCTTCGAAAGCGTATTCCTCTCCAACCGCATCGTCGTCATGGCGGCGCGGCCGGGCCGGGTGTTTGCCGAGCTTGCCGTCGATGCATCCTATCCGCGCGACGAGGCGTTTCGCACCTCGCCCGACTATGCCGCGCTCTGCCGCCAGGCATCCGACGTGCTGATCGGCGCCATCAACTCAACTGCCGGACCGCATCATGACGGCCATTGAAGAACCAGTCCTGGCACTCGACCCGGAGGAGGCGCGCCGCGTCCGCCAGGAGCGCTTCGAGCGCATCGGCAGATGGCTGCTGCCGCTGGTGATCATGATCCTGGCCATCTGGCTGTGGGACCGCATCTGTGTCTGGAACGACATCCCGAAATACATACTGCCGCGCCCCGGCGTGGTGCTGCAAACGCTGCACGACGATGCCGGGCTGCTGTTCTCCTCGCTGCTGGTGACACTCAGGATCACCTTCTTGAGCCTGCTCCTCGCCGTGGTCGGCGGTGTCGGGCTGGCAGTGCTGTTCGCTCAGTCGAAATGGGTGGAGATGTCGTTCTTTCCGTTCGCCATCGTGCTGCAGGTGACGCCGATCGTCGCGATCTTTCCGCTGATCAATATCTATGTCGACAACCAGACGACGAAGCTTTTGCTTTGCGCCTGGATCGTCGCCTTCTTCCCGATCCTCTCCAACACCACGCTCGGCCTCAATTCCGTCGACCGCAATCTGCGCGACATGTTCAAGCTCAACGGTGCGACCCGCTGGCAGCAATTGCGCTATCTGCGGCTGCCGGCGGCGATGCCTTATTTCCTCGGCGGGCTGAAGATCGCCGGCGGCCTGTCGCTGATCGGCGCGGTGGTGGCAGAGTTCGTCGCCGGCGCCACCGGCCAGTCGTCCGGCCTCGCCTCGCGCATCATCGAGGCCGGCTACCGGCTCAATGCACCAAGACTGTTCGCGGCGCTGATCCTGATCTCGCTCACGGGCATCCTGATCTTCCTGGTGCTGTCGCTGATTTCGCATCTCATTTTGCGGCGCTGGCACGAGAGCGCGCTGAGGCAGGAGCGGTGATGGTGAGCAGCGCCGCCTTGATACCGGCTTCTGGTTCCTACCATCTTTCCAACGTCCGGCTTCACGCGTCGCTGACGCCGGGGCTTGCGGCTGCCTTTGACGCCGACGGATTTGCGCTCGCGGACATTGCCGTCGCCGATGGCAAGATCTCCGGGATTACGGCGCATCGATCCAACGCACCGGCGGACGCCACCGACCTCGGCGGCCGCATCGTGCTGCCGTGCTTTGTCGACTGCCACACCCATATCGACAAGGGCCACATCTGGCCCCGAAAGCCCAACCCGGACGGCACCTTCATGGGCGCTTTGAACGCCACCGGCGCCGACCGCGCGGCGCGCTGGAGCGCCGACGACGTTGCCCGCCGCATGGATTTTTCGCTGCGCTGCGCCTACGCGCACGGCACCAGGGCGCTGCGCACGCATCTCGACAGCGTCGCGCCGCAGGAAGAGATCTCCTGGCCGGTGTTCGAGGCGATGCGGGAGAAATGGCGCGGCCGCATCGAGCTGCAGGCGGCCTGCCTGCTCGGCATCGAAGGCGTGCGCGACAGGAAATGGTTCGAGAGGCTGGCCAAGCGGGTGGCTGCCGCCAAGGGCGTGCTCGGCGTCGTCACCTATATGATGCCGGACCTCGAAGAACTGCTCGACCAGGTGTTTGCGCAGGCGATCAAGCATGGCCTCGACCTCGATTTCCATGCCGACGAGACCGACGATATCGCGGCGATCTCGTTGAAGAAAATCGCCGAAGCCGCCCTTTGGAACGGTTTTGACGGGAACATCCTGGTCGGCCATTGCTGCTCGCTGGCACGCCAGCCCGATCTCGACGTGCTCGACACCCTGGATAAGGTCGCCAAGGCCGGCCTGGCGGTGGTGTCGCTGCCGATGTGCAATCTCTATCTGCAGGACCGGCGAGGCGACAGGACAACGCCGCGCTGGCGCGGGGTGACGCTGCTGCACGAGATGAAGGCGCGCGGCATTGCCGTCGCCGTCGCCTCCGACAATACGCGCGACCCGTTCTACGCCTATGGCGATCTCGACATGCTGGAGGTCTATCGCATGGCGACGCGCATCCTGCATCTAGACCATCCCGTCGCCGACTGGCCGCAAGCTGTCACCGCAACGCCGGCCAAGGTGATGCGGCTCGATGGTTTCGGCACGCTTGCCGCCGGAGCGCCGGCCGATTTCGTCGTCTTCAGGGGGCGAAGCTGGACGGAATTGCTGTCGCGACCCGAATCGGACCGCATCGTCGTGCGCGACGGCCAGGCGATCGAGCGCCAGCTGCCCGATTATGCCGAACTCGATGATCTGATGGTGGAATGATGGATATTGCGGCGCTCAAGCGCGATCTGGACGGTTTGAAGATCGACGACCATCCGGCGATCGTCCAGCAGAAGAGCCGCGACTTCTACTGGTACAGCCCGGTGCTGAAGCAGCAGCTCGATCACGTCACCGGCGACCTGATCGTGACGCCGAAAACCGAAGACGAGGTCGTCCGCATTCTCGCCGCCTGTCACCGGCATGGCGTCCCGGTGACGCCGCGCGGCAGCGGCACTGGCAACTACGGCCAAGCGATGCCCTTGTCCGGCGGCGTCGTGCTCAATCTCGCCGAGATGAACGCGGTCAAGACGATCGCCCCCGGCCGTGTCGTCACCGGCCCCGGCGCCGTGCTCGCCGACATCGACAGAGCGACGCGGGCGCATTCCGGCCAGGAGCTCCGCATGTCGCCGTCGACCTACAACACCGCATCGATCGGCGGCTTCGTCGCCGGCGGCTCCGGCGGTATCGGCTCGATCCGCTGGGGCGGACTGCGCGACCTCGGCAACGTCATCCGGCTGAGGACCGTGACGATGGAGGCACAGCCGCGGGTCATGGAGCTCACCGGCGAGGACGTGCTGAAGGTCATGCACGCCTACGGCACCAACGGCATCATCACCGAAGTCGAGATGCCGCTGACCGCCAGCTATGACTGGATCGACGTCATCGTCGGCTTCGACGATTTCATGGATGCGGCCGGCTTCGGCAACGACCTCGCCATCCAGGACGGCATACTGGCAAAACTGGTCACGCCGATCGCAGCACCCATCCCCTACGATTACTTCAAGCGCCACCAGCGGTTTTTCCGGCGCGGCCAAAGCATCGTCGTCCTGATGATCGCACCGCATGCGATGGATGCCTTCCTCGCCTTCACGGCGCGCAGCAAGGGCGAGATCGTCTTCCGCGCCGACAAGGAGGCCGATCTCAAGGGATTGCCGCCGGCCTATGAGCTGACCTGGAACCACACGACGCTGCGTGCCATCCGGGTCGATCCGACGATCACCTACCTGCAGACCCGCTACCCGTCGCCGGACCACCTCGGCCACGTCAAGGCGATGGTCGACCGCTTCGGCGACGAGGTGCCGGCGCATCTCGAATTCATCCGCTTCGACGGCGCAATCGGCATTGCAGGGCTGCCGCTGGTGCGCTTCACCACGGCGGAGCGGCTCGACGAGATCATCCGCATCCACGAGGACAATGGCTGCTGGATCTTCAACCCGCACCGCTACACGCTGGAAGAAGGCGGCATGAAGCGCACCGACGAGGTGCAGCTCGCCTTCAAGCGCGAAACCGACCCGCAAGGGCTGCTCAATCCGGGCAAGATGATCGCCTGGGAAAACCCGGACTATGATTATCGCTCGGGCAAGTCGTTCCTGTTCAAGGGGCTGGAGAAGGCGGGTTGAGACGATGACGGGCGTGTGGCGCTGTACCCCCCTCTGGCCTGCCCTCTTTGCCACCACTTGGCATCTCCCCCGCAAGGGGGGAGATTGGCAGTTCCATCGTCTCGACCATCTTCCAACGTCGTCGAGTGGCGAACGCGATACTGACAGCCGATCTCCCCACTTGAGGGGGAGATGCCCGGCAGGGCAGAGGGGGGTGCTTGGTGCCGACTTGCGAGATGTTCTCCTGTGAACATTCTCGTCCTCTATGCTCATCCTGTGGAGACCAGCTTCAATGCCGGCCTGCACCGGACCATCGTCGAGCGGCTGAAAGCGGCCGGCCATGTGGTCGACGATTGCGATCTCTATGCCGAGGGTTTCGATCCCAGGCTGACGCACGCCGAGCGGCTGTCCTATCACGACGCGCGCAGTGCCGGCGATCCGGCGGCGCCTTATGTCGAGCGCCTGTTGCGGGCCGAGGCGCTGGTGCTGTCGTTTCCGGTGTGGAACTTCGGCTATCCGGCCATTCTGAAAGGCTTTTTCGATCGCGTCTTCCTGCCCGGCGTGTCGTTCAAGCTGGTCGACGGCAAGGTGCAGCCGTCACTGCACAACATCCGCAAGGTGGTCGCGGTCACGACCTATGGCGGCAGCCGGTTCCGAGCCATGCTGATGGGTGACCCGCCGCGCAAGCTGGTCAAGCGGGTGCTGCGTGCGACGATCAAGCCCGGCGGGTCGGTTTCCTACCTTGCGCATTACTCGATGAACCTGTCGACAGAGGGCAGTCGGACGAGGTTCGTGGCGAAAGTCGCGGCCAGGATCGACGCGTTCTGAGGTGCGCTACATCCGCACCCGTTCCGCCTTCGGATCGTACATCGGCTTGAGCGAGGCCTCGGCGGCAAAGCGCTCGCCGGCGATCTCGATCTCGTAGGACGACGACAGGACATCCGCCTCGCTCTCGCCCTGGCACGGCACGTAACCAAGCCCGATCGCGCCGCCGAGATGATGGCCGTAATTGCCCGAGGTGATCGGACCGACGATCTTGCCGTCGCGCAGGATCGCCTCATTGTGGAAGAGCAGCGGCTCGGTGTCGTTCAGGCGGAACTGCACCAGCCGGCGTGACAGGCCGGTTTCTTTCTTCTTCAGCACCGCATCGCGGCCGAGGAAGTCTCCCTTGGCGGTCTTCACCGCGAAACCCAGCCCGGCCTCCAGCACATTGTCCTCGTCGGTGATGTCGTGGCCGAAATGCCTGAACGCCTTTTCGATGCGGCAGGAATCCAGTGTGTGCAGGCCGCATAGCTTCAGGCCGACGTCGGCGCCGGCTTCTTCTATCGCCTCGAAGACGTGGGCGGCCTGGTCGGTCGAGAGATAAAGCTCCCAGCCGAGCTCGCCGACATAGGTGACGCGGTGGGCGCGGGCCAGGCCCATGCCGATTTCGATCTCCTGAAACGTGCCGAACGGATTGTTCCCGTTGGAGAAATCGTTGGGGCTGACCTTTTGGATCAGCTTCCTCGAATCCGGGCCCATCAGGCAAAGCACGGCTTCGGCAGCGGTCACATCGGTGATGACGACGAACTCGTCGGCAAGGTGTTTTCGCAGCCAGGCCAGGTCGCGCTGCAGCGTGGCGCCGGGCACGACGAG
Source organism: Mesorhizobium sp. M1182 (assembly GCF_040318335.1). Lineage (NCBI taxonomy): Bacteria > Pseudomonadati > Pseudomonadota > Alphaproteobacteria > Hyphomicrobiales > Phyllobacteriaceae > Mesorhizobium > Mesorhizobium sp. M1182. Next base: position 14,424 of record NZ_JAMYMD010000005.1, read on the forward strand.
CAAGAAGGCTGTTTCGGACAGCCGCGAGACGGTGAGGTCGCTCTCTATGCCGCCGCGCTGGTTGAGCATCTGGGTGTAGACGATCTTGCCCGGCGCCACGTCGATGTCGTTGGCGCAGAGCCTTTGCAGGAAAGCGCAGGCGTCGCGGCCCTCGACGCGGATCTTGCCGAACGAGGTCATGTCGAACAGGCCGACGCCGTTTCGGACCGCCAGATGCTCCTCGCGCTGGTTGTCGAACCAGTTCTGCCGTTTCCAGGAATAGCGGTATTCGCGCTCCTGGCCCTCCCGCGCAAACCAGTTGGCGCGCTCCCAGCCGGCGACCTCGCCGAACACCGCGCCGCGCGCCTTCAGATGTTCGTGCAGCGGCGAACGGCGGACGTTTCGCGAGGTTGCCATCTGCCGGTACGGAAAATGATCGGCATAGAGCAGGCCGAGCGTTTCGGAGACGCGCTCCTTGAGATAGCGGCGGTTCTTCTGGAACGGCTGGGCGCGGCGGATGTCGACCTCCCAGAGGTCGAAGGGCGCCTCGCCGTCATTGATCCATTGCGCCAGCGCCATGCCGGCGCCACCGGAGGAGACGATGCCGATCGAATTGTAGCCGGTCGCCATCCAGTAGCCGGAAAGCTCCGGCGCCTCGCCGAGATAATAGCGATCGTCGGGGGTAAAACTCTCGGGGCCGTTGAAGAAGGTGTGGATGCCGGCGGTGGCCAGCATCGGCATGCGGTTGACGCCCATTTCCAGGATCGGCTCGAAATGGTCCATGTCCTGCGGCAACTGGTCGAAGCAGAAATCCTCGCTTATGCCGTTCATGCCCCAAGGCTTGGCCACCGGCTCGAAAGCGCCGAGCATCATCTTGCCGGCATCTTCCTTGTAGTAGGCGCACTCGTCCGGCACGCGCAGCACCGGCAAGCGGGAAAGCCCGGGGATCGGTTCCGTGACGAGATAGAAATGTTCGCAGGCGTGCAACGGGATGGTGACGCCGTTCCGGGCGCCAAGTTCGCGTGCCCACATGCCGGCGCAGTTGACGACGATATCGGCCTCGATCAGGCCTTGCTCGTCGCCCTGCGCCCAGGAAACGCCGGTGACGCGGCCGGCCCTGGTATGCACCTTGGTCACCTTGACGTTCTCGACGATCGTCGCCCCGCGCTGGCGCGCGCCCTTGGCCAACGCCATGGCGATATTGGCCGGGTCGCACTGACCGTCGAGCGGCAGATGCACGGCGCCGACCACATCGGAAACATTGAGATGCGGGTACATCTGCTTGACTTCGTTGGGCGAAATCTCGCGCACGTCGACATCGAAGGCGCGGGCGAGAGATGCCTGCCGATAGATCTCGTGCTTGCGCTCCTCGGTCAACGCCACCGTGATCGAGCCGACCTGGCGCATGCCGGTGCCGACATCGGTCTCGGCCTCCAGCTTGACGTAGAGGTCGGCCGAGTACTTCGCCAGCCGCGTCATGTTCTGCGAGCCGCGCAGCTGGCCGATCAGGCCGGCGGCGTGCCATGTCGTGCCCGACGTCAGCTGCTTGCGCTCGAGCAGCACGATATCGGTCCAGCCGAGCTTGGCCAGATGATAGGCGACCGAGCAGCCGGAGACGCCGCCACCGATGATGACCGCCCTCGCTTTGGGAGGAATGACCTTGGTCGGAATGGTTTTGGTGGGCGAGGCGTTCATGCGGCCTCGCGACCATAGCTGGAGGCAAAGCGGCGCAGGCGCGTGGCAGCCTCCATCAGTACCGGCTCAGGCTGGCAGAGGCTGAAGCGGATGTGGCCGGCGGCGGCCTCGCCGAAGCTCGAGCCGGGCATAACGCTGACATTTTCCTGGTCGAGGAAGGCCCAGGCGAATTTTTCGTCGTCCGGCTCGATCGCCGATATGTCGAGCATGACGTACATGCCGCCTTCGGAGCCGCGCACGGTGATGTTGTTCATGCCGCGCATGGCATCGAGGACGACGGTGCGCCTCGCGGCGTAGCGCTCGGCGATTTCCTTGACGCCGTAGCCATTTTCGAGCGCCTCGGCGCAGGCGAGGCTGATGAAGGCCGGCAGGCCGTAGGTCATCACCAGATTGAGGTCGGTCAACAGCGAGACCATTGATTCCGGCCCGGTCAGCCAGCCCATGCGCCAGCCGGTCATGCCGTGGCTCTTGGACATCGAATTGATGACCAGCGTGCGTTCCGCCATGCCGGGCAGCGAGCGTGGTGAGACGTGCTCGCCGCCGCCCAGCGTCCAGTAGACCTCGTCCGACAGCAGCCAGAGGTCATGTTCGCGGCAGATCTGCGCCAGCTCTTCCAGGCGCTCGCGCGAATAGACGGCGCCCGTGGGATTGTTCGGCGTGTTGATCAGGATGGCGCGGGTGTTCGGCCGAAGGGCGGCGCGGATGTCGGCGGCGCGCGGCTGAAAGCCATCCTCGGCGGGGGTCTCGACGACGCTGAACTCGGCGCCCGCCGCACTGAAGGTGTTGGGATAGGTGGCGTAATAGGGCGCGACGACGATGGCATGGTCGCCCTGGTCGAGAACCGCTTGAATGGCCGCGTAAAGCGCGGCCTGCCCGCCCGGAGTGGCGATGACCTGGTCGGGATTTGTCGCAACCCCGGTGCACCGCGTCGAGGCCGCCGCCATCGCCTTGCGCAGGCGTGGAACGCCGGCAAGCGGCGTGTAGTGGTGATTGCTGGCGCGAACCGCCGTCACGCAGGCTTCGATCGTCTCGCTCGGCGTGTCGAAATCATGGTCGCCGACCGACAGCATGATAATGTCCTCGCCGGCCTGCTTGCGCGCCCAGGCAGCGGAATGAACCTCCCAGCCATCCTTGCCCGAAGGCACGATGCCGGAAATGCGCGAAGATGGCTTGGGCATTATGCTGCTCCCGAAATTTCATAACCGGCCTGTTCGAGCCGGTCGCGCAGCGCGGCGATGTGGGCCGGTCCGACTTCGCAGCAGCCGCCGACAATGCCGGCGCCGGCCTCGACCCAATCGACCGCCTGGCCGGCATAGGCATCCGGATCGAGGTCGTGGCGGGCGTGCAGCACTTCCACCGTACCGCCATGCTTGAGCGCCTCAATCGAGGTGAAGCCGTTGGCATAAGCGCCGACCGGACCGCCGAGAGCGATCAGTTCGGGCAGCGCTGCAGCGATCGCTTCGGGCCGGCAGCAATTGATCAGCCGGGCCGCGACGGGCAGGCCGGCAAGAGCGCCCGCCGCCGCCGCAATGGCTTCGCCGCTGCGCAGGCGCGGCGTGCCGTGGTCGGCAAGCGTCCACGACACCCATACGGGCTTGCCGCTTTCCGACGCCGCGGTGACGGCGGCGCGCGCCTCTTCGGCCGACGCCATGGTTTCGCACAGAAACAGATCGACGCCGCCCGCCTGCTCGGCAACGATACGGCGATAGATGTCGAGCGTATCCTGGAAGGATATCGTCAGCGCCGGCGCATAGCTGCCGAACAGCGGCGACAGGCAGCCGGCGATCGCCGCGTCGCCAGCCTGGTCGCGGGCTTGCCTTGCCAGTTCGATGCCGCGCTTCTGCAGGGGCTTGAACAGCTCTTGCGCGCCTTCGCGTGCCAGCCGTTCCGGCGTGGCTGAATAGGTGTTGATGGTGATGACGCGGGCGCCGGCGCGGATGAATTCCGCATGCAGGTCGCGCACCAGATCCGGTTCGTCGATCAGCACCCTGGCCGACCACAGCGGCGTCGGCTCGGAACTGCTGCGGCGGACCAGCTCCTGGCCCATGCCGCCATCGGTAAGGATAACAGTCTTCATGCTCTGAGCCTCTCGTTCTTTGGATCCCATAACGGCTCATCCTTCTGCACGACCGCCCGAAAACGTTCGCCGAAGATCTCGACCTCGACAGCGGTTCCCGGCTCGGTGAGGTCGGCGCGCAGCACGCCGAGCGCGATCGACTTGTCGATGCGATGACCCCAGCCGCCGGACGTCGTCTCGCCGACGATCCCGCCGTCATGCCAAAGCGTCGACATGGTGGGCGCGTCGCAATCGCCGGGGTTTTCGACGACCAGCGTGACGAAGCGCTTCTTGATGCCCTGCTGCTTCTCGTTCTGCAGCGCCGCCTTGCCGCGGAAGTCGGGCTTATCCCATCTGACGAATCGCTCCAGCCCGCCCTGCAGGATCGAGTAGTCGGTCGACAGGTCGCCCTTCCAGGTACGGTAGCCTTTTTCGAGCCGTAGCGAATCCAGCGCGTACATGCCGAACGGTTTCAAGCCGTGCTTCTGGCCGGCCGCCCAGACGGCGTCGAAGATGGCTGCGGTATCGTCGACCTTGCTGTGGATTTCCCAGCCGAGCTCGCCGGCGAAGGACACGCGCACCAGCTTTGCCCAACGTCCGGCGATACTGGTTTCCTGATGCGTCAGCCAGGGCAGGGTGAGGTCGGCCGCGCAGAGTTCGGCGAGGATTTTTCGCGAGTTGGGGCCGGCGAGGATCTGGGTGGAGTATTCCTCTGTCCGGTCGACCAGCTTGAATGTGGCGTCCTTCGGGATGCGCGATTTCAGCCATTCGAAATCATGCCACTGAGCCACAGCGGCGGTGATCAGTGTCATCAGGTTCTCGTCGTGGCGGACCACCGACATTTCGGTGACGATGCGGCCCTTGTCGTCGGCAAAATAGACGAGGCCGATGCGGCCGGGTTTCGGCACCAGGCCTGTCACCTGGAGGCTCAGCCATTCGGCGGCACCCGGACCGTCGAGATTGAAACGGGAAAACCCCGGCAGGTCCAGAATGCCGGCGGCATCGCGCACGGTGAGGCATTCCTCGCGCACACGATGCTGCCACGGCCCGTCGCGGCGGAAGGTCAGCGTGGATTGTTCGGAGATGTCGTCGCCTGGCTTCGCATACCAGGTGGCGCGTTCCCAGCCATTATAGGCGTCGAACCGGGCGCCGAGTGCCTTGATGCGGTCGTGGAGCGGCGACAGCTTGCGGTCGCGCCCGGCCGGCCAGGCACGGCGCGGGAACTGGATGGCATATTCGTTGCCGTAGATCTCCATGCCCTTGGCGACGCAATAATCCGGGGCCGAGGCAAAGGCGGTGAAACGGCGCGGATCGCACGACCACATGTCCCATTCGGTCTGGCCCTCGGTCACCCATTCGGCCAGCACCTTGCCGGCGCCGCCGCCCTGGGCGATGCCGAAGGTAAAGACGCAGGCCTCGAAGGCGTTGGGCACGCCGGGCATCGGCCCGATCAGAGGGTTGCCGTCCGGCGCATAGGGGATCGGCCCGTTGATGACCTTGGACAGGCCGGCGGTGCCGAGGATCGGCACGCGGGCGACAGCATCGGCCAGGTAATGTTCCAGCCGGTCGAGATCGTCGGGAAACAGCTGGAACGAAAAGTCGTCGGGCATCGGGTCGTTGTGGCCGACCCAGTGGGCGCGGCAATTGCGCTCATAGGGGCCGAGGTTCATGCCGTTCTTTTCCTGGCGCAGATAATAGGACGTATCGACGTCGCGCAGCAGCGGCAGCTTCTTGCCCTGTTCCTTCGACCACGCCGCCAGTTCGGGGATTTCCTCGAACAGGATATATTGATGGCTCATCACCATCATTGGCACCTCGCGGCCGAACATCCTGCCGACCTCGGCGGCGCGGTAGCCGGCGGCGTTGACGACGATCTCGCAGCGGATCTCGCCTTGCGTTGTCTCGACCACCCACTCGTCGTTGTCGCGGCGCACGCCGGTGACCGGACAGAAGCGGATGATCTTCGCGCCCATGTCACGCGCGCCCTTGGCCAGTGCCTGGGTCAATTGCGCTGGATCGATATCGCCATCATTCGGATCGTAGAGCGCGCCTTTCAGCTCATGCGTCTCGATGAAGGGGTAACGGCGCTTGATCTCGTCGAGCCCGACCACGTCGATATCCATGCCCTGGTAACGGCCCATGCCCTTGGCGCGCTGGAATTCCTGCATGCGCTCCGCGCTATGGGCTAGCCTGAGCGAGCCGGTGACGTGGTAGTTCATGGGATAGCCGACCTCGTCGGCCAGCCGGCGATAGAGCTCGGTCGAATAACGCTGCATGTTCATCAGCGACCATGACGAGGAGAAAGTCGGCACGTTGCCGGCGGCATGCCAGGTCGAGCCGGAGGTCAGCTCGTTCTTCTCCAGAAGCACGCAGTCGGTCCAGCCCGCCTTGGCGAGATGGTAGAGCGAGGAGGTGCCGACGGCACCACCTCCGATGATCACAACGCGTGCCGTGGTCGGCAAACCGGCCATGTTCTTCTCCGACTATTTGTTTTGATGCATGTCGTTGTCCCAAAACCGCCACGCACTTTTGGGCGACATGCATTCGTTCAATAGACAGGCGGCGAAACCACCCAGATCACCACAGCCGGTTCCGCTCCAGGATTGCGCCAGCGGAACGGCTTGCCGTCGAAGCGGAAGGAATCGCCTTCGCCAAGCCGGTGCCAGACGCCGGCAATTTCGATATCGAAACTGCCGGAAGCGACGTAGCCGGCTTCCTCGGTCGGCCGGCGCGCCTCGGTGCTCAGCTCGGCACCCGGGGCGAAGACCGAACGCAGCATCTCGAAGCTACCGCCGAGATCGGGCGACAGAAGCTCCTCCACCAGGCCAGAATCGCTTGTGCCAAGCGTGCGCCGGTTGCCGGCGCGCACGACCACGCCGCGCTCGGTCTCGACAGGTACGTCATGGCTGAAGAACAGGCTGACCGGCACGCCGAACAATTCGGCGAAGGCCCTGAGATCGCCGAGCGACGGGACCGACAGACCGCGCTCGACCTGGCTGACCCAGCCGACGGAACGGCCGAGCTTCAGTGCGATTTCAGCAAGCGTTAGGCCGCGCGCCTTGCGCAACGCGCGGATGTCGCCGGCCAGCAGCCGTTCGCCGCTGTCCTGTTCCGATCTGGCGGCGGTTGAGGGCAAAGCCATCCCTGTCTCGGTGAAAAATTCCCAGCAAATTTCATTTGATGGCGGGTTCATGAAAAAATCAAGAGGATTTTCACGCACTCACAAGATTTACTTGCGCCATTTTGACGGTTCGGGCAAAGGCTCGGCGCACGAGCGGCGAGTGGGGCGTCCGGTCGAGGCGGGTAGGCTATCGGGCGTTCAAAAGCGCAAGGATGCTCCATCACTTCTAGTCGGCGCATGATCCTTCCGGAAAATCGGGTTCGGGATCATACGCAAAAGGACGGCCCATGCTGGAAAACAACTCCCGGATTGCGGCGGCGATCGTCGATGACGCGATCACCTCGCGGCGGTCGGTACGCGCCTTCTTGCCCGATATGGTCGACGACGAGACCATCCGCGATATTCTCGCCGTTGCCGCGCGCGCGCCCTCAGGCACCAACATGCAGCCCTGGAAAGTCTATGTGACCAAGGGCGAGGTCAAGCAGCGCATCACCGATGCCATCCTCAGCTCGGGCATCCGCGCCGAAAAGGCCGAGTGGGACGAGTACCGCTACTATCCCGACCAGTTCTTCGAACCCTATCTGACGCGACGGCGCGCCAACGGCTTCGGCCTCTACGGCGTGCTCGGCATCGGCCGGCGCGAGGTCGACAGGATGCGTGCGCAGCACGACCGCAACTTCGTCTTCTTCGACGCGCCGGTCGGCATGATCTTCACCGTCGACCGGCGGCTGAACAAGGGGTCGTGGATCGACTACGGCATGTTCCTGCAAAACATCATGGTCGCCGCGCGGGGCAGGGGCCTGCACACTTGTCCGCAAGCCGCCTTCGCGCCCTATCACCGGCAGATCAGGCCGGTGCTCAACATTCCCGACGAGGAGATCGTCGTCTGCGGCATGGCGCTCGGCCATGAGGATACGTCCAAGCCCGAAAATGCCTTCCGCACCGACCGCGCGCCGCTGGAAGAGTGGGTGACGTTCGCGGAGTGACGTGAAGCGCCGTCCGGCTCTACTGCACTTCGTAGCCGACTTCCTCGCTCGCATGGCAGAGCGCTTGCCAGAACGAGCGGGCAAACGAGCGGAACACATAGATGTCGAACTGATCGGCGCCGGTGCGCTGGATCTGCGCGAAGATGTCGTGATGCATGGTCGAGCGGCCGGCGCCGATCGGGAAGGCCGGCAGCGCGAAGTCGATGGCGAAGAATTTCGCCAGCACCCACTCGGCCTTCGGCCCGGCGATACGGATCGCGGTGCGGCCGTGCGAAAGGTCGGTCACCGTACCGATGGCCGAAGTGACGACACTGGCAAAGGCCGGCCCCAATCCCTCGGCTTCATCGACCACAGTGAACTTTCCCGGCGCAAAGCCGAACACCGACCTGGCGCCGTTCGTCACACCGCCACCGGCGCCGTCGGGCAAAGCCAGGCCGGTGACCGCATGGATGCCGGCCATCAACGTCTTCTCCTCGCCGGGCCAGGCGGCGAGCTGCAGGATCGAACCCGGCCTGGTTTCGGAGAGGATGATTTCGACACCATGCTCGAAATTGCCATGCGAGCCCGGATGCAGCACCGGCTCAAGCGGTGATTGGCGTTCAACCATGCATGCGGCTCCCGTCCGGATCGAAGAAATGGTTGGAGACGATCTCGACCGGCCCGAACCGGTTGCGCAGCGGGTCGGAGACATAAGCGCGCGTGCCGCGCCGCGCCTTGCCGCCCTTGACCAGGGCAAGCGCGATATATTTACCGAGCGCCGGCGAATAGCAGCAAGCGGTGATGTGGCCAAGCGAGCCGTGCGGATTGGCTTCGTCAAGCTCCTCGACGATGTGCCCGCCGCCGTTGAGCGGCTGGTTGTCGAGCGAAACAATACCGACGAGTACCAGGCGGTCCGGCGCGATCAGCCCCTCGCGGTCCATCATCGCCGAGCCGATGAACGGCTTCTTCTTCGACAGCATCCAGTCGAGATGCAGGTCGCGTGCCGTGGTGCGGCCGTCGATCTCGGCACCGGTGACGTGGCCTTTCTCGATGCGCATGGTGCCCAGCGCCTCCAGCCCGTAGGTCACCAGCCCGAACGGCTTGCCGGCTTCGATCAGCGCCTCCCAGACATGGGTGCCGTAGCCGGCGCCGGAATAGACCTCGAAGGCCATTTCGCCGGAGAAGGACAGCCGGCAGATCATCACCGGCACGCCGGCGATTTCGCCGTGGACGATGCCCATGAAGGGCAGGGCGGTATTGTCGACGGCGGTGCCGCTAACGCAAGCAGCCAGTATCTGCCTTGCCTTCGGCCCACCGATGGCGGCACCGGCCCATTGGTCGGTGACCGAGGCGACGTGGACCTTCAGCTCCGGCCAGATCACGTCGAGGAAATACTCCAGATGCTGCATCACCTTGCCGGCATTGGCGGTGGTGGTGGTCATCAGGAAATCCTGCGCGCCGAGCCGCCATGTGGTGCCGTCGTCAAAGGCGAGACCGTCCTCGCGCAGCATCAGCCCATAACGCGCCTTGCCGACGGCCAGCGTCGAAAACACGTTGGTGTAGACGCGGTCGAGGAATTCCGCCGCGTCGGGGCCTTGCACCGCGATCTTGCCCAGTGTCGAGACATCGACGATGCCGGCGCTCTCGCGCGTGGCTCTCGCTTCGCGCACATAGGCCTGCTCGATCGTCTCGCCGGGATGGCCGTAGATCATCGGCCGATACCACAGGCCGGCCGAATACATGGTGGCGCCGTTGGCGACGTGCCAGTCATGCATCGGCGTCAGCCGCTCGGGCTTCAGATCGCCGAAGCGTTCGGCGGCTAGCGAGCCGATCGACACCGCCGAAAAGGGCGGGCGAAAGCGCGTCGTGCCGACCTCTGGGATCGGCTTGCCGAGCGCCTCGGCCATGATGGCGAGGCCGGGTATGTTGGAGCTCTTGCCCTGGTCGGTTGCCATGCCGAGCGTGGTGTAGCGCTTCAGATGCTCGACCGAGACGAAGCCTTCGCGATGCGCCAGCCGCACGTCATCCGCCGTCACGTCATGCTGGAAGTCGACGAAACTCTTTCCCTTGGCCTTGATCTCGAGCACCGGCGCCGGATCGGGATCGCCAGGTGCTGCCTCGACGGCAGGCAAGGCCGCCGGCGTGGCGGTTGCGCCCGCTGCGGAAAGGCCGGCGGCGCGGCCTTCGGCGATCGCCTCGGCGGTGGAGAAACTGCCGGTGAAGGCGCCGGCGCCGATCCATTGCCGCGTCGTCGGCTTGGGCGGCAGGAACGCTTGCAATGCTTCGTTCCATTCCGCTCTCGCGCCGGCCTGGCTGGCCAGATGAATGGTCGGCGACCATCCGCCCGACATCAGCAGGCAATAGGCGTGGATGCTGCGCGCTTCGCCGGAAAGCGCGCCGTTGACCATGTCGAAGCGCTGCACCTTGAAGCCGGAAAGCGCCTTGCCGCCCTCGGTGGCGATTACCGCGTGGCCAGAAAGGATCTCGGCCTCCGCTTCGCCGGCCAGCTTGCGCATTTCGCTCGAAAGTTCTGGGCGCACGTCGACGATGGCGACGACGACGGCGCCGGCCTTCTTCAGCGCAAGCGCGGAGCGATAGGCGCTGTCATTGTTGGTGAACAGCGCGACCCTGTCGCCCGGCAGCACGCCATATTCATTGGCAAAACGCTCGGCAGCATGCGCCAGCATCACGCCTGGCCGATCGTTGCCCGGAAAGACCAGCGGACGCTCCAGGGAGCCGGTGGCCAGCACCACCGACTTGGCGCGGATCGTCCAATAGCGATGGCGCGGCTCGCCCTTGCCGGCCTTTTCCTTGTGGTCGGTGACACGTTCGAGCGCGGCAAGCGTGTTGCCGTCATAATAACCCCAGACAGTAGTGCGCGGCAAAAGGCGGATATTGTCACGGCCTTCAAGCTGACCGGCGGCGCGCGCTGCCCAGTCGGCGGCCGGCATGCCATCGATCGTCTCGCGCGACCAATTGGCCGAGCCGCCGAAATGCGGCTCGAGCTCGGCCAGGATGACGCGTGCACCCTGATCGGCAGCCGCCCTGGCGGCCATCAGCCCCGCCGGGCCGGAGCCGACTACCAGCACATCGCAAAACGCGTTCATGCGTTCGTAGCGCGCCGTATCGGGAGCCGTGCCTGCCTTGCCCAGGCCGGCGGCACGGCGGATGAAATGCTCACAGAACATCCAGAAGCGAGTGCCCTTCAGCGGACCGATCACCGGTCCCATGAAGGTCTTGTAGTAGAAGCCAGCCGACAAAAGCTTGCCGCCGAGCTGGTTCACGGCACTGACGTCCCAGGCAAGCGAAGGGAAGCGGTTCTGGCTGATTGCGGCCAGCCCGTCATAAATCTCGACCATCGTGGCGGGGATGTTCGGCTCGCGAACCTCGCCCCTCAACACTGTGACCAGCGCGTTCGGTTCCTCGACGCCGGCGGTCAGCACGCCGCGCGGGCGGTGATATTTGAACGAACGCCCAAACAGGGTGACGCCGTTGGCCAGCAGCGCCGAAGCCAGCGTGTCGCCGGCATGGCCGGTATAAGGCGCGCCGTCGAAGGTGAAACGGATGGTCCGCAGCCGGTCGATGCGCCCCCCGGCCTCTGTACGGCGCGGGCTCATGGCTTGTCCTCGGCCCGGTGCCGCGCAACCGAGTTGTGGTCGCCGCGCGCGAACGCGGTGCTGGAGATCTCGTGCGTCAGCGTATTGCGCACGACCCTGAGATGGGCGCGGCAGCCGCCGGAATGCTGCCAGATCTCATTGTGGTCGCCGGCCGGGTTAAGCCGGTCGTAGACATAGGCGTTCCAGGCGTCGAGGTTCTGCGAGGCGGGCTGTGGGCGCTGGCGATTGCCGTCGCCCTGATAGGTGAATTCGATCACGTCGCGCGGGCCGCAATAGGGGCAGGTGATGAGCATGGATCTCTTAAACTTCTCGTTTGACCATGATCTTGTCCGAAAACCGGTTTCCACTTTTCGGGATCATGGCCTAATGCAGCCGGGGCGTGGCGCCCTGGCCCTTGTCGTCGATCACCATGCCACGGTAAAAGCGGTCGAGCGTGAAGGCCGCGTTGAGACCGTGCGGCTCGTCCTTGGCAATGGTCCAGGCAAAGCACCAGCCGGAAGCCGGCGTCGCCTTGAAGCCGCCATAGCACCAGCCGCAGTTGAGATACATGCCCGGCAGCGGACCGGTGGTGATGATTGGCGAGCCGTCCATCGACATGTCGCAGACGCCGCCCCATGAGCGCAGCATGCGGACACGGGCCAGCCCAGGGAACAGCGCCAGCATCTCGCTCATCACCTCATCGACGATCGGCAGGCTGCCGCGTTGGGCGTAGCTGTTGTAGCCGTCGAGATCGCCGCCATAGACAAGGCCGCCCTTGTCCGATTGCGACATATAGAAATGGCCCATGCCGAAGGTCAGGACCGTATCGATGAACGGTTTTAGCGATTCCGTGACGAAGGCCTGCAGCACGTGGCTCTCGATCGGCATCGTCTCGATGCCGGCAAGCCGCATGACCCGACCGGTGCTGCCGGCAACCGCGACCGCTACCTTTTTTGCGCGGATTTCGCCGCGCGTTGTCGTCACGCCGGTGATGCGGTCGCCGTCGCGCAGGAAGCCGGTGACCTCGCAATTTTCGATGATGTCGACGCCGCGGCGATCTGCGCCGCGCGCATAGCCCCAGGCGACGGCGTCGTGGCGGGCGGTGCCGGCGCGCCGCTGCATCAGGCCACCGACGATCGGGAAACGCGCGGTGGCCGAGACGTCGAGCGCCGGCACCAGGCGCGCGATTTCGGCCGTGGTCATCAGTTCGGCGTCAACGCCGAGATGGCGCATGGCGTTTCCGCGCCGGGCATAGTCGTCGAGCTGAGCAGGTGTGTGGGCGAGGTTCAGGCAGCCGCGCTGCGAGAACATGACGTTGTAGTTGAGGTCATGGGCCAGGTTCTCCCACAGCTTCATCGAATGTTCGTAGAAACGCGTGTTGGCCGGCAGGAGATAGTTGGAACGGACCGCCGTGGTGTTGCGGCCGACATTGCCGGAGCCGAGCCAGCCCTTCTCCAGCACCGCGACATTTGTGATGCCGTGCTCCTTGGCGAGATAGTAGGCGGTCGACAGGCCATGGCCGCCGCCGCCGATCACGATCACGTCGTAGGACGCTTTCGGGTCGGGCTTGCGCCAGGCCGGCCTCCAGTCCTTGTTTCCGGTCAGCGCGTTCTTGAGAAGCGAAAAGGCCGAATATTCCGCCATTCTTATTGTCATCCATTTCAGGCTTTACGGCAGAGTATAGAGCAGGCTGCAAACGCAAAGCCAAGATTGCGCCATCGCTTTTCGACTCCCCGACTTCGATTGGATTGGCCGACTTCGATTGGCGGGACTTCGAAAAACGAGACGCCTGGGATGACTTGCCCCGTGATATGAGCCTCTTTATCAAGGACGTGCTTCAAAACTGCCGATGCCGCCCGCGAGTCGCCAGAAAAATCATGTTCTTTCGTTTATTCCGCCTGGTCTTGATTCTTGCGCTTGTTGTCTCGGCGCCGCCGTCGCTCGTTGCTGTGGCGCAGGCACTCGGGCAGGGCGCCGCCGGGTTGATCGCAGACCAGCAGACGGTCATCCAGAGTCTGACGGCCAAAACCGACGGTCTCGAGAAGAAGATACAGCAGGACGGCCAAGACGATGCCACCCTCGTGGAAATCCGTCTGCAATTGGAGGATCTGTCGCGGGCGGCGCTCACCAGCGCGCTAGCGTTCCGATCGCGTCTCGGCGATATCAACGATCGGATTGAGATGCTGGGACCTCCGCCGGCCGCGGGCCAGCCGGCCGAGCCAGACATCGTAACCGGTGAACGCCAGGCCTTGGCTTCCGAAAAAGCCGAGATCAACGCCGTTATTGCCAGCGCGCAGAACCTGTCGATCCGCATCAGTGGGCTGATCGAGAAGATCGGCAACATGCGCAGCGAGCTGTTCCGCAATGTGCTTACTAAGCGCTACGTGCTGTCCGATGCGCTTAGCCCCGAAGTCTTTTCCGACGCCAACGCTGAGTTTTCCGGCTTCTATAAGGCGGTCTCGTCCTGGCTGAGTTTCGCCTTCAAGTTCAAGTTCCAGGCCATTCTTGCCGCGACTTTGATGGCGCTCGCATTCGCTGCAGTGCTTTTTATCGGCGGCCGACGCCTGTTCGGCCGCGTCTTCGAAGCGGATCCCTCCGTCGAGGACCCCTCCTATCTCAGCCGCCTGTCGGTGGCGTTCTGGTCGACGTTGCTGCCGACGCTGGCGGTCGGCGCCTTCCTTGTCTCGACGATCTTCTTCTTCGATTATTACAATGTTTTACGCGGTGACATCGGCATCTTCCTGAATTCGCTGGTTGCCGTTATCGCGGTGGTGTTCTGCGTCAACCGCCTGACCAACGCAGCGCTCGAGCCCCGACTGCCGAACTGGCGTTTGATCCCGGTCGAAACCGGCCCGGCGCGCTGGCTGGTGCGGCTGACGACCGCCATGGCTGTCGTCATCGGCAGCAACAACTTCCTGTCTGTCGTCAACGACAAGATGGGCTCGCCACTGTCGCTGACCATCGCCAGAAGCTTCATCGCCACCATCGTCGTCGGCATCATCCTGATCCTTATGGGCCTGCTGAAGCCGTTCAAGGCCCCCGACGGAAGCTGGCGCCCGTGGCCGGCGTGGCTGCGCTACACCGCCGTCGTGCTAGGCCTATTCACCATCGCATCGGCACTGCTTGGCTATATCGGCCTTGCAATTTTCGTCTCGCTGCAGGTCGTGGTCACCGGCACCATCCTGGTCACCGCCTATATCGGCTTCCTGTCGGCGCGAGCGATCGGCGAGGAAGGCGGTTTCGCCAAAACTTCGATCGGGCGCTGGCTAGCGGCCAATTCAAGCTACGAAGAGACCGCCCTCGACCAGCTCGGGCTTGTCGTCAGCGCCGCCATCAACATCATGATTGTGCTGGTGTTCCTGCCGCTGATCCTGTTGATGTGGGGCTTCCAGCCCGGCGACATCCAGGCCTGGGCCTACAAGCTGGCGACCGGCCTCACCATCGGCTCGGTGACGATCTCGGTCACCGGCATTCTCACCGGCGTCGTCGTCTTCATCATCGGCTACTTCCTGACGCGCTGGTTCCAGGGCTGGCTCGACGGTTCGGTGATGGCGCGCGGCCGGGTCGACACCGGCGTGCGCAATTCGATCCGGCTGGCGGTCGGTTATGCCGGTGTCGCGGTCGCGGCACTGGTCGGCATCTCGGCGGCCGGTATCGACCTCTCCAATCTCGCGCTGGTCGCCGGCGCCCTGTCCCTCGGCATCGGTTTCGGCTTGCAGAATGTCGTCTCGAATTTCGTGTCGGGCCTGATCCTGTTGGCCGAGCGGCCGTTCAAGGTCGGCGACTGGATCGTCGCCGGCGACATCAGCGGCACGGTCAAGAAGATCAGCGTGCGCGCCACCGAGATCGAGACGTTCCAACGGCAATCGGTGATCCTGCCCAATTCAAACCTGATCAACAATGCGGTCGGCAACTGGACGCACCGCAACAAGCTCGGCCGCGTCGACATCAAGGTCGGCGTTGCCTATGGCAGCGACGTCAAGCACGTGCATGGCGTTCTGTTGGAGATCGCACGCAGCCATCCGCTGGTGCTGAAGAACCCGGAACCCTTTGTGCTGTTTTCCAATTTCGGCCCGGCCGCGCTCGAATTCGAGATCCGCGTATTCCTGGCAGACGTTCTTAGTGGCAATATCGTCCAGAACGACATCCGCTTTGCCATCTTCGATGTGTTCGCCGACCAGCATATCGAAATTCCGTCGACACCGCGCGCCGTCGTCGAGATCAAAAAGCACGAGGCGTGGCCGATCGACGACGACAAGATCGAAGTCGAATTCGCCGAGCGGGAACAAGCAAAAGCCCTAGCGGCGGTCGAGGCGAAACGTCTCGCCAAGTCGGGACGCAAGGTACGGAAGCCCGATCCTGACTAGCTGATTGGAGCTTGCCTTCAAGCCTTCGGAAACCAATTGCGGCATGAATGCGGCATTCAGTTGCCGTTCAGCTTGCATTGCATATAAGCTCACCTGCAAACGGCGAGAATGCCTTGCGAAATGCAACAGAGGCGGTGGCAACACCGATACTGCAAAATGTGGAAGTCTCTCGTCGCCGCCGTCGCTTTTCTGGCCGTGGGCGGCTCGGCCCATGCCGCCAGCGCGGTTAACAAGGACGCCGAGACCCGCACGCTGATCGTGACGGAAGGCGGCGGCAAGACCGAGTTGGCGCTGGCCGCTGGCGAAACCGTGGAATTTTGCCCGAGCGGCTGTTTTGTTACCTTGCCGAATGGCGACCTCGAGGCGCTGACCGGTTCGGAGACGATTGAGATCTCGGGCGGCGTTGCGCGCATCAAGTAAAGTCGACGCCATGATTTTTGAAGGCCGGGCAAACGCCCGGCCTTTTATTTGCTTCCGGTAATCGGCGATGAAGGTATGCACTTTTCTTCGAAGCTGCGCAGGACGAGCTCTAGCAGCGCCTTCGGTCTAACTGCATTCGACGGGCTGGTGGCGCGGGCTTTTTTGGCGATGTCGCAAACAGGCTGCAAGCGCGGCGCCGCGCCGCCCTATAGTCTGCTCGCAATAGCATCTTGGAGTCGCGGGCAATGGCAGGGTTTCCGGAAAAGGCGAAGGTCGTCATCGTCGGGCTGGGCGGCATCGTCGGCGCATCGGTCGCCCATCACCTGATCGAGCGCGGATGGGACGATATTGTCGGCATCGACAAATCGGGCATCCCGACGGATATCGGCTCGACGGCGCACGCTTCCGACTTCTGCTACACGACCAGCCATGATTTCCTGTCGTGCTGGACGACGCTCTATTCCATCGATTTCTACGAAAAAATGGGTCACTACGCGCGCATCGGCGGCCTCGAGGTCGCCCGCGTCGGCGACGACGCCCGCATGGCGGAGATCAAGCGCAAGATCGCCTCGGCGAAGGCCTTCGGCACACGCGCCCGCCTGATCGATCCCGCCGAGATCAAGGAAAAATTCCCGCTGATCGAAGAACAGATGGTACAGGGCGGCCTGTGGGATCCCGACGCCGGCCTCGTCATCCCGCGCTCGCAGACCGTCGCCGGCAAGCTTGTCGATCAGGCGGAAGCTTCCGGCAAACTCAGGGCGTTTGCCAATACGTCGGCCAGGTCGCTCGTCATCGAGAACGGCCGCATCAAGGGCGTGGTGACCGACCGCGGCACCATCGAGGCCGACTATGTCGTGGTCTGCACCGGCATCTGGGGACGGCTGATCGCGGAAATGGCGGGCGAGGACCTGCCGGTCATGCCGATCGACCATCCGCTTACCTTCTTCGGGCCGTACACCGAGTTCGCCGGCACCGGCAAGGAGATCGGCTGGCCGCTGCTGCGCGACCAGGGCAACTCGGCTTACATGCGCGATACCGGCGACCCCAAGACCGCCGAAGGCGGGCAGATCGAATGGGGTTATTACGAAGAGACCAATCCGCGCCTTTGCCATCCGCGCGATATTCTCGAGAAAAACGAGGCGCGGCTTTCGCCGTCGCAACGCGATCTCGACATGGAGCAGATCCTGGCGCCGCTCGAGCGCGCCATGGAACTGACGCCGATCCTGGGCGAGCTGGGCTACAATGAGAGCCATTCCTTCAACGGCCTATTGCAGGTGACGGCGGACGGCGGCCCCTCGATGGGCGAAAGCCAGAAGGTCAGGGGCCTCTGGTATGCGGTGGCGATTTGGGTCAAGGACGGCCCCGGCATGGGCAAGCTCATCGCCGACTGGATGACGGACGGCCGCACGGCGATCGACCACCACGCCATCGACTATTCGCGTTTCTATCCGCACCAGACGAAAGAACAGTTCATCTGGGATCGCTGCACCGAAACCGCTATGAAGGTCTACAACCCAGCGGTCCATCCACGCGAGCCCTTCTCCAAGGCTCGCAATGTCCGCCGCTCGCCCTTCTGGGAGCGCGAGAAGGAACTCGGCGGCTATTTCATGGAACTCGGCGGCTGGGAGCGCGCCCATGGCTACGCCGCCAACGAGCATCTGCTCGAGAAATACGGCAACCGGGTGCCGGTGCGCCAAAACGAATGGGATAACCGCCACTTCTGGCGTGTCTCGAACGCCGAGCATCTCGCGATGAGCGAGGATTGCGGCATCGTCAACCTGTCGCATTTCGCCATGTACGACGTGGAAGGCCCGGACCATGTCGCGCTGATGGAATGGCTGTGCGCGGCAAAAATCGGCGGTGACGGCAATATAGGCAAGGGCATCTATACCCATTTCCTCGACGAGGAAGGCATGGTGCGCGCCGACCTGACCGTCATCCGCATGGCCGGCCGCTGCCGCGTCATCGACGGCGCCGATGCCGGGCCGCGCGACTTCCAGTACATGCGCCGGACGGCAGAGGACAAAGGCTTCGACGTTAGCGTCACCGATGTGACCGAGAGATATGTGACCGTCGGCATCTGGGGTCCGAACGCGCGGGCGACATTGAGCAAGTGCGTGGAAAACCCCGATGGGCTGACGCCGGAGAATTTTCCCTTTGCCGCGATCAAGCCCGTCAGGATCGCCGGCAAGGACGTGACCGCCTTCCGCATCTCCTATGTCGGCGAGCAAGGCTGGGAACTGCACATGCGCTACGAGGACGGTCTGGCTGTCTGGGACGCGCTGCGGTCGACCGGCGTGATGGCCTTTGGCGTCGAGACCTATGCCAACAGCCGCCGCATGGAGAAGAGCCTGCGCCTGCAGAATGCGGACCTGTTGACCGAATACAATCTGCTGGAAGCCGACCTTGCCCGTCCGAAAGTCAAGGAGGCCGATTTCTGCGGCAAGGCAAAGCATCTGGAATATCGCGCCCGGGTGCATCAGCCGGCCATGCTTTGCACGCTTATCATGACGGACAATACCGATTCCAATGGCGTTCCCCGCTATCCGGTCGGCACGATGCCGGTGATGGACCCGCAAACCGGTGAGACGCTCGTCGACGAGCTCGGCCGCCGCTCCTTCACGACTTCGGTGGCCTATGGTCCGACCCTCGGCAAGAACATCGCGCTCGCCTACCTGCCCTGGGCGTATTGCCAGGAGGGCCGCAAGCTGAGCGTCGAATATTTCGGCGAGAAGTACCCGGTCGAAGTGGCCGCCGTCGGCTACAGGCCGCTCTACGACCCGGAGAACCTCAATCCGCGCAGCTAAGCGTTGCTTGCCTGCCGATTCTCCACACAGGCAAGCCGAGCAGTGCCAGCAGGACCCTGAATGCAGAAGCCCGATTCATTGTCGGGCTTTTCGCTTTGTGGAGCGATGATTCTCGCTTACCGTCGCGCTGCGATTGGGGGGTGCCTTTGCGGCGGATCGGCTGGGACAGAAAAAACGATGCGCTTGTGTTTCAGCTGAACCGGAATATCCCGGTTCGCGTCAGCTGGACCTTCGCAATTCCCATTGTGCTGCCCTTCCTGAACGAGTGGGCGAGCCGACCCAAGGATGCACTGATCCATACCTCTATCTTTGCAGCGCTTCTGTTTGCGTCGATATTTCTGCACGAACTGGCACACGCCTGGATCGGACGCCGACAAGGCGTCGCCACCGACAGGATAGAATTATATCTCTTCGGCGGGCTCACGCGTTTCAAACGCGCCGCAGCGCCATCGCCTGCCTGGGCGCGGATTGCGATAGCGGGTCCCCTGGCGAACATCGCGCTCGCCGCGTTTTTCGATGCGGCCTATTATCTGGTTTTTGGAGAACTCATCCCAGTTGTGCCCGAAAGGCCATTCGGGTGGCTGCCGTCAAGGTCGGCCGGTCCTCTGGAATGGACGCTTTGGATTGGCGCATTATTGAACGTGTCACTTATCATTCTCAACATCCTGCCCGCCTACGATCTGGATGGCGGCGTGATTGCAAGACATTTGTTCCTGAGACGCTTCGGCGTCCGCCGGGCCGCGCAGATCGTCGGCATGTGCGGCATCGTACTTTCAATTCTGCGTTTTGCGATCATCTTGCCTGCCGCGGTTGCAGGTATTCTGTTGTGGCTTCCGCCGTCATTCAAGCCGAACTGGAGGGCAGCGCGCGGAGTCGGTGCTAGAAAACCGAAGCCGGACCCATTCTCCGAGACGGATGTCGAGAAGGCCGTGGAGTGGCGGGGACGGGGCGGGCACCGCATCTACAAATGAAATTCGCTTTCCGGCGGTTCGCAAGAATGTGACCGGATGAGCCCGGCTCTTCACCGGGCTTTTCTCTTTGTCGATCGGCGATTTTCGCTTACCGTGCGGCATGTCTGGTTTTGCCCGTGCAAGACATCTCGTCTCGGGTGCCGCCGCGCTGGCGTCGGTGCTATGGCTGACTGCAAACTCCCGCGCCGCCGAGCCGGTCGACGTCGAACTGGTGCTGGCAGTCGACGTTTCGCTGTCCATGTCGCCGGACGAGCTCGAAATCCAGCGTCATGGCTACGCGGCGGCGCTGACGCATGACGATGTCCTGCGGGCAATCGGCGAAGGCGCTCATGGCAAGATTGCCGTCACCTATGTCGAATGGGCTGGCGCGACCTGGCAGCAGGTCGTGGTGCCGTGGACGGTGATCGCCAATCGTGCCGACGCCGAGCGGCTGGCAGCGCAGCTTTCCGCTCATCCGCCGGCCAGTGCCAGGCGCACCTCGATCTCCGGCGCGCTGGAATTCGCCAGCGATCTCTTTGCTGAAAGCGGCTTCCAGGGCGTCAAGCGGGTGATCGACATTTCGGGTGACGGCCCCAACAACCAGGGCGCACCTGTCGATATCACCCGCGACGCCGTGATCAAGCAAGGCATCACCGTCAACGGCCTGCCGCTGATGACCAGGGGCGGGTTCAGCAGCGCTTACGATGTCAACAATCTCGACCGCTACTACAGCGACTGCGTCATCGGCGGGCCGGGCTCCTTCATGATCCCGGTCAATGACTGGACGCAGTTTCCGGAGGCCATCCGCCGCAAGCTGGTGCTGGAGCTTGCCGGTCCGGCCTCGCCGCAGCGAGCGGCGGAAGAGGCGGCGCATCCGCCATTGGTGCTGGCACAGGACATCCCCGTCACCGACTGCCTAGTCGGCGAAAAAATGTGGCGCGACCGCAGCTGGATGTACGACAGCCGCTGATGGCGGAGTTTGCTGTCGATGGTGACATACCGCAGTGCAGCATCTGCTTCATTGACAAGCCTGCGGGCGTCTGTGACACAATTCCGCATCCGAACACATTAAAGGGGAACCGACATGAACAGGATCGGAATTCTTGCCGCAAGCTTGACGCTTGCCGTCGGATTGTCCGCGCCGGCGATGGCCGCCACATCGGTCAGCATCGGCATCAGTGGGTGGACCGGCTTTGCGCCGCTGACGCTCGCCAAGCAGGCCGGCATCTTCGAAAAGCACGGCCTCGACGTCACCTTGAAGAAGGTGCCGCAAGCCAGCCGGCCGCTCGCCATCGCCAGCGGCGACCTGCAATGCGCCGCCACCACGGTCGAGACCTGGCTGGTCTGGAACGCCAATGGCGTGACGACCAAGCAGATATTCCAGCTCGACAAATCCTACGGCGCCGACGGCATCGTCGCCCGCAACGACATCAAGACCGTCGCCGATCTCAAAGGTAAGTCGGTCGCGTCTTCGGCGCCGGGCACCTCGCCCTATTTCATGCTGGCCTGGGTGCTCAACAAGAACGGCATGTCGACCAAGGACGTGACGGTCGTCAACCTGGAGCCGGATGCGGCGGCGCAGGCGTTTCTCGCCGGCCAGAACGATGCGGCGGTCACCTATGAGCCGTTCATCTCGGCGGTGCGCGAAAAGTCCGACCAGGGCCATATCCTTGTCACCACTCTCGACTATCCGATGGTGCTCGATACGGTCGGCTGCACGCCGGAGTTCCTCAAGGCCAATCCGGATGCGGGCAAGGCGCTTGCCGACAGCTATTTCGAGGCACTCGACCTGATCAAGAGCGATCCGGCGAAATCCTATGAGACGATGGGTGCCGACGTGAAGCAGTCGGCCAAGGAATTCGAAGAGTCGGCCAAATACCTGAAATGGGCCGACAAGGCTGAAAACAAGCAGTTCTTCACCAAGGAATTCCAGGACTTTTCCAAGACCGCTGGCGAGCTTCTGCTGCAGATGGGTTTGATCAAGGAAGCGCCTGACGTCTCGACGTTGGCCGACACCAGCGCCGTCGCCGACTAACCGCCAGGATTGTCGCCCGGCGGCGGCGCGTGCGCCGCCGCTTTTTCATTCAGATCAGAGGACGGTCGAAGATGCCGCGCCCCTTGCATCCGGTCTCGCCGGGCATTCGAACCGTGCTCGGCATTTCGTTCTTCGTGCTGTTCGTGGCGTTCTGGGCGTGGATCACGCTTGGCGGCCACGTCAATCGCATTTTCCTTGCCGATCCGCTGTCGATGGTGAGAGACGGCTGGCGGCTGCTGGTCGAGGACCGCTTCTGGCTCGACATCCTTATCACCATCTGGCGCGTCTTCGGCGGGTTCCTGATGGCGGCCATCGTTGCCGTGCCGCTCGGCATCTTGATGGGTGCCTGGAAGCCCGTGGAGGCGTTCCTGGAGCCGTTCGTCTCCTTCGCCCGCTATCTGCCGGCATCGGCCTTCATCCCGCTGCTCATCCTGTGGGCGGGCGTTGGCGAGCTCGAAAAACTGCTGGTGATCTTCGTCGGCTCGGTGTTCCAGATCATTCTGATCATCGCGGTCAAGGTCGGCGGCACACGGCGCGACCTAGTCGAGGCGGCCTACACGCTTGGCTCGTCCGACAACGGCATCGTGCGGCGCGTGATCATGCCGGCCAATGCGCCGGAGATTGCCGAGACCCTGCGGCTGGTGCTCGGCTGGGCCTGGACCTATGTCATCGTCGCCGAGCTGATCGGCTCGTCGTCGGGCATCGGCTACATGATCATCAACAGCCAGTCGCGGCTGGCGACAGGGCAGATCATCTTCGGCATCATCGTCATCGGCCTGATCGGGCTGTTGTCCGATTTCGCCTTCAAGGCGCTCAACCGTTGGCTGTTTCCATGGAGCCTGGCGTGAGCAAGCTGCTCATCGAAGGCGTCTCGCGCACCTTCGCCGGTGTCGGCGGTGGGCAGCCGGTCAAGGCGCTGATGCCGATCGATCTGGCGGTCGCCGCCAACGACTTCATCACCATCCTGGGGCCATCCGGCTGTGGAAAGTCGACACTGCTCAGGATCGTCGCCGGCCTCGAAGCGCCGAGTGGGGGACGTGTTCTGCTCGACGGCAGGGTGGTGGACCGGCCCGGTCCAGACCGCGGCATGGTTTTCCAGTCCTATACGCTGTTTCCGTGGCTGACGGTCGCCGAGAACATCGCCTTCGGCCTGCGCGAACGTGGAATGGCCGAGCACGAGCGCAGCGAGATCGTCGCTTCTTACGTCGATCTCGTCGGGCTGAGAGGTTTTGAAAACCATTGGCCGAAGCAGCTTTCCGGCGGCATGCAGCAGCGCACCGCGATTGCCCGGGCACTGGCCAACGATCCGGAGATCCTGCTGCTCGACGAGCCGTTCGGCGCGCTTGACAACCAGACCCGCGGGCTGATGCAGGAACTGCTTCTCGGCATCTGGGAGCGCCGGCAAAAAACGGTGCTGTTCGTCACCCACGACATCGAGGAGGCGATCTTCATGGCGTCGCGCGTGGTCGTGATGACGGCACGGCCGGGCCGCATCAAATCGGACGTTGCCGTCGACCTGCCGCATCCGCGCCACTACACGCTGAAGACCAGCCCGGAATTTTCGGCGCTGAAAGCGCGGCTGACGGAAGACATCCGCGTCGAGGCTATGCGCACGGCGCAGGTATAGTCGCCGCAACCTACACTCGACCGCGACCGGAAAAGATGCTCGGTTCGCTCAACAGGCGCTTTAGGCGTGGAAGGTCGCGCGTAGGGGCGTCCATTGCCGCCATGAACGCGGCCCATTTTTCTGCATCGAGGCGGAAGCTGTGCGGGTCGGCCGGTTTTTCGGATAGGCTCGAACTCGTGGTCATGCGACATCTCTCGATGCGGAATATCACACTTCGCCGGTCCTCTGCTGATTTGCCAGATCAAGCCGCCAGAAGCTGCTTGCGGTCGACGCGTTCCTGTTGCGGCGAGCGGGCGTACAACTCGCGATAGCATTTGGAGAAATGCGAGGCGGAAACAAAGC
Organism: Mesorhizobium sp. M1182; assembly: GCF_040318335.1. NCBI lineage: Bacteria > Pseudomonadati > Pseudomonadota > Alphaproteobacteria > Hyphomicrobiales > Phyllobacteriaceae > Mesorhizobium > Mesorhizobium sp. M1182. The sequence continues at coordinate 38,384 of NZ_JAMYMD010000005.1, forward strand.
CGCAGGCGACCGCCACTTCGACCACCGGCAACGACGACTGGATCAGCAGGTGCCGGGCGCGGTCGAGGCGGATCTCCAGATAGTAACGGGCAGGGGAGCGCCCCATCTCGGTGCGGAACAGGCGCTCAATCTGCCGGCGCGACAGGTCGACATGATCAGCGACCTCGATCAGCGAGAGCGGCTCGGAGAGATTGGCTTCCATCAGCTCGATAATGGCCAGAACCTTGGAATTCTGCACGCCAAGGCGGGCGCGCAGCGGCAGGCGCTGGCGGTCGGTCGGGCTGCGCACGCGATCAGTCAGCACCTGCTCGCAGACGCGGTTGACGAGGCTTTCGTCGAAATCGTCGCCGATCAGCTTCAGCATCATATCGAGCGCGGCGGTGCCGCCGGCGCAGGTGTAGATGTTCTGGTCGATCTCGAAGAGGTCGGCGAAGACATTGGCCTTGGGGAACGCCTCGGAAAAGCCCGGCAGGTTCTCCCAATGGATGGCGCAGCGCTTGTTGGACAGCAGGCCTGCGGCGGCCAGGATATGCGCGCCAGTGCACAGGCCGCCGACGGCAACGCCGCGATTGTACTCCTCGCGCAACCAGGCAAAGGCCGATTTGTTCTGGTAGCGCTCGACATTGATGCCGCTGCAGACGATGGCCATGTTCGGCCGGTCCGGTCCGGACATTTTCTTGCGCTCTTCCTCTAGCGAGGTGTTGACGGCGCATTCGACGCCGTTCGAGGCGCGCACCGGCTTGCCGTCGATGCTGGCGAGCCGCCAGCGATAGGCTTCATAGCCGAGCATGCGGTTGGCCGAACGCAACGGGTCGAGCGCCGTCGCGAAGGCGATCATGGTGAAATCGGGGACCAGGAAGAATACGAACGATCGCCGGATCGGGTGCTTTACGACATTCACGGGTAGATCCTCACGCTGCAATGGCGCGAACAGGATGTCGCGATTAGCACAGCGACATCAGGAAAGACGTTTCCTGTCAATTGGCTAGACGGCAACGGAGCGACTTTATTTGCGACACGGGTCGCAAATGGGCGATCGCTATGCGGCGAAGGACGCGACATGCCGCCGGATCGACCAACCGAGCCTATGCAGTCTGCGCACACGAAAACGCCGCCTCGGCAAAACCGAAGCGGCGCTGGATCGACTTCGAAGCAGCGCAAGGCTGCTTCCGCCGGGATTGCCGCGTCTCAGGCGACGAAGCCGAGGCGCGCGGCAGCCATGGCACCGGTCTGGCCAGGCATGGTGTTGGCCAGGCGCTGGCGCTCGAGCGCGGTCGTCAGGTTCATTTCGCGACGGGCAAAGAGGCGGGCAAAAAGCTTCATGATCATCTCCATTCGGTTGCTCAGACGGGTCGCCTTCGCTTGATGGAGTGGGGCAGCTCGTTTGTTGATGATGATATAGGCTTACGTGAGGGGAAACTAAATCGCAAAAGCGAAGCACTTGATATGAAAAGCGACACGGAATGCGACAAATTTGGGCATTCTGCCCAGGATTTTCGATTATTTACAATGCGTTGATTGCCAGTGCGGGCTGCTATGCGACTTGCTCATATGCGGCATGCGACGGCGACATGGCTCGGGAAAATCATTGGAGTACAAACAAAAAGGCCTGCCGGGCTGATCTGCGCGGCAGGCCTTCAGCTGTTGATACACACGGTTTACTTTGCTCCAGCCCACGATCCCACACCATGGCGAGTGCCGGCCTTGGCATCGGCAGCTTCGGGCCAGCCGATATCCTTCTGCAGTTCAATCGGTAGCGCGCGGATGGCGCGTTCCGTCTGGTAGCGGGCACGGGCCTCGCTGAACTCGGTCGCGATCCGACCGATGGATGACAGGATAGACATCTCATTCTCCTTCGCGTTGGGCCGGGTCGTCCCTGCGCTTGCAGCGTCAGGCGGTACACCGGCTTTGTTTCAGCTTCATTTCGTGTCGATTGCAGGTCCGTGTCATGGTTGTTTCGGGACCACTTCGATGCGTCCTGCCTCCGACCGAGTTGACTATCCTCCCAAACTGATGTTCAATCAAACGAAATGGAATGATGGTTTGCATCAGAAAAATTGAAGGCCGCTTGCCATGAACGCCCCACTCAATCATCCGCTGCCGCTGCTCGATCTCGATGTTCTGCGCACTTTCGTCGCAATCGCCGAGACCGGCAGCTTCACCACTGCGGCCAATGCGGTCTTCCGCACGCCGTCGGCCGTCTCGATGCAGATCAAGAAGCTGGAGGACATTCTCGGCCGCTCGGTGTTCGCGCGCGACGCCCGTTCGGTGACGCTGACCACCGATGGCGAGATGCTGCTCGGCTATGCGCGCCGGCTGCTGTCGATCAATCGCGAGGTGGTGTCGAAGTTCATCATTCCAGACATTGTCGGCGTGGTGCGGCTCGGCTCGCCGGACGATTACGGCGAACGTGTGCTGCCGCATGTGCTGAAGCGGTTCGCACAATCGCATCCATCTATCGCGGTCGACGTCACCATCGACCAGAGCGTCAATCTGCGCCGGCGCATGGACGACCGGGCGCTCGACATCACGTTGCTCACCAACTCGTACAAGACCAGCGCGATCGGCGCCGAAGTGCTGCTCACCGAGCCGATCGTCTGGGCCGGTGCCAAGGGCGGTTGCGCGCATCTGCGTGAGCCGCTGCCGGTCTCATTGTGGGAAGAGGGCTGTGCCTGGCGGGCAGGGGCATTGGAGGCGCTTGGCCGCGAGGGCCGCAACTACCGTATCGCCTATATGAGCGCACACACGGCCGGCCAGCGCGCCGCGATCATGGCGGATCTTGCGGTGGCGCCGCTGCCGAAATCGTTCCTCGGCAGCGATATGGTCGAGCTGTGCCCGAAGGACGGCATGCCTGACATCGGCACCTACAATCTGGCCATGGTGGTGACGCCGGACGCCAGCGCTCCAGTGAAGGCAGTCGCCGACCATATCCGCGCGACGTTTGAGATGTTCAGGGAAACTGGGAAGTTCTGAGCCAAACTACGACCTGAGCGGCGCAACCAGATCGCGAGGCGTTCCGTCGCGGTCTGCCCTTTGCAGCGACAACTCTCCTGCCTTGGCATGATAACTGTCAGTTTCGTTGGTCAAGAAGGCCACTATGCTGTCCCGCGCGCGACGCGCCTCCGGCATGTCGATCAACGGCCAGACATGGAACATGCCTTGCTCGTGGACGACCTCAATTTCGACGCCGGCCGCGCGTGCCTTTTCCGCGAAAATCAGATTGTCGGGGGTGAGCAGATCGCGTGAACCGGTCAGCAGCAGCGTTTTGGGCAGCACCGACAGGTCGCCGTAAACCGGGCTGATGCGCCAGTCGGTGGGATCTATGCCGGCGCTGTAAAGCCGGATCGCCTCGCGGCCGCCGGCAATGCCCAGCCACGGATCGTTGCGTTCGGCCTCATACATTTCTGGGTTGGCGAGCGACACGTCGAGACCGGGCGAAATCAGCACGTGGCGTGATGGCAAGGGCAGGCCGTCTTGCGCAGCCATCATGGTCAGCACGACGGCCATGTTTCCGCCGGCGGAATCGCCCATGAAGATGATATCATTCGCCCTGGTTTCGCCGAACATCTGGCGGTAGACGGCGCCGACCATGCCGAACATGGCGTGAAAATCGTGTTCGGGAGCAATGGGATAGATCGGCACGGTGATACCGAACCCGAGGCGGTCGGCCATGTCGGCGATCAGCCGCCAATGATAGGGTGTGATTTCAAAGACGTAAGCGCCGCCGTGCAGGTAGAGAATCCGCCTCCGCTCACCAGCCTGGGGAGCGATCTCGTAGACGGGAAAGCCGTTGATCGTGCGGGTTGTGATCTCCAGGCGTGACCACAGCGACGCAGGCGGCTGATGGTTTTCCGTCTTGCGCGCATAGGCGATCCAGCGCTGCAGGTTCTCGGGGCTGGAAAACGCCTTCTTGCGGCTGTACCTGAGGACGAACGACACGACGTGGCTTTTGAGACTGGGCATGCAGATACACGGACTTCGGCTGAGCCGACTAAGAGAACCCCCGACTATTTCGAAGATTGTGTCGCCACCAAAAAAGTCAAGATTGATGCAATCTCAATACGGTCGTTTGATCCCAGCTGTCGACAAAGCGTCCGGCCATGAAGTCTCTGGCCTACCGGTGCAGCTCAACGCCGCGGCAGCAACGCGGCGCGCAGCCAATTGCTGGGTGCAGCCGGAGCCGCATTGCGGCTCCGGCGAATACCGAGCAGCTTGCATTTGTCGATGAATTTCATCCGCGCTGCGTGCCCCATCCGACCGCAAGCTGCCTTTCGCTCGAACGCGGCGACACCGGCCAGCCAATGTCCTTTTGGATCTCAGGCGGCAAGCTGTTGAGGATGCGCAGCGACTTGCGCGCTTCGCGTGTTTTCTTGAAGGCCGCACCATAGCGGCCGAAGCTTTCGAACATCGACATCTTGATCTCCTTGGAGCGTTGCGGTGGCCGAAAACTGTTTCCGCCGGCCGTTCGATGCCGGTTAAATGCTCCGCCTATGTATCTGGCGGATTTCACGAAAACGCGATTTCGTTTCCAGATCGGCGCGATCTGGAAACATTTGCATACAAATGAAAATGGAAGTTCTGACAGCCTGGCGGAGGCGAGTCATCCCCGCCCGCGCCGCGCGGCATGGCCTTCGCGCGAACGCCGCCGCGGGGCAGCGTCGCCGGCAATGCCGTCTTCGCTCACCGTCTTGCGCGGCGGCAGTTTCACCGCCGCCGACAGCTTGGGAAACGGGTCGATCTTGTTCGGGAGCGCCATGGCATAAACGAAATGTTCCTGGAATTTCGGCTCCAGCGCCGTCTCGATCTTCTCGATCTTGCTAACGGTTTCCTCGATCTCGCGGCGATAGCCACGGTTCAACAGCGCCATGCGGGCGCCGGCGCCGGCCGCATTGCCAACGGCCGAGACCTTGTCGAGGTCGCAATCCGGAATCAGGCCCAGCACCATTGCGTATTTCGGGTCGATGAACGAGCCGAATGCGCCGGCGAAGTGGATGCGGTCGACATGATCGGTGTGCTGTTTTTCCATCAAAAGCTTGGTGCCGGCATAAAGGGCGGCCTTGGCAAGCTGGATAGCGCGCACATCAGTCTGGGTGATGGTGATCTTGGGCTCGCCTTCCTTCAGCACATAGGAGAAGGTGCGGCCATTGGCGACGACGCGGGGCGAGTGGCCGCTCAGCGATCCATCGACGACGCCGTCCTCGGAGATGATGCCGGCGAGATACATCTCGGCGACCACCTCGATGATGCCGGAGCCGCAAATACCGGTGACGCCGGTCGCCTGCACACTGTCGAGGAAGCCCGGCTCGTCGGACCAGAGTTCCGAGCCGATGACGCGGTATTTCGGTTCCAGCGTTTCAGGATCGATGCGGACGCGCTCGATGGCACCCGGTGCGGCGCGCTGGCCACCGGAGATTTCCGCACCTTCGAAGGCCGGGCCAGTTGGCGATGAGGCCGCCACGACCCGCTGGCGATTGCCGAGCACGATCTCGGCATTGGTGCCGACATCGACGATCAGCATCATCTCGTCCTGGCGGTGCGGCCCTTCCGACAGCGTCACTGCGGCAGCGTCCGCGCCGACATGGCCGGCAATGCAAGGAAGCATATAGAGCCTGGCGCCCTGGTTGAGCTTCAAACCGATATCCGATGCCTTGATGTGCACGGCGCCGGAGACGGCTAGCGCGAAGGGGGCGCCGCCGAGCTCGGTCGGATCGATGCCGAGGAACAGATGGTGCATGATCGGATTGCCGACGAACACGGAATCCAGGATGTCGTTGCGCTGGACGTTGCCTTCGGTGCAGACCTTGTCCACAAGCCCCGAAATGGCCTCGCGCACGGCGACCGTCATGCCTTCGCGGCCGTCCGGGTTCATCATCACGTACGAGACACGGCTCATCAGATCCTCGCCGAAGCGGATCTGCGGATTGGATGTGCCCGACGAGGCGGCGACGCGGCCCGACAGCAACGACACCAGATGCATGGCGATCGTGGTCGAGCCGATATCGCAGGCAAGTCCGTACGCCTCGTTCTTGAGGCCGGGCCACAAAGCGATGACCCGTGCGGTCTCGCTGTCGGTGTCCTTGTGGATGGCGGCGGTCGCGGTCCAGTTGCCTTTGCGCAAAATGCCTTGCACCTGCGGCAACAGATGGAAATCGAAATCGAGGCTCTTGAGGCCCCAGTCCTTCATCAGCGCGATCTTCAGACGGTCGAGGTCGCCGAGCGGCTTGTGCATGTCGGGTTCTTCGATCTCGACATAGCACATGCGGATTGCCGCATCGCGGGCGATGACCCTGGTGTCGGCGTCCTTGCGAATGGTCTGCGCGTTGATGACGGTGTCCTGCGGCACGTCGACGACGAGATCGCCGAGAATCTGCGCCGAGCAGGACAGCCGGCGGCGCTCGGGCAGGCCGCGTACGCGCTCGTAGCGCTCTTCCTTGGCGCCCTTGGGCGAGAGGTGATCGTTGGAGGAAACGATCTTGTGCTTGGCGAAATTGCCTTCCTGCACCTCGATCTGGCAACGCCCGCAAGTGGCACGCCCGCCGCACACGCTCTCGACGTAGACACCAAGCTGGCGCGCGGCGTCCAGAACGGGCGTGCCGACCGGAAACCGCCCGCGCTTGCCCGATGGCATGAACAGCACGAGCGGATCGGTGATGTTGACGGGAGAGTTCATACGTTCCAGACTTTACTTTTTACGCAGCTCGGGTCTTGGCTACGGCAGCGATGCCGCTATGTCTCGGTTCCTCCCCAGTCCTAGGCCCCATATCGTGTCGGCCAAGACCTGGCTCAACCCCGGGCCATACGCGCTTCGCGGCCGCCGCGCCTGCGTCCGCCATTGCCATTGCCATCGCCCGGCGCGTTGACCTGCGTCCGGGCGGCAACGGCCTGGCCGCCTTCAGCAGGCTTGTAGTCCTTGTAGGTCCTGATCCAGTTGGTGCAGTTCTCGTCGGTGCCGTTCAGCACGTTGGCGCCACGCACCGCTTCCATTTCCTGCGGCCGCACCGGGTTCATGATCGCCGAGGTCATGCCGGCGCCGATCACCATCGGGATGAAGGCGGCGTTGATGCCATGACGGTGCGGCAGGCCGAATGAGATGTTGGAGAGGCCGCAGGTGGTGTTGACCTTGAGCTCCTCGCGCAGCCGGCGTAGCAGGGCAAATACCTGGCGGCCGGCATCGCCCAGCGCGCCGATCGGCATGACCAGCGGGTCGACGACCACATCATGCGCCGGAATGCCGAAGTCGGCACAGCGCTGAACGATCTTCTTGGCGACGGCGAAGCGCACATCGGGGTCCATCGAAATACCGGTCTCGTCGTTGGAAATGGCGACGACGGGAACGTTGTATTTCTTGATCAACGGCAGGATGGCTTCGAGCTTTTCCTCCTCGCCGGTGACGGAATTGACCAGCGGCCGGCCCTTGGCGACCTTCAGCGCCGCTTCGATTGCCGCAGTCACGGAGGAGTCGATCGACAACGGCAGGTCGACCAGGCCTTGCACGATCTCCAGCGTCTGCACCAGCAGCGCCGGCTCGGTGGCGTTGGGATCGACTGCAGTGACGCCGGCATTGACGTCGAGCATGGTCGCCCCACAGGCGGCCTGTTCCAGCGCATCCTTGATGACGGTCTCAAAATTGCCGGCGATCATTTCGGCGGCCAGTTTCTTACGGCCGGTCGGGTTGATGCGCTCGCCGATCACGCAGAAGGGCTGATCGAAGCCGATGATGATTTCTCGTGTCGCCGAGGCGACGATGGTGCGGGTCATGAAATCTCTCCATCGTGATATAAAGAGTTCTTTATATCGTTATCTGTTTCTGATCAAGCGAATGCTGACGATTCGCGCTGTCAATGCGCGGTCTTGACCATGTCGACCTGGGTTTCAGTGAGGTCGTCATGCAGTATGTGGTCGAGCCGGTCGGCAACGAGCTGGTCGTCGCGGCGGATTTCGCGTTTCCACGGCCGGCGACCCTTCAGCACGCCGGATTCGTCGACGATCTCAGCGACGTATTCTTCCTGGCGATAGGCCATCACATGGACGCCGGACACACCGGGAATTTCCTTCACCTCATTGATGATGTCGATGCAGAGCTGCTTGCCTTCCTTCTTCTGATCCTGAGCGCCTTCCAGGCGCTTGACGATCTGATCGGGAATGTGAATGCCCGGTACGTTGGAGCGGATCCATTTGGCCGTCTTGGCCGAGGCCAGCGGCCCGACGCCGCACAGGATGAAACATTTCTCGGTATAGCCGAGATCGCGGACCTCCTGCATGTAGGTGCGGAACATCGGTACGTCGAAGCAGTACTGGCTCTGCACGAACTGTGCCCCGGCGGCGATCTTCTTGCCCAGCCGATAGGGCCGGAAATCGATCGGCGGCGCAAACGGGTTGATCGCCGCGCCAAGGAAAAGCTGCGGCGGGGTCGTGAGTTTGCGGCCGGACAGGAATTTGCCGTTATCGCGCATAACGCGGCAGGTTTCGAGCAGCGACATGCAGTCGAGATCGAACACCGGCTTGGCGCCGGGCTGGTCGCCGGCCTGCACGCCGTCGCCGGTCAGGCACAGCATGTTGGCGACGCCCATCGCAGCACCCCCAAGCACGTCGCCCTGGATGGCGATGCGGTTCCGGTCGCGGCAGGCGATCTGCATGATCGGGGCATAGCCCATGCGGGTCAGCAGCGCGCAGATGCCGACCGACGACATGTGGCAGTTGGCGCCGGAAGCGTCGACGGCATTGATGGCGTCGACCCAGCCGTCGAAAATCCTGGCGCGGTTGTAGACGTCTTCCGGATCGGCGCTGTCGGGCGGATTGAGCTCGGTCGTCACTGCGAACTCGCCGCGCCTGAGGACGCGTTCCAGCCGGCCACGCGAGGTGTGGCCGGGCAGGGGATCGAGCGGCAAATGGATGCCGGCCGGATTCTCGTCTGGCTGACGGCCGATCATGCCGATGCTCCGGTCTTCGTAGTATTCCGGGCCGCATTGCGGGCGGCCGCGGCCTGCGCGGTGACCCGCAGCCAGGCGGAAGTTTCGCGCAAGGACTGATCCACCGGCTTCTGCACTTCCAAAATCTTGTCGCCATGCACCATGTTCCGCGAGCCTTCCCAGGCTTTGACCCAGACGCAAGGCATGTCAGGCTCGACCTCGCAATTGCCGTTGGCGCGGACACCGCCGCAAGGGCCGTTGCGCAATTGTTTGGGGCAGTTCATCGGGCACGACATGCCGGTCGAGGAAAGAATGCACTGGCCGCACATGCGGCAGTCGAACATGAAGCCCTTGACGCGCTTTTCGACGAATTTCACGGGCCCTTCGACACGGCTGTAGCCGATGCCCTTCCACAGCGGATGGAGGAGCAGGAACATGTCGGCGAATTTGCCGTAGAACCATTCGAGCAGCCGCGAATGCCGCACAGACCAAAGGCGCACCGCGAAAGAGCGCTGCACACGCCGCTGTGGCGACACGTCGGCCGGCTTGTAGTCGGATTTCGGCGCCGCCTTCTTGACGATGGTCGCCTGGGTTACGCCGGCTCGAGCCGTCGTCGCCGGCATTGATTGGGGATCAGACATTCTCTTTGCCCCCCGCCTTGACCAGAGCGACCAGCCGCTCACGGTCGTATTTCGCATCAAGTTCCTGAAGAGCCTTCTCGGCCTCGGCTTCAAGATCGTCACTGACCGGGAGGGGTTCTGCCTTGTGCCATTCGGCAAGATAGTCGTCGGTGCCGCCAGCGCCGGTGCGCATGGCGCACATGTCGATCGCCTCGGTGAAGCGCAGCGGCAGTTCGCGCTTGGCGTTCTGCCGGCCCTTCTTGACGATGACCTGGGCGGGGATGTCGCGCCAGTAGACGACGATCAGATCGGCCATAATTTCCTGCTCCTGCAGAGCGCCGTGCGTCCAATCGGACGCACAAACGATGCTCTACCATTTAAGTCCGCTGCATCGTGCTCTCCGAAGATCGATTCCGATCTTTTGGCCAATGCAGTGGTTTCGAGCATTGCCGGAAGCGCTGTTGGGCTGCTTGTTATGGGACGACGCGGGGGCCTTCAAAAGCGACGCAATCGACGGCCGCGGTTGAAAGCGGAGTTTCTTCCAGCACTGGTCAGCCGGCGCGGCCATCGTAGCTGCCGACCAGCTTCCTGTGGAAGCGCACGTAACCTCGTTCGGTCGTGCGTAAATGCTCCGCGACGATGTCATGGAAGCGCGGCAGGCGGTGGAAGGGAACGGCCGGATAGGAATGGTGCTCGGAATGGTACGGCATATTCCAAGCCACGAAGCGCACCAGCCTTGTGGTGAAGGTGGTGCGGGTGTTCTCGAGCATGTTGGCGACATGTGGGCACAACGCGTGCTCGGCCAGCAGGTAGGCACGCAAAAACGGCTGTCCGACCAGCACCGGCACGATCCAGACCCACAACAGCAGCGCCGACTGCGCGGCGAGCGATGCGGCCAGCAATGCCGCATAGCCGATCAGGAACTGCCGTGCTTCGGCAACCACCTTGCCGCGGCGCTTTTCCGGCACAAAGCCGTCGCGGTTGCGGCCCGCCGCATTGGTTGCGATCACACGGCCCATGGCGATCCAATAGGGGCCGCCTGACAGATAGCGCAGATATTGGCTGATGGTCTCCGGCTTCGGGGCCATCAGTTCGGGGTCGTTGTCCGGGTCGTGCGTATGGCGGTGATGGGCGAAATGGAAATAGCGGAACCATGCCGGCGGCAGCAGGATAAGGAAGCCGGCCACGGCGGCGATGGTGCGATTGAGCCGCGCCGTTCTGAACGCAGTTTCATGGATGGTCTCGTGCAACGGCGTGAAGAAGAAGACGATCAGGATTCCCTGCGGCAAGACGAGCGCGGGCCAGAACGGGATGCGAGCGGCGATCAGCGCGCCTAGCAGGATAACCAGCCCGGCATGGACCGCCAGCCGGACAATGCCTGGCCGGTCAACCCTGGCGGTGAGGTCGCGACGGTCCTCGACCGAAAGGCCGGCAATGATGGTGCGGTGGTCGATGTCGCTCATGATGCAATGTTAGTGGCGGGTGGCTGTCCGGTAAATCGGCGCGTCACCAGACGCCGTTCCTTATCCCCGTCCAGAGATAAAACCATATCGTCGGATGATACCATTGTGTCGAAGGTAGGCCGGGATCCACCGTGCCGAGCTTGCCGGCCAGCGCATCCCTGACCGCTTCGACGCAGATGTCGCGCGAGAAGGCCGCCTGCCGCAACGCGTAGCTCGAAACTGTGTCGCCGGGCTGCGGTTTGCCACGCGTCTGCCGCAGCACGCCGCCAGTGTCGACGCCGGCGTCGACCAGATGCACGGTGGTGCCGAAGTTCTCCGCATCGCCTGAAGCCAGCGCCCAGTAACCGCCGTTCATGCCACGATATTTCGGGGCGATGCCGGCATGGTAGTTGAGGACCGGGCAAGGGATTTTCGCCAGCGTCTGCCGCGACAGCAAGCGGCAGCCGGCGAGCAGCACCACACCCGGCTGGATTTCCGCAATCGCCTGCAGGCACTCCGGCGCGTTGGCCGACGAGACATAAATGATCTTTTGCCCAGGCTTCGGTTCGGTTTGCAGCTTCTGCCCGGCGGCAAGCCGTGCTGCGTGGCCGGCGAAGAAGCGCTTGCCGAGGCGCGTCAGCACCATCGTGCCGAGTTGACCGATGGCCGAGGTCCAGCCTTGCCGCCGCGCCCGCGCGAGGAGCAATTGCTTTTTGGATTCAGGAGCTTCGAGGATGACGCTGACCGGGCCGAGTTGATCGGCGAGGGCGTTGACGATCGCCCAGATATGCGGGCCGCCTTCGGTGACGACGACGATCGGCCGTTGGTTTGTTTTCGACAGTGCCATGCTCTGCGACTCCCCGCAAAGAACCTGTTCTTTGCGCGCGAATGCTAGGCTGACCGGGTTAACCCCTGGTGATCGGGCTCAGCGCTTGAATTCGAGGATATCGAGCTTCGATTCGTAATAGGGCGCCGGGAACTCGATGCGCCATTCACTGGCGCTGTTGCGGAAGGCATAGCCGACCTGATCGCTTTCCGGGCCGCTGCCGTAGGGCTTTGCCGGATCGTCGTTGACGTGGAAGGAACCGAGATAGATCGCGCGTTTCTCGCCATCGTCGAAGAAGCGGCCCTTGGTGCGCTGCGAGCCGGTGATCTTTTCCAGTCTCCAGCCGGAACCGTCGTCGCTCACCTTGCATTTGAACCAGCCATAGATGACGAGCGGGCCCAATCCGCCGGCCTTGATGGTGCGGCATTGCCATTTGCCGGTCAGGTCCCTGTCAGAGAAGGGAACCAGCGGCTTTGCCAGCAAGGCGGCGAGCTGCTTGACCTCGGCGGGATCGCCGGCCCTCGCCTCGTTAAGCGCTGCCTTGCGCGTCTCGCCATATTTGTTGAGCCGCGCCTTGTCGGCAGCCGTTATCAGCTTCTGCACCTCGCCATCGGCGAACGCGGGCATGGTCAAGCAGAGGACAGTTGCTGCGGCAAACATGAGGCGAGCGATCATCGGTGGCGTTTCCCTTTTGATGGCTGGAGCAGGCTGTTTTCTCGTCTGGCGCATACCTTAATGTTTCGCCGTGTTCTGTCATCCGTGCCTGAGCATCGACAGCAGAAACGAGGTGCAAAAGAATGCGGATCTTGCTGACGGGATCGTCCGGTTGGCTGGGCAGCGCCTTGGCGCCGCGCCTGCGGGCTCTTGGTCATGACGTCACCGGCCTCGATCCCGCCCCATCCTCGGAAACGCGAATCGTCGGCTCAGTCGCCGATCGCGACCTGGTCATGAGGGCGGTCGAGGAGAACCGCATCGAGGCCATCATCCATAGCGGCGCGCTGCACAAGCCTGACATCGAACGTCATCGCAACGAGGATTTCGTCGAGACGAATGTGCGCGGCACGCTCAACCTGCTCGATGCGGCAGCAGCTTTTGGCGTTCAGCGCTTCGTGTTTACGTCGACGACATCGCTGATGATTTCCGAGTCCATCCGCACCGGCTTCACCGGCGGGGCGCGCAAGGCGGCATGGCTGACGGAAGACATGTCGCCTGAACCGCGCAACATCTACGGCGTCACCAAGCTTTCAGCCGAACAGCTCTGCCGGCTCAATCATTTGCAGTTCGGCCTGCCGGTGATCGTGTTGCGCACCGCCCGGTTTTTTCCCGAGGCGGACGACATGGCGCACGTGATCGAACAGTCGGATGCCAACACCAAGGCCAATGAGCTGTTGTTCCGCCGGCTGACGGTGGAGGACGCAGCCGACGCCCACATCGCTGCCCTGGAGAAAGCGCCGCAATTGGGCTTCGACACTTTCATCATCTCGGCACCGACGCCTTTCCAGCCCGAAGATTGCGCGGCCTTGATCGCCGACGCGCCGTCGGTCGTCGCGCGCTATTTTCCGGATTATCCGGCACTCTACACGAAGAAAGGCTGGACGATGTTTTCGTCGATCGACCGGGTCTATGATGCGTCGCGGGCGAGGGACCGGCTGGGTTTCGTCTGCAAGACGAGCTTTGCAGATGTGCTCGCCGGGCTCGAAGCTGAAGAAGACTTTGCCTAGAAATATCGTCAAGCCAGGATTGCAGCGCTGGCCAGTTCCTTCGTCAGGTCACCATAGCCGGTCGAGCGCCGCTCATAAGCGAGGCCGAGCATTTTCGCCGCCTTTTCGGCGACCTTGTCGAGTTCCGGGTCGTCGGTCTGGGCGATATAGATCAGCTTCTCGTAATTGCCGAAATAGTCCTTGATCAGCTCCGGGTGCTTGTCCAGACCGAGCGGCTTCATGAAGAAGGCATCGAATTGCCGGCAGAGGAAATCGGTCATGTAGAACGACATCATGTCGTCATCGGCGACCTTCGCATAGGCATCCATGCCCTGGTAGAAAGCAAAGCAATGCGGCCCGGCCATGCGCTCGACGCCATGCTTCTCGCAGATCCGATCGAGCAGGCCACCCGTGCCGCAATCGGCATAGCCGACGAAGATGTGTCTGTAGCCGTCGGTCTTGGCCTTCTCGATAGCCTTGTCCATGGCCGGCGCGATGCGGTCCGGATAGAAATGGAACTCCGCCGGCAGGCAAGTCAGGTCGAGATGGTCGAGCCCGAGCTGCTCCTTGACCGCCAAAACTTCGCGCGCAATCATTCCGCAGGCGATGACGAGCAGCCTGTCGCCTTGATCGGATCGTCGTTTTCGCGCGGTAGTCATGGAACCAGTCTAATCCATCTTCGTTGCTGTCCAGCGAATTTATATGCTGAGGGAGACACCATTCATGAAATTGTTCCGCGTTGCGCCAATCGCTATTCTCGCCTGCGCCTTGGCTGTTTCGGCCTGCGCCAACACGGTGCGCGGCGTCGGTAAGGATATCAAATCCACTGCGAAGGCTGTTGACGATACCGTCAAGAAACCCTGATCCGCACAGCTCTAAACATTTGGGAATAAAAAAGCCGCACTGCAAGGCGCGGCTTTTCTCGTCGGTGCCGGATTTATTGGCTCAGGCCGAAGCGCGGACGTTGTGCTTGCGCTTCATGAAGTCCTTGGCGGTCTCGACTGCCACCGCGGCGTCGCGGCAATAGGCGTCGGCGCCGACGGCTTTGCCGAATTCCTCGTTGAGCGGTGCGCCGCCGACCAGTACGACATAGTCGTCGCGAATGCCTTTTTCCTTCATCGTATCGATGACGACCTTCATGTAAGGCATGGTCGTCGTCAGCAGGGCCGACATGCCGATGATGTCGGGCTGGTGCTTTTCGATGGCATCGAGATATTTTTCGACCGCATTGTTGATGCCGAGGTCGATGACATCGAAGCCGGCGCCTTCCATCATCATGCCGACCAGGTTCTTGCCGATGTCGTGGATGTCGCCCTTGACGGTGCCGATCACCATCTTGCCCTGCTTCGGCGCGCCTGTGGCGACAAGCAGCGGACGCAGGATGAACATGCCGGCCTTCATCGCGTTGGCCGACAGCAGCACTTCGGGAACGAACAGGATGCCGTCGCGGAAATCCTCGCCGACGATACGCATGCCCTCGACCAGAGCCTCGGTCAACACCTTGTAAGGCGCCCAGCCGCGCTCGAGAAGGATATTGGTGCCTTCCTCGATTTCTTCCTTCAACCCGTCATAAAGATCGTCGTGCATCTGCTGCACCAACTCGTCGTCGGAGAGTTCCGAAAGGATGATCTCGTCGTCGGCCATTTTTTCTCAGGCTCCTTGCCGGCTACAACTATCGCGGCAGCTTAAAAATATCGCGTCAATACCTAACCCGCACGGGCCGGTTGTCCATAGCTGATTTGCGACTTCCCGCAAAACGAAAGCGACCGTAAATCTCTTGGAATTCTTGTCGATTTTGCGACAGGCGTTGGCGCTGGCGGGCCGTTTCGAATAGGGTGCATGGCTACGATCCGGCCAGAGACCGCAATATGCGGCCGCAAACGGATTTCAGGCCGGTACAACAGCCCGGCCGGAGTAAATCAGGCCAGAACGAAAGCCAGGGAAGAACGATTATGAGTGAGAACGCGCCGGTCGATCAGGAAGCGTCAAACGCACGGCGCGGGCGCGCTGCCAGCGGTGGCGCCGCAGCCCGACGGGCCGCGCGTTCGGGCGGCGGCCCCGGCACACAGCTCACCTATATCAAGCGCAAGATCAACGTCTATGAAGTGCTGGACGAGGAAGGGCTGGCGCTGATCGAAAAGAACACCGACACGGTGCTGGAGGAGATCGGCATCATCTTCCGCGACGACGCCGAGGCGCTGCAGCTTTGGAAAGAGGCGGGCGCCGACGTCAAGGGCGAGCGGGTGCATTTCCCCAAGGGCCTCTGCCGCTCGCTGTTGAAGACCGCTCCGTCCGTCTATACCCAGCACGCCCGCAACGGCGAGCGCTCGGTGCAGATCGGCGGCAACGCGACAGTGTTCGCGCCGGTCTATGGACCGCCCTTCGTGCGCGATCTCGACGGCGTCAGGCGCTATGCGACGATCGAGGATTTCCGGAATTTCGTGAAACTCGCCTATATGGCGCCGTCGATCCACCATTCGGGCGGCACGGTTTGCGAGCCGGTCGACGTGCCGGTCAACAAACGGCATCTCGACATGGTCTACAGCCATATCAAATATTCGGACAAGCCGTTCATGGGCTCGGTGACCGCGCCCGAGCGCGCGGAAGATACGGTGGCGATGGCCAAGATCGTGTTCGGTGACGATTTCGTCGAGAACAACACGGTGCTGACCAGCCTGATCAACGCCAACTCGCCGATGGTCTTCGACGAGACCATGCTGGGAGCGCTGAAGGTCTATTCGCGCCACAATCAGGCCTGTATCGTCACGCCGTTCATCCTTGCCGGTGCGATGAGCCCGGTGACGGTCGCCGGCACGCTGACCCAGGTTTTAGCCGAGGTTCTGGCGGGAGCGTCGTTCACCCAGCTGATCCGGCCGGGTGCGCCGGTGCTGTTCGGCACCTTCGCCTCGTCGATCTCGATGCAGTCGGGCGCGCCGACCTTCGGCACGCCGGAGCCGTCGCTGGTCTCGTATGGCGCCGCACAGCTTGCCCGTCGGCTCGGCCTGCCGTTTCGCACCGGCGGTTCGCTCTGTGCTTCAAAAATCCCCGATGCGCAGGCCGCCTACGAGAGCGCCAACACGCTGAACTCGACGATCCTCGCCGGCACCAACTTCGTGCTGCATTCGGCCGGCTGGCTCGAGGGCGGTCTCGCCTCCTGCTACGAAAAGTTCATGATGGATATCGACCAGCTCGGCATGACGCAGAAGTTCTCCGAGGGTGTCGACCTGTCGGAAAACGGCCAGGCGATGGACGCCATCCGCCAGGTCGGCCCGGGCAGCCACTATCTCGGCTGCGATCACACCCAGGCCAATTTCCAGACCGCGTTCTACCGTTCCAACATCGCCGATAACAATTCCTACGAGCAATGGCTGGCCGAAGGCGAAAAGACCGCGCCGCAGCGCGCCAACGAGCTCGCCCGCCGCTGGCTGGAGAGCTACGAGGCGCCGTATCTCGACCCGGGCATCGACGACGGGCTGAAGGACTTCATCGCCAGGAAGAAGGCGTCGATGGCCGACGCCTTCACCTGAAAGGAGCCCGAATCAGGCGGGGCTAAAGTCGCCAATATCATCCACAAGGAAGTCTGGCGGAGCGCCTTCTCCGACCCGGACAAGAAGGGGTGATCCCGAGCGCGGCATGACTCAAACAATCGCGGCGGCACTTTCCGTCCATGGCCTTATGCTTCGCGGCGGCTTCAATTTTGCAGGTGCTGAGGAGACACCTTCCGGTCTCTCCGGCGCTGCCGCCAGATCCGTTCTGCTGGTGGGGCAGGCGGGTGCCGCACCTTGGCCGCACTTCCTGCGCTGGTTGGAGAAACAGTCACAGCCGATCGACGATCCGCTCGACAGATGGTCTCGCGAAGTGATCGGCGCGGTGGCCGGAAAATTCGGGGCGCGCGCGGTTTCGCCCTCCGATAGGCCATATCTGCCTTTCCAGCAATGGGCGGTGCGGGCGGAGGGCTTGCGGCCGTCGCCGCTCGGCATCCTCATGCATCCGCAATACGGGCTCTGGCACGCCTATCGCGGCGCGCTGCTGTTCGAAAATGAGATTGCGCTCCAACAACCCCACGAGGTGGTTCACCTTTGCGATACATGTTTGGAAAAACCTTGCCTGAAATCCTGTCCGGTCGAGGCTTATTCTGCGAATGGTTTTGCACATGAAACCTGTCTGGCCCATGTGCGCGGGCAAAACGGCGCGTCCTGCCGGACCGGCGGCTGCCTTGATCGCAACGCCTGTCCTTACGGCACCGATTATCGCTATCCGGCCGAGGTTCAGGCCTTTCACATGGCAGCATTCGCGCGTCTGTAGCGTCGCCGAATGCCGCACGAAATCTTGAAGCAGATCGCCTCATTACAGCTTGCGGCGACGGTCAGCGCGGATATCTATCGCACGACACGTCAACGGAGCGGGCGATGGCCAAGCAAGCGATCCAGATTAAGACGAGTGACGGCATGGCCAAAGCCGGGCTGTTCCGCTCGGCAGCCCCAGCCAAGGCAGCGATCATCCTCTACATGGACGCTTTTGGCCCGCGACCGGCGCTCGACCAGATGGCGGAAAGGCTTACCGACGAAGGCTATGCGGTGCTGGTGCCGGACCTTTTTTACCGCAACGCGCCCTACGGCCCTTTCGAAGCCAAGACTGCGTTCAGTGACGAGAGGAGCAAGGCCGCAATCACAGGTCTCGTCGGCGGCACGACCCAGGAGATGACGATCCGCGACAGCGGCGCGTTCCTCGATGCGCTCGCTGCGCAAGGCCTGACCGGGCCGGTCGGCATTGTCGGCTACTGCATGGGCGGAGCGCGGGCGCTGAACGCGGCGGCCACCTATTCCGACCGCATCGCCGCTGCTGCCAGTTTCCACGGTGGCAATCTGGCCGGTGACGCCGCCGACAGTCCGCACCGGAAGGCCGCCTCACTCCAGGCAAGGGTCTATATCGGCACTGCCGGTGTCGACCGCAGCTTTCCGCCGGAGCAATCGGCGCGGCTCGCCGAAACACTGCGCGCCGCCGAGGTTGATCATGTCATAGAGAACTATGCCGGCATGGCGCATGGCTGGTGCATGCCGGACCATAGTGCCTTCGATGCAGCCGGCGCCGAACGCCACTGGAAGCGGCTGACGACGCTGTTTGCGGAGACGCTCGGCCAAGTCACGCCAACCATTACGACGTGACCGCCCACCAAAAAATTCTTTCCATCGCCCCAAGGAACCGCCATTAGCCTTCGTCCAACAGGCAAATGATGGCGATGATGCTGGACGAAAGCGAAGCCTCCGACGCCGAACTGATCGGACGGGCGAAGGGCGGAGACCGGGGTGCTTTCGGCAAGTTGCTCGAAAGGCACTATGGTTTCGTCTATCGCGCCGCCTATCGTTGGTGCGGGAAAAAGGCCGACGCCGAGGACATCGCCCAGGAAGTCTGCGTCCGGCTCGGCCGGGCGATCCGCGACTATCACGGCAGCGGTGCCTTCACGACGTGGCTCTACACCATGACGCTGAATGCGGCGCGCGACATGATGCGCAAGACCGCCCGCGAGACGGTCAAGACCGAGGCCTATGGCGCCTATGCGCTGATTTCGGGGGAAATCTCGGCTGAGCCGGAAGACCCGGCCGAGGCGCTCTGGGCAGCGGTGCGCAAGCTGCCGGACAAGCAGCGCGATGCGGTGCTGCTGGTTTATGGCGAAGGGCTGAGCCACGCCGCCGCCGCCGAGGCGATGGCGATCTCGGAGACGACGGTTTCCTGGCACATCCATGAAGCGAAGAAACGGCTGAAGACGCTGATGCGTTCAGCCGGGGAAGTGTGACCATGGTCGACGACAACGAACTCAACAGACTACGCGACATCGCAGCACCGGCGCCGGACTCGGACGCAAAGGCGCGTGCCCTCCAGGCTGCGCTGCGCGCCTATGACATGGAAGAAAAAACTTTGCCGGCCGCCCAAGGATCGGTGAGCGGGCTTCGTCTCACAGAGCGAGCACAAAGGCTCTGGAGCGAAATCATGCAAAAGAAACTCTTCGCCACGCCGGCCATTGCCGGGCTCGTTGCCCTGCCGATCGCCGGATACGCTACCATCTACATGCTTGGGGAATCCAAATTCGGCGGGCCCGAATTCGGCGGGGATAAGATCACCGAAACGCTGGCTGACAAGCCGGCGACCGTCAAACCGCCGGTCGTTGCCGAAGCGGACAAGCAGAAGAAGGCGGACGCCGACAGTGAAAGCCGTAACGCCGGCGAGGCGCTTGTGGCGCCGACATCGCCGCCGAAGGCGGAATCGACCGCAGTCGGCGGGCTGACGCAGCAGGATGTGCTCAGCCGCAATGCACCCGAACCGCAGCCGAGCAGCGAGCTTGCGTTGAACGGCGACGCAAGCTCCGCGGCCCCTTCAGCCGATGGCGGCGCGCGGGTCGGCCGCATGCCTGGCACGGTTGCCGAGCCCAAGCTGATGGCACAGCAGCCCGCCGCTGCGCCGGCCGACCAGATGCTGCCGCAAGAGGAAAACCGCGACCGCGTCGAGAATTTCAAGACCAACCCGGTGCATGCCGCACTTGAAGACCCGGTCTCGACCTTCTCGATCGATGTCGACACCGCTTCCTATTCCTTCGTCCGGCGCTCGCTGAAGGAAGGCTTTATCCCGCAGGCCGACACGGTTCGCGTCGAGGAGATGGTTAACTACTTCCCCTATGACTGGAAAGGCCCGGACTCCGCCTCGACGCCGTTCAACTCGACCGTCAGCGTCATGCCGTCGCCGTGGAACGAGCACACCAGGCTGATGCATGTCGCCATCAAGGGTTTCGACGTGAAGCCGGCCGAGCAGCCCAGGGCCAATCTGGTCTTCCTGATCGATGTGTCGGGGTCGATGAACGAGCAGGACAAGCTTCCGCTCCTGCAGTCGGCCTTCCGACTGCTGGTCAACAAGCTGAGACCTGACGACACCGTCTCGATCGTCACCTATGCGGGCGATGCCGGTACCGTGCTGGAGCCCACCAAGGCTTCGGAAAAGGACAAGATCCTCGCTGCCATCGACAATCTGACATCCGGCGGCTCGACGGCAGGCGAGGCCGGCATCAAGGAAGCCTACAGGCTGGCGCAGAAATCCTTCGTCAAGGACGGCATCAATCGGGTGATGCTCGCCACCGATGGCGACTTCAATGTCGGCCAGACCGACGACGACGACCTGAAGCGGCTGATCGAAAAGGAGCGCAAGACAGGCGTATTCCTGTCGGTGTTCGGCTTCGGCCGCGACAATCTGAACGACCAGATGATGCAGACCATCGCCCAGAACGGCAATGGCACTGCTGCCTACATCGATACGTTGGCGGAGGCCGAGAAGGTGCTGGTCGAGGATGCCTCCTCGACGCTGTTCACCATCGCCAAGGACGTGAAGATCCAGGTCGAGTTCAACCCGAACAAGGTCTCGGAGTACCGGCTGATTGGCTACGAAACCCGCGCCTTGAATCGAGAGGATTTCAACAATGACCGGGTCGATGCCGGCGAGATCGGCTCAGGTCATTCAGTCACCGCAATCTACGAGATCACGCCTAAGGGCAGCGGCGGCGAACAGATCGACCAGCTGCGCTACGGCCAGGCCTCGGTGAACAATGGCGGTGTCGCCAATGCCGACGAATATGCTTTCGTCAAGATCCGCTACAAACTGCCGAACGAGGACACCTCGAAGCTGATCACCACGCCGGTAACGTCAGCCAACGAGGTGGCGTCGTTCGACCAGGCCAGCACCGACCAGCGTTTCTCCGTTGCCGTTGCTGCGTTCGGCCAGAAGCTGCGCGACGAGGATGCGACCGCGAAGTTCGGCTACGACAAGATCATGGAGATTGCCACCGCTGCCAGGGGAGCCGACCCATTTGGGTACAGGTCCGAGTTCCTCTCGCTCGTGCGCCTTGCCTCGGCGCTCGGCGGTAACCGGTAGTGGCAATGACGGCCGGTTTCTTTCAGATGGGATCGTTCTGATAGGGGGAGCCGGCCTACGGGCGGGTGAGGCAGGCCGGCGAGGGAAACCTTGCCGGCCTTTTTTCGCGGCCGCACTGCTTCGCGCGGACCATGTCGCAGACGAAAGCGTCAGGCGCGTCCGCGGCGCCGCTCGCGGCGGGCTTCGCTGGTCTCGGCGACATTGACCGTAGCCTGCTTGTTGCGCATCGGGCCGATGCGTTCGACGATCTGCTCGACGGTCGGGCGATCCGACTTGGTGTGCGCATCGAGCGCCTTGCGCATTGCGGCGAGGTGCTGGAACGAGGTGCCGCAGCAGCCGCCGACGATTTTGGCGCCGGCATCGACGGCGAGGCGCACATAGTCGGCCATCAGCTCGGGTGTGCCGGAATAGTAGATCTCGGCACCGCGAAATTCGGGAATGCCGCAATTGCCCTTGACGATCACCGTTGCTTCCGGCTTCGCCTCGGTCATGTCGAGCAGCGACGCGAGAATGTCGGAGGCGCCGACACCGCAATTGGCGCCGACACCGAGCGGTGTCTGCGACAGGCCATCGACGACGCCGTGGATGTCCTTCGGCAGCAGTCCCATCATGGTGCGGCCGGCGGTGTCGAAGGAGCCGGTATAGGTATAGGGCAGGCCGACGCGGATGGCGGCTTCGGCGGCGGCGCGGATTTCGTCAGGCGCCGACATGGTTTCGATCCAGGCGACTTCGGCGCCGCCGGCCTTCAGCCCCTCAATCTGCTCGGCAAAGGCTTCGACCGCCTCGTCATAGGTCATGGCGCCGAGCGGCACCAGCAGCTCGCCGGTCGGGCCGACGGAGCCGGCCACGATCACCTTGCGGCCGGCGTTGCCGGCGACGGCGCTTGCGATCTCGGCCGCGCGCTTGTTCAGCGCATAGACCCGGTCCTGCGCGTGGTGCAGCTTGAGCCGATGGCGGGTGCCGCCAAAAGAGTTGGTCAGGATGATGTCGGCGCCGGCATCGACAAAGTTCTGGTGCAGGCTGGTGATGGTGTCGGGCGCGGTCTCGTTCAAGAGCTCGGGAGCCTCTCCGGCCTCAAGGCCCATGGCGAACAGATTCGTGCCGGTGGCGCCATCGGCGAGCAGGACGCCCTTTTCGGCAAGCAGAGCGTCGATCGGATTGGTCATGTGAAATACGCCTTCCCGGAAGAATAACTGAGATAAGGATATAAAGAATTCTTTATGTGCCGTCAATGTCGGCACGTAGAGCAACCGGTCAAAATCGCATCTCCGCCAGCTTTCGTGTGAAGCTGGCCGCTTCATGCGCGTTGACGTCCGCGGCACGGATCAGATTGTCGAAATGGCTGGTCAGGATGCGGATCGGCTGCGTGGCGTTCAGCACCAGATACATGTCGCCGACGTAAATGGCGGCGCGATAGGGCCCGAAGATGGTGTAGGGGATCGAATAGCGCATCCGCCCGTCATAGAGAAACAGGCGGAAGGTGGGATAGAGGTCGTCGAGCAGCGTCGCCATGTGCAGGAGCTGCTGGTGGCGGTCGGCCTCCGGAAAGCGGTCCCACACGCCCAGCCCGCGCGCGAAGATCTCCAGCGTGTGGCGCGGCATACAGACTTCCATGTCGGTTTCGGGCCGTCGGTTGTAGTCGATGCGGTACTGCGTCTCGCCGGCCTGTGCCTCGCGGCTCTTGTTGGCGATGACAGCTTCGTAGTCGACAAGCGCCTCGGTGCGCAGAAGATCGGGAATGCCGGCCGGCACATAGCGGATTTTCGTTCCCGCCGCCTCGGCATGCCAGCGAGCCAGCAGCGTGCGGTCGAAGCCGTCCGGCGCCTCCTCGATCTCAAGGCTCTCGCGGATTTCACCGGTGACGCCCTCATCGTGACTGAGGCCGAGCAGCCAGTCGAGCGAGACTTTGAATTCGGCGGCGATGTTGAGCAGCGTTTCAGCACGGGGAAGGCGGGTCGAGGCGCCGGAGAGCAGCTGCGACAGTGCCGAACGGTCAATGCCAACCGCGGCGGCGAAGGCTGATTGGTTCAAATCGGACCTTGTCAAGAGCATTTTCAGGCGCTCGCGAAAGATCGTCGACAGGTCGCGCTTGTCCAAATCGCTACCCCATTCAATAGGAGGAAAAATTTGCGCTTAAAGCCGCGAACGCGGGCTTCAGGCGCAAATGAATCCTGTTGGCTGTTTACAATACATAACATATGCAGCTGAAAATGCGCAATCGCAACAGTTTGTGCGCTTTATCGCGTTGCGCCGACGCAACGCTCCTGACACAATGTTGTCAGGAATCAAACGGGTTCCGGCGACTGGAAGGCAGTGGTCGATAGCATGACGAGCATGGGCAACAGGCGACACGGCGCAATGGCCATCGAATGGCCGACAGCATTTCTCGCACTTCTCTGCTACGGCGGCTGGCTCGCTACCGGCTTCCTGCTCTGGCCCTCTTACCCGCTGCTGGCACTCGCCTTTCTGACCCTGATTGCGGCGCTGCAATCCTCGCTGATGCACGAGGTCCTGCACGGCCACCCAACCCGGAATGCGCGGCTCAACGAAGCCTTTGTGTTCCTGCCGATTGGCCTTGTCTGGCCGTTTCGCCGGTTCAAGACCATTCATCTGCGCCACCATGCAGACGAGCGCCTGACCGATCCGCTCGATGATCCCGAAAGCTATTACAAGTCTCTCTGGCAGCACGAGGAGCTGCCGTCGGCGATGAAATTCCTGCTGAAGGTCAACAACACGATGATCGGGCGTTTGGTGCTAGGCCCGTGGCTTTCCTGCATCGGCTTTTTCATCGACGACGCCAAGCAGGTTGCCGCGGGCGACAAGTCCATCCGCAAGGCATGGCTGCTGCATGCGATCGGCCTCGTCGTGGTGCTGCCTGTCGTGCAGTTCGGCTTCGGCATGCCGTTATGGCTCTACATACTGGTGCCGGTGTGGCTTGGGCAGTCGCTGATTTCGATCCGCACCTACGCCGAGCACCAATGGTCTGAACATCCGGAAGGCCGCACGATCATCGTCGAGCGCTCGCCGCTGTCCTTCCTGTTCCTCAACAACAATCTGCATTTCGTCCATCACAAGAGCCCGACGGTGGCCTGGTACAGGCTGCCGAAGCTGTTCGCCGACCGCCGCGACGAATGGCTGCGGATGAACAATGGCTACGCCTATCCGAACTATTTCGCGCTGCTCAAGGCCTATGCCTTCAAGGCGAAGGAGCCGGTCGTCCATCCCGTGCTGCGGCGCATGCCGGAACCAGGACGCGCATTCAAGCCGCGCGTCAGGGCACGCAGCCTCAATGGGCTTGGCAGCGCACCGGTACCCGCCGAGCCGCCGAAAGAATGATTCTTGCGTTGTTGCAGGCGGTGCCGCGCGGACGACGCTTTCCTGACCTTGTCAATTTCCCCGCATAACGGTCAAATCCCGGCATGAGCGAATTCATTGCGGCTTTGCCGATGTACGACTGGCCGGAAGCGCGGGACGATGTCGACGCGCAATGGGCGCGGCTGCGCGATGCTTTCAGGCAAAAAGGCATCGATGCGCCGGAGACGATCATCCGCCGCACCGGCGATTTGCCCCCCGTACCTGGCGGTATTCGCGATGATCAGGGAAAACCCATCGCGCCCGATCCGGCGACATTGCCGCCGGACGAACTGGATTTTCACCAGCTCTGGCTGCATCCGGCGCTGCTCTTTGCACAAACCTGCTGGGGACCGATGGAACTCGGCCTGTCGCAGCGTGTCCAGCTCATCGGCCAGCCGCGTTACGACGCCTTCAAGGGTGGACAGGGCGAACTCTATTCGAGCGCCATCGTCATGAGGGCGGGCGAGGCACCGCCGGCAAGGGCGCCGGCCGACGGCGGTGCCGTCATTCCGCTCGATCAGCTTCGCAGCAAGCGCTTCACCTTCAACAGCCTCGATTCCATGTCGGGCATCATCGCGCCAGCCCGCGACCTGCAAGCATTGGGCGAGAGTTTGGATATCTTTTCCGGGCTGAGCGAAAGCTGTGGGCACCGTGCTTCGATCGTTGCCGTTGCCGAGGGCAGGGCGGACGTCGCGGCGATCGATTGCGAGAGCTGGGCGCTGGCGCAGCGTTTCGAGCCGGCGGCGCAGAAGGTGACGGTCGTCGGCTGGACAAGGCGGCGCAAAGGCTTGCCGTTCATCACCGCCAGGACGACGCCGGAAACGATCGTCGCCGCGATGCGCGAGGCGATCGCGGCGCTCACGTAAAGCGCGTCGCGTTCGGTCGGCCTCATGCGACGCGCTTTAGATTCTTGTTTTATGCATGTCGTTATCGCAAAGCCGCTGCACAGTTTTGCGCGACATGCATTAGCATCGCTCAGCCGCCAAGCAGCCGATTGTCGAGCGGGTAGGTCGAAAGCTTCTCGTAGCCGGTTTCAGTGATCAGGATCTGTTCTTCGATCTTGACGCCTTCGTAGCCGCCAAGCCGACCGATATAGCTCTCGACGCACAGCACCATGCCAGGTTCGAGCACTCCGTCCGGTGTGTCGTCGGTCCAGTCGCCAGCATGCGGCAAAGTCGGGTATTCGTCGGCAAGGCCGACGCCGTGATAGAGCACCCCGTAACGGGCCGGGAAGCAGTCTCCCGGTGGCACTGACGAGCCCTCGACGAGGTCGCGGAACGATATGCCCGGCCGCATCAGCTCCGTGTTGTGGGCGATCTGGTCGGCGGCGATGCGGAACAGGTCGCGCTGCTCCTGCGACGGCGGCGCGTCACCGCAAAGCCAGGTGCGCGAAAGGTCGGCGCAGAAGCCGTAAGGACCGATCAGGTCGGTGTCGAAAGCGACGAGCTCGCCGGCCTTGATCGTCCGCGACGAACACTCCTGGAACCATGGATTGGTGCGCGGACCCGACGACAGGAGCCGGGTTTCGATCCATTCGCCGCCGCGCGCGATGTTGCCGCGATGGAGTTCGGCCCACAATTCGTTCTCGGAGATGCCAGGCCTCAACGCCTTCTCCATCTCGCCCATTGCCGCCTCGCAAGCGGCGATCGCCCGGCGCATGGCAAGGATTTCGTCGGGCGATTTGATCAGCCGCGCATTTTCCATCACCGCCTCGCCATTGCCGGTCGAGATGCCGAGGCGGGCGAGCTCTTCGATGCCCTCGGGATTGATGTGGTCGACTGCGATGCGGCGATTGCCGCCGCCATGTTCCAATACCAGGTCGGCGATGCCGGCTGCCCAGCGGCGGGCTTTTTGGCCGGTCAGCTCGCCGCTGTACAGATAAGCCCACGACACCGCCGGCCGCACCTCGTCGACGACGCCGGAATGATCGGAAAGGTGCTCGCAGGAGAAATAGTCGAACAGCACCACCGGGCCATCGGTGGCAACGAAACAATGCCTGGTCCGATTGTGTGCGACCCAGAGCTGCATGTTGGTTGCGTCGGTGGCATAGCGGATATTGACCGGATCGTAGAGCAGGGCTCCCGCATAGTCGCGGCGCTTCAGCTCGGCGCGGATGCGCTCGAGCCGATATCGGCGCATGGCGGGCAGGTCAGGAGCAGCAATGCCCGCCGCCTGCCATTCGACTTCCGCCAGCGCTCCATAGCCCAGCGCATGCTGGTTGAGTTCAGCGGCCTTCAGCCGCGATTTTTTGTGCAGCACATCGTTCGAGCCGTCCGGCTCGAACGGCATGATCTTGCGGTGATGACGGGGCCGGTCAGTCGGGTTCCTGTCCACCCTCGGCTCCTCCGCTAACGCCTTCCTTGGGCGCCGTGGTTTCTCCCACCGCCATTCTCTTCAATCTTACATAGGCGCCGGCCCGGGCGGACTTGCCGGTGCCGCGCAACAGCGGAACCATCATTTGCCGTGGTTGGCCGTCCGGCTCATAGCCGGCCGCTTTGAGCTGCTCCAAAATGACCGGACGCGGATCGTCTCGGTCAAGCCAGACGAGTACGGCCGGCTCCTGCATCAGCGTTTCGAAATTAGGCACTTCCTGGTCAAGTGCGACCAGGTTTTCATCGACCAACCGCAGGTTTCCGACCCATGCACCATCAGATATTGCGGTTTTGACCGGTCCGTCCGCAGTCAGTTGGCGATAGAGGGCGGGGTAATCCACGCGGATCATCCGCGAGAGGCCACTGGTCCCGTTTATCTGGACGTACCAGGTGGCGGGCGCGAGCAGCACGGCGATGATCGCTCCAGCCGCGATCACCAGGAGCTGCGCATTCCTGCCGCGCGGCGCCAGCCGTTCCATAGTGGCGACGATGGCCAGCGGCAACATGAACAGGACCGGTAGCAGCCAGCGGTCCTTGACCACCGTCACGCCGGTGGCAAGTACAAGTACTGCAAGCATGGCCAAGCCGAGCGCCAAGGTACGCCACAACAGAATTTCGCTTGCCGGACCTTTCGGGTGCCGCTCGGAGAAACGGAACTTCGCCAGCCAGAACGTGAGGGCGGAAACGAGCACCGGCAAGACCGCGAAATTGAAGGTGCCCATGATAAACTTGCCGGCGCCGACAAAGGCCGCCGCCACGCGCCCTTGTTGCGCGTCTATTCCGAACTTCTCGCCTCTCGACAATAAATCGGCGGGATGCATGAGGCTCCAATAGGTGGTTGGCGCCAGCACCAATATCGCGACCGCTATGCTGATGGCGAACTTCGGATCGAGAATCGCGCTGCGCCATTCGCGCAGCGACAGCACGGCCGCAACAAGGGCCACCACGAGGAAGACATCATTATATTTGGCAAGAATTGCCGCCGCCGTGGCCAGGCCAAACGCCGCATAGGCGATCATGCTTCGCCGCTCGAGAAGATAGGCCATGGCCAGCAGGAGCAGCGAGCAGAAGCCGACGACGGCGACGGAATGCGACAAGGCGCGCTGCGATTCCCAGACGATCTGCGGGATCGTAAACAGGCCGAACATGGCCGCCGCCGCTGTCGCTTTGGTGTAGCTGAACCGCCGCATGGCGGCGAACACGCTGCAGGCGGCAAGGAACAGCACGGAGTATTTGACGAGCTTCAGCGTGAAGATACTGGTGCCGAAAACATGCGCGGCCAGCCAGTTGATCCAGGTGTACAGGGGTGGTTGCGAGCCGCCATATCCAGCCCAGAGATACGGAACATAGATCAGCTGCTCCGCATCATCGATGCCGACGCCGGTTCCCGCCCAAGAGCTCAACAGGGACAGTATGATGGTCTGCAAGGCAAAGTAAGCCGCGACCATGACGATCGCCGCCGGGAAGGGGCCGATCCGTCCCTCGGCCAGCCACTCGGCCCATCTCAGATTGTACTTCAATGAAATCTCATCGCCCTTGCCAGCAGAGTGTTGCCGGCTGCGCTAGCATGAAGAGTATGCTCCGCACAATGCGACCGGCTGGCTGCGCCTACGTCCTCATCTTTTCGCCGCTCGGGTCGAAAGGCGGTTCGACATTGACGCGTGCGGGACGCCGGTGCCCGAGGATTTCGATCTCGAACAGGCCGGCGCTCTCGTTCTCGGCAAGCGCCGCCGGTACATATCCCTGCGCCATCGACTTCTCGACATAATGCGCATAGCCGCCGGAGGTGACCCAGCCGACCACGCGCCAGTCGCCGTCGACAATGCCGCGCACGGCAGACGCGCCTTCGGCGGCGTTCGAGCCGCGCACTTCCTTGCCGCCCGCGTCGAAGCGCGGCGCGCCATAGCCATGCGGCTTTTCCACGGTGCCGTAATCCTTGCCGCCGACCTTGGCCCAGATCGGCTCGTCGCCCATGACGTCTGCATCCGCGGCATCGACGATGAAGGAGACACGGCGCAGTTTCGGCCCTTCTGCCTGTTCCTTGGCCGCTGCTTCCCGGCCGATGAAGTCGTTCTTCTCCAGCTTGATGAAGCGGTCCATCGAGCCTTCGAACGGTCCGTAGATCGGACGTAGCTCGCGGAACCAGGTCGGGAAGTTCTTTTCAAGGCGCATAGAGAGCAAAGCCCGCATGCCGAAATCGACAAGCCCAAACTCTTCGCCAGCCTCCTTGATCGCCTTGTAGACCAAGCGCTGGTAGGCAGGCGCCATCCATATCTCGTAGCCGAGGTCGCCGGTGTAGGTGATGCGATTGACCATGCAGGGCGCGCCGCCGACCGCCATTTCGCGGAAATCCATAAAGCGGAAGGCCGTGGTCGAGATGTCGACATCGACCAGTTTCTGCAGCAGGTCGCGGGATTTCGGCCCGGCGATGGAGAGACCGACCAGCGTCTGGTCGAAGCGGTGGATGCGGATGCTTCCGTCCTTCGGCAGATGCTTCTCGAACCAGCGCATGTGGTATTTTTGCGCTGCCGAAGAACCCCATATCATGAAGCGTTCTTCCCCACCCCTTGGGCTCGCCTTGGCGATGGTGAAGTCCCCGATCAGCCGGCCGAACTCGTTCAGCATGGGCGTCAGCACGATGCGGCCGGTCTTCGGCATGCGATTGGTCATCAGACGGTTGAGGAA
Source organism: Mesorhizobium sp. M1182 (assembly GCF_040318335.1). Lineage (NCBI taxonomy): Bacteria > Pseudomonadati > Pseudomonadota > Alphaproteobacteria > Hyphomicrobiales > Phyllobacteriaceae > Mesorhizobium > Mesorhizobium sp. M1182. The sequence goes on from NZ_JAMYMD010000005.1 coordinate 68,206, forward strand.
GTCCTCGGCCCCTGGTCCGGAGACTTCGTATTTGGCGAAGTTGGCGATCTCGGTGACGCCGACCTTCTCGCGGGTGGCGCGCACTTCCTCGCCGATCGGGCCGAAATCATTGGAGCGGTGGAAGGACACAACGTCCTTCGGCTCCGAGCCTCTCGGCGCGAACCAGAGCGGGGTTTCGAGACCCCAGCTGTCGCCCATGACGGCGTTGTTGGCGATCATGGTGTCGTAAAGCGGGGTCGTCTGCGCTGGTCTTGCCGCCGGTAATTCCTCGTTGGGAAAGCGGATGGAGAAACGGCGCGAATAATTTTCGCGGACCTTTGCGTTGGTATAGCGCAGCGTTGCCCATTCGCCGAAGCGCGCAACGTCCATGCCCCAGACGTCGAAGCCGGGGTCGCCATGGACCATCCAGTTCGACAGCGCCAGGCCGACGCCGCCGCCCTGGCTGAAGCCGGCCATGACGGCGCAGGCGCACCAGAAATTGGTCAGGCCCTGCACCGGGCCGACCAGCGGGTTGCCGTCCAGCGCGAAGGTGAAGGGGCCGTTGATGATCTGCTTGATGCCGGCCTTTTCGATGCCGGGGAAATGCTTGAAGCCGATCTCGAGCGACGGCGCGATGCGGTCGATGTCTGGCTGCAGCAGCTCGTGGCCGAAATCCCAGGGCGTGCTGACCGGCGACCACGGCTTGCAGGCCTTTTCATAGGTGCCGAGCAGGATGCCGTTGCGCTCCTGGCGGGTATAGATCTCGCCCTTGAAATCGAGCACGCCAATCATCTCGCGGCCGGTCGAATTGTTGAATTCCTCGACCTCCGGCATCGGCTCGGTCAGGAGATACATATGCTCCATGGCCAGCACCGGCAGTTCGATGCCGACCATGCGACCGATCTCGCGCGCCCACAGGCCGCCGCAGTTGACCACATGCTCGGCTTTGACTGTGCCTTGCTCAGTGACGACGTTCCAGGTGCCGTCGACCTCCTGCGTCAGTTCCACGACGCGGTTGCGCAGTACGATCTCGGCGCCTAGCTTCCTGGCGGCCTTGGCATACGCATGGGTGGTGCCGGAAGGGTCGAGATGGCCCTCGACTGGATCCCACATGGCGCCGACGAAATTCGTCTCGTCCATCAGCGGGAACATTGCCTTGGCTTCGGACGGCGTGATCAGTTCGGTGTCCATGCCGAGATAGCGGCCCTTGGCGTGGGCGAGCCGCAAGAAGTCCATGCGCTCGGGCGTGTCGGCCATCATCACGCCGCCGGTCAGGTGCAGCGAGCAGGATTGACCGGAAATCTCCTCGATCTCCTTGTAAAGCTGCACCGTATAGGCCTGCAGCTTGGCGACGTTGGGGTCGCCGTTCAGCGTATGGAAGCCGCCCGCCGCATGCCAGGACGAGCCGGAAGTGAGCTCCGAACGCTCGATCAGCATGATGTCGGTCCAGCCAGATTTGGCCAGATGATAGAGCACCGAGCAGCCAACGACGCCGCCGCCGATGACAACCGCTTTTGCATGAGATTTCATGAAGATAGATCCGTTTTTGAAGAGATTGAATCGAGTGAGCGGGGCGCGAAAACAAAGCGGAGATGGGATACAGCGATGTTTCGGGCCAGCCTGCCATCAAGACGGAGTGGGGGTCGACTACTCATCAGATGATCAAAAATCGGTCGGCGCGCCGCCTTCGGCCCGGCGCTTGTCGACGAAGGCGTTGAGCTCCTCCCGGATTGCCGGATCCATGTAAGGCTCTTCATAGGAGGCCAGCCGTTCCTTCCAGACGCGATTGGCCTTTTCGAGCGCCGTCGGCGATCCGGCCTCCGCCCAACTCTCGAAATTGCGCCAGTCCGAGATAATAGGCGCATAGAACGCGGTCTTGTAGCGGTCCTGCGTGTGCTGGGTGCCGAAGAAATGGCCGCCGGGGCCGACGGACTGTATGGCGTCGAAACCGAGTGCTTCCTCGGAAAGATCGAGCGGCGTCAGGAACTCTGCGACCATCTGCAACAGGTCTATATCCAGGATGGTCTTCTCATAGGAGCAGCGCAGGCCGCCTTCGAGCCAGCCGGCGGCATGCATCATCAGGTTGCCGCCGCCCTGGATGGCGCCCCACAGCGAGAACACACTTTCATAGGCGGCCTGCGCGTCGACCGTGTTGGCTGCGCAGGTGTTGGAGGTGCGGTAGGGGATGTTGTAGCGGCGGGCGAGCTGCCCGCCGACCAGCTGCGCCTTCATATATTCCGGCGTGCCGAAGGCCGGCGCGCCGGACTTCATGTCCACATTCGAGGTGAAGCCGCCGTAGCCGACAGGCGCGCCCTTGCGCACCATCTGCGCGAAGGCGATGCCGGACAGCGCCTCGGCATTCTGTTGCACCAGCGCGCCGGCAATCGTCACCGGCGCCATAGCGCCGGACAGGGTGAACGGCGTCACGATGACCACCTGGCCCTTGCTCGACATCTGGATGATGCCTTCCATCATCGGCACGTCGAGCTTGAGCGGCGAATTGGTGTTGATGATGGTGAATACCGACGGCTCCGCAAGCAACTGCTCATGGCTGATGCCACGTGCGATCCTGGTGATCTCGATGCCGTCGACGTTGCGCTCCTTGCCGAGCGAATAGATGTGGAACATCTTGTCGGTCAGCGTGGCGAGGTCACGTATGCATTCAAGGTGGCGGACGGACGGATGGATGTCGATCGGCTCGACCGGATAGCCGCCCGTGCAGTTCAATATGTTGTGCATCTGCGCAAGCTTGAGGAAGTTGCGGTAGTCCTGCTGGTTGCCCGGCCGGCGGCCGCGGTCGACGTCGGAGCAATTGGGCGCCGACGCCATCATCGAGATGATCAGATTATCGCCGCCGAAGCGCACGTTGTGCGCCGGGTTGCGGGCGTGGATGGTGAATTCCGGCGGGCAGTGCGCAACCAGTTCCAGGATCATGTCACTGTCGAAGCGCACCCGCTCGCCGCCTTCGCGTACATCGGCGCCATGCGCCTTCATGATGCGCCGGGCTTCGTCATGCAGCACGTCGACGCCGATTTCCCGCAGCACGCGCAGAGAGGCGAGGTGGATAGATTCCAGCTCGTCGTCGGAAACCAGCCGGGTCGGCGCCAGCGGGTTCTTCAACTGCCGAAACGGCGGCTGCTCGAACGCCGCCGATCCGCCGGCACGCTTTCCCGCGCGGCCGCCGCGACGGGCGCGGTCGTTTGCCAATGCAGGTTCGGCGGGCTGAATGGCGGCGGTCATGATAGTCCTCGTACGCTGCGGCAATGCGGCGGCATAATGGACTGCCGGCCGGCCAGTCATTGCGGAGGCGGCGACCACTAGGACGAGGGAAGCGACATGCCTGAAGGGCAGCCGGAGGGATCGTCAGGCTCCTATCTCTTCCGGCTGGCGCAAGCGGTTTTCGTTGCCGGTGCTTACCGCGATGAAAGCGAAACGCTAGTCCTGCATCATGGACCGGGCGGAACAGGACAGCGGCGAGACAGTGCAATGGGCGGCGATCACCGGCGTGATCGCCACCGTCTCGGTGTTCTCCATCGCGCAAGGGCTGAGCTATCCGCTGTTGAGCTTCATCCTGCAGCGCCAGGGCGTCTCGCCGGCCATGATCGGCCTGTCGGCGGCAATGACGCCGATCGGCTTCATCGTCTCGTCGCCGCTGGTTCCGGCGCTGGCACGGCGTTTCGGGGCAGGGCGCACCGCGCTTACTTGCGCGGCACTTTCCGCGCTGGTGCTGGCGCTGATCGGCTGGACGCAAAATGTCTATCTGTGGTTTCCTCTGCGCTTTTTGATCGGCGCCGTCACCAACCCGCTCTACGTGCTGAGCGAAGTCTGGGTGATCGCACTGGCGCCGCCGACACGCCGCGGCCGCGTCATGGGCATCTATTCGACCATCATTTCGGCGGGCTTTGCGGCGGGGCCACTGTGCCTGCTTGCGGTCGGCACCGAGGGATGGCCGCCGTTTCTCGTCGGCATCACCGCATTCCTGTTTTGCGGCACCTGCCTCGCCTCAGTGCTGGCACGGCTGCCCAAGGTCGACGAGAGCGGGCACCGCGTTTCGGTGCTGGGGTTTGTGCCGCAGGCGTGGCTGCTGTTATCGGCGGTGATCGTGGCCGCCGGTTTCGAACAGGCGGTGCTCGCCTTGCTGCCGGTCTACGGAACACATTATGGCATCGCCGAAGCGCGCATGTCGGCGCTGCTGTCGGTGATGATCGCCGGCAACATCGCTATGCAGGTGCCGCTCGGCCTGCTGGCGGAACGACTGACGGCGCGGCTGGTGCGGTTCATCTGTGTTTCGATGACGGTGCTCGGATGCGTTCTGTTGCCGGTTCTCATCGAGACGCCGCTGATCTGGCCGTGCGTCTTCATCTGGGGCGCGGTTTCCTACGGCATTTACACGATGTCGATCATTGAACTCGGCGAGCGGTTCACCGGCTCGGCACTGGTCGCCGGCAACGCCGCCTTCTCGCTGATGTGGGGCGTCGGCGGCATCGCCGTGCCGCCGCTGGCGGGCAGCGCCATGGATGTTGTTGGCGCCGGCGGCCTGCCAATGACGCTCGGTGCCATTTGCCTGGCGCTGGCAGTTGTAACGGTCATTCGAAGACGGATGGTGTGAATGCCAGAAAGCCGCCGTCTCTGACGAATGACTTGAATATAAGCGGCCCCATGTCGATCTTGGCTATGCCGCCGCCCGACTCAACCGGAGACGTCATGACCAAATCGAATACCAAGGGCCAGCCGGGTTCGGCGGCCGAAGACCCGTTTCTCTGGCTTGAGGACAGGAGGGGCAAGCAGGCGCTCGACTGGGTGCATCACCAAAATGCAGTTACGGTCGGGGAGCTGCAGGGTGATCCGTCCTATCAGACGTCGTTCGAGACGGCGCTCGACCTGATGACAGCCGAGGATAACATCGCCGTCGGGGCCGCTATCAACGGCTATGTCTATAATTTCTGGCAGGACCGGACGAACGTACTCGGCCTCTGGCGGCGCACCACCGTCGCCTCCTACAAGACCGACAAGCCGGAATGGCAGACGATCATCGACTTCGACAGTCTGGCGGCGAAAGAGGGGGTGAAATGGGTGTTCAGCGGCGCCAGCTGGCTCTACCCCGACTTCAGCCGCTGCCTGCTCAACCTGTCGCCGGATGGCGGCGATGCTAGCGAGATGCGCGAATTCGATATCGAACGCAGATCGTTCGTCGATGGCGGCTTTCGCGCTCCTGCCTCGAAATCGAGCTTTAGCTGGCTGGACGAGGACACGGTTATCGTTTCCGCCGCCTTCGAGGAGGACGACAAGACCCAGTCCGGTTATCCGCGCGTGGTCAAGCTTTGGCGGCGCGGCACGCCACTGGAAGCGGCGATGCCGATCTTCGAGGCGCTGAAGCAGGATCTTGCCGCCGGCGGGTCCGTCGAATTCGACGGCGACAAGCGTCATGTCTTCCTCGCCCGAACCATCGACTTCTTCGCCTCGCACAGTTTCCTGCGGCTGCCTTCCGGCGAGAACAGGCGCATCCCGTTGCCGGACGACGTCACCGATACAGCGCTGTTCAAAGGCCAGCTCGTCTTCGGCGTGCGTACCCCGTGGACTGCGCCGGACGGCACGCTGTGTAAGCCCGACGGGCTCTATTCACTCGATTTCGAGCGCTGGATCGAAACCGGGCTATTCGGATCCCTCGGTACCGTGCTCGAGCCGGCGCACCGTGTCTCGATCGCCGGTATTGCCCGCACGCAGGACCGGCTGTTCATCAATTTGATGGATAATGTGCGCGGCAAGGTCGTCGCCGGCAAGCGCAGCGACAGCGGCTGGGAGTTCAAGCCCGTGGCGTTGCCTGAAAACGGCAATGTCGGCATCAGCCATGCCGAGCATTTCGGTTCCAGCGTCTCCTTCTCCTTCACCGATTTCCTGACGCCGAGCTCGATCATCTGGTCGGACGACAACGCCGCGGGGCTGGCAACGGTGAAGTCGCAGCCGGCGCGTTTCGATGCGTCGTCCCTGGTCTCCGAACAGTTCGAGGCGCGCTCGAAGGATGGCACGATGATCCCGTACTTCGTCGTCAGGAGGCGCGACTTGCATGGACCCGTGCCGACATTGCTTTACGGCTATGGCGGCTTCGAAGTGCCGCTGCTGCCCGGCTATGCCGGCGTGCGCGGCAGGCTGTGGCTGGAGAAGGGCAATGCCTATGTACAGGCCAACATCCGCGGCGGCGGCGAGTTCGGCCCGAACTGGCATCAGGCGGCGCTCAAGGCCAATCGCCAGAATGCCTTCGACGATTTCGCCGCGGTCGCGCAAGATCTGGTCCAACGCGGCATCGCTACGCCCGCCACGCTGGGCATCCAGGGCGGATCGAATGGTGGCTTGCTGACCGGCGTCTCGCTGACCCAGCACCCGGAATTGTTCGGTGCAGTGATCATCGACGTGCCGCTGCTCGATATGCTGCGTTACACCGAGCTGCCGCCCGGCGCGTCATGGATGGCCGAGTATGGCGATCCGGCGAAGCCAGAAGAGGCAGCCTGGCTCGCCGCCTATTCGCCCTACCAGCATGTAGACACGGATGCAGCCTATCCGCCGGTGTTGCTGACGACCTCGACCGCCGACGATCGCGTCCATCCCGGCCATGCCCGCAAGATGGCGGCACGGCTGCAGGCGGCCGGCCACGGCAAGACGCTGTTCTTCGAGGAGACCGAAGGCGGCCATGGTGGACGCGGCGACCGGCGGCCGCAGGCCGCACAGGCGGCGATGAAGTACGTCTTCCTGCAGCGGGCCCTGACTGGCACCAATTGACTGGCACCAATTGACTGGCACCAATTGACCGGCGTCGCTTGACCGGCACGGCTTGAACTGAGGGCTCGAGGCAGCCTAAGGTACATGCATGGCTCGGCTGGCGAAATCGGGTTGCGCATTTGGGGTGGCGGTGACGCCGTCGTCGCGCACGCTACGCGCCGAGCTGTTGCGGCTCTGCGCTCGCATCGGCTATTCGCCGCCCGCTGTCCTCTGACGAATCCGCCCCGGCGCGAAAGCTGCCGGATTGGTTCAAGAGGAAAGACCAGACATGACCTACCAGAATTATTCGCTGAAGCAGCTTCAGCAGATCGATGCCGCGCATCACCTTCATCCGTTCACCGACCACAAAGAGATGCGCGAGACCGGCTCGCGCATCATCACCCACGCCAACGGGCCGTTCATCTATGATGCCGAAGGGACGGAAATCCTTGACGGCATGGCTGGGCTGTGGTGCGTCAATGTCGGCTATGGCCGCGACGAGCTTGCCGACGCCGCCTACGCCCAGATGAAGGAGTTGCCCTACTACAACTCTTTCTTCAAATGCTCGACGCCGACGCCGGTTCTGCTGTCGAGAAAGCTGGCGGAGATCGCGCCAAGGCACATCAACCAGGTGTTCTACGGCTCGTCCGGTTCGGAGGCCAACGACACGGCGCTGCGCCTGGTCCGTCACTATTGGGTGCTGGAAGGCAGGCCCGAGAAGAACCGCATCATCTCACGCAAGATGGGCTATCACGGCTCGACCATCGCCGGCGCCTCGCTCGGCGGCATGGATTTGATGCACAAGCAGCTCGGAGGCGCCGTGCCCAACATCGTCCATGTGATGATGCCCTATGCCTATGAGCTCGCACTGCCCGGCGAAAGCGACCATGATTTCGGCCTGCGCGCGGCAAAAGCGGTCGAGGACGCTATCCTCGAAGCCGGCGCCGACAAGGTGGCCGCCTTCATCGGCGAGCCGGTGATGGGGGCAGGCGGGGTGAAGATCCCGCCGATGAGCTATTGGCCGGAGGTGCAGCGCATCTGCCGCAAATACGATGTCCTGCTGATGCTGGACGAGGTCATCACCGGATATGGCCGCACAGGCGAGTGGTTCGCCGCACAAGCCTTCGATGTCGAGCCCGACACCATCACCACGGCCAAGGCGCTGACCTCTGGCTATCAGCCGCTGTCGGCGCTGCTGGTCGGCGACCGCATCGCGGCGACGCTGGTCGAAAAGGGCGGCGAATTCTACCACGGCTACACCTATGCCGGGCATCCGGTGGCCTGCGCGGTGGCGCTGAAGAACCTCGAGATCATCGAGCGTGAAGGCCTGGTCGAGCGCGTCAGGAACGACACCGGGCCTTACTTCGCCAGGGCCCTGCAGGAACGTCTCGGTGGGCACGATCTGGTCGGCGAGGTGCGCTCGTTCGGGCTGATGGGGGCGATCGAGATCGTCAAGGACAAGGTGACCAAGGAGCGCTTCCTGCCTGCCGGCAGCGCGGCGGTGATGGTTCGCGACCACGCGATTGTCCAGGGCATGATGCTGCGCGCTACCGGCGACACGATGATCCTGTCGCCGCCGCTGATCTGGACGCGCGAGACGATCGACATGGCCTGCGACCGCATCGCCACGGCGCTCGATCTGGCGCAAGCGGATTTGCGCAAGGGGGTAAGGTAGAACCATCGCCGGGCGTCCTGCAGTCGGACGCTCGGCGATCGCTGCGTCGATCGCCGAGCAGATGGTCGAGGACGTGGACAAAGTCAGTTCGAATTCGGCTGCGGGTGGAAACGCGCCCTTTGGCGCGCCAAGCCTACCTCACTCCCTGCCTCGCAAAACTCGTCCATGCCGAGCGCGGCAAGCGTGCGAACGGCGCCCGTCTTGTCGCCTGCCGCCGATCAGCGTGACTTCCGTAAGCCATCCGTAAGTCCGGTCCTGTCAACGTCGCCTGATCGACTTCAGCAAGGGATCATTCGTTCAAGGAGACCAAAATGGGCGACTAGCTGTCCTTAGCGCCACGTCGCAACGAATTGCGCCACGTTGAAGAGCGAACAAGTCGAGCGGTGTGCAAATTTGAAGCATGCTTGCTTCCCAATTGAGGCATTTGGCGAATCCAAATCTGAGGGAGTGACACATGTTTAAATATCTGTCTCGGGAGGGTCTCACGCGCGAACAATCGGAAGCCCTGGAAAAGGCCGCGTTCTTGATCATCAGCGCGCGGAAAGAAGCCGCGGCGCTACTGGCGCGGGCGGGAGTAACTTTACCTGATGATGGGTTTGGGTTCGGGAACCCTTGCAATGCGCATATAGAGGCGCACGGCAACTGCCCGTGCAACGATTACACGGGCGATGGTGGGCCATGTTTGACGCAGACTACCCTCGATACGGCCTTCCCCCCGTCCCGGAGTTGCGGCCATCCACCATCAAAACATCTCTCCACGTAAGGCGTATTGGAGACAGTTGATGCGCACCATTTCTTTGATCCTAGCCTTGGTTATGCAATCGGTCATCACTGTATCTCTTGCGCAGGACGCCAAAACACCTTTCAAAAGGCCGGCTCCAGAAGAGCACAAGGACTTCGTGGCGGAAATTGAGGGTGTTTTCAGGAAATATCCAAAGGCGATCGCTCGCTACAAACTCGTGGATATCGGCCTCGTAGATATTGGCGAGATGCCGCGCGTGGAGTGCACAGTAGAATGCGAGTTTGATTCTACTTGGGGCGGATGGTGCAAAGACCGTTGTGATACGGAACGCGAAGAATAGCACCCTGCCGGTTTCCATTGCCCGGTTGCTAGTCGACAGACACGCGCTTTATGATGGCTGCTGAAGCGCCGATCGGGCCCGTTGCCCGAGATCGTTGTGCGGGAGGGACACTATGGCCCAGCAGGAGCAGTGGCAGCTGGAAGGCAGCGCCGCGGACCTCTACGAGCGCTACCTGGTCCCGGCAATCACAGCCCTGTGGGCTGCGGACCTGATGGATCGTGCTGCGCCTCAATCTGGTGAGCGGATTTTGGACGTAGCTTGCGGCACCGGCGTGGTGGCACGCTCGGCGGCCGAGCGTATGGGAAGTGGGCAGGTCGTCGGCCTCGACATCAATACGGGCATGCTCGCCGTTGCTCGGTCGCTCCCGAGAGGCGCTGGAGCGCGTATCGACTGGCACGAGGGAAGCGCGCTCGAAATGCCGTTCCCTGACTCCGCCTTCGATCTGGTTCTTTGCCAGCTCGGACTGCAGTTTTTTCCGGATCGATCTAGTGCGCTCCGTGAGATGTTCCGGGTTCTGGTGCCTGACGGCCGACTGGCTTTAAACGTTTTCAGCGCTATTGAGCACACTCCTGCGGCGAAGGCGCTGGCGGATGCCTTGGATCGACACCTCGGTCCAGGCGCTTCGGCAACGAAAAGGTCTGAGCATTCACTCGCCGATGCGGACGAGCTTTACCGATTGGTGGCCGAGGCGGGATTTCGTCAGGTGACCATCCACACGACGACACAAAACATCCGATTTCCCTCGTCTAGGGAATATGTGCGACTACAGCTGGCAGCGACTCCGCAGGCCGGGCTGGTCAGCAGAATTGATGCCGGGCATCGGGAAGCAGTCATCGCAGCGATCACCGGTGATCTAGATTTTTCGCTGGCAATCTATTCAACTGAAGGGGAGCTGATGTTCCCCCAAGAGGCCCACGTCGTGCTCGCACGCAAGTAGCGTAGCTGACCGATGAGCCATGGCACCGACGCGCTGGGGGGATTGGGGCGCGACCACCTGTGGGTCGACGTAGCTCAGGACAGCAGCCACGACGCCGACGATCATCTGGAGACACGCCAGGGCGATCGCCTCATTGTCCTTGAAGAATGCGAAACGCAAAAACCGCGCTCCATCGGAACGCGGCTTTGCCAGATACGCATGGCGCTTCGCCAACAATACACTTGCGAAACTTACGGCGAAACTTACGGGCTCCGGTACGCGAGACCTGATCCGGAGCGCCGGGCGGATGTCCGCCTCGCAATCCGTTTTAAACGCATATCGTTACTGCAGGGTTAGCAAGAGCTTAAGCAAACCTAAATTTGCCGGCTTTCCGCATTGGGCAGATCGAAAACCTGTGAACCTGGAGCTTACGCCGGGTCACCACGGAGGAAATTAATGATGCCGGAAAAATCCGCGCCGGCATTCCCTTGTGCGTTGAACAGCGCATAAAGCTGGGCTGCCTCGGCGCCGAGCGGCGTTGCTGCACCGACGCTCTGTGCGGCCTCCTGCGACAGTTTCAGGTCCTTCAGCATCAGTGCCGCCGCGAAGCCAGGCTTATAGCCATTGTTGGCGGGCGATGTCGGCACCGGGCCGGGCACCGGGCAATAGGTGGTCAGCGACCAGCACTGGCCGGACGAGGTCGAGGCGACGTCGAACAGCGCCTGGTGCGACAGGCCGAGCTTTTCTGCCAGCACGAAGGCCTCGGCAACGCCGATCATCGAAATGCCCAAAATCATGTTGTTGCAGATCTTCGCCGCCTGTCCGGCGCCGTCGTCGCCGCAATGAACGATGCGGCCGGCCATCGGCTTGAGGATTGGTTCGGCCTTGGCGAAGGCATCCTTCGAACCGCCGGCCATGAAGGTCAGCGTGCCGGCCGCCGCACCGCCCGTGCCGCCGGAGACCGGCGCGTCGATCGACAGCAACCCGTGCTTGGCGGCGATGGCATGGGCCTTTCGAGCCGACTCGACATCGATGGTAGAGGAATCGATGAACAGCGCGCCTTTTTTTGCCCTGGATACTATGTCTGCGTAAACCGACAGAACATGCTTACCGGCTGGCAGCATGGTGATGACCGCATCGGCGTATTTCACCGCCGCAACGGCGTTGGCCATGATGACGACGCCGTGTTCCCTGGCGATGACGAGATTCTCCGGCACCAGGTCGAAGCCGTGCACGGCATACCCGGCCTTGACCAGGTTGGAGGCCATCGGATTGCCCATATTGCCGAGGCCGATGAAGGCGATGGTGGTCATAATGGCGCTCCGTGGTTTGGGTAGGCAGTAGGCAGTAAGCGACCTATTCGGGCGCAAGTTTGCTAATAAGTTGGCGAAGCATTTTCCCGATGCCCTCGGTCGCTAAAAGCACGTGATAGGCTTGATCATGCGTAGCAAGGCCAATGCGTTCGGCGATCTGGAGGTGACGGCCAGATCCATCGCCTGCTGCCATACGATAAGATCCTTGTACGAATTGATCTTGCCGGTCATCTTTCTGCCTACTGCCTACTGCCTACTGCCTACTGCCTTACCGTCCGATCAGGGCGCGAGCGATGATGACGCGCATGATCTCGTTGGTGCCTTCGAGTATCTGGTGGACACGCAGGTCGCGCACCAGCTTCTCGATGCCGTAGTCGTGCAGATAACCATAGCCGCCGTGCAGCTGCAGGGCGTCGTTGGCGACGTTGAAGCCGGCGTCGGTGACGAAGCGCTTGGCCATCGCCGACCATTTCGAGGCCTCCGGCGCGTTGCGGTCGAGCTTCGAGGCGGCGGTGTAGAGGAAGACGCGCGCTGCCTGCAGTTCGGTCTCCATGTCGGCAAGCTTGAACTGCAGCGCCTGGAACTGGTTGATCTTCGAGCCGAAAGCCTTGCGTTCGGCGGTGTAGGCGAGTGCCTTGTCGAGTGCCGATTGCGCGCCGCCGAGCGAGCAGGCGGCGATGTTCAACCGGCCACCGTCCAACCCGGCCATGGCGATGCCAAAACCGGCGCCTTCAGCCGACAAAAGATTTTCGGCCGGCACCTTGCAGTCCTCGAAGACGACCTGGCGCGTCGACTGCATGTGCCAGCCCATCTTGTGCTCGTTGGCGCCGAAGGAAAGGCCCGGCGCATCGTTCGGCACGACGAAGGTGGAAATGCCTTTCGGCCCGTCGGCGCCGGTGCGCGCCATGACGACATAGAGGTTGCTGTCGCCGGCACCGGAGATAAACTGCTTGGCGCCGTTCAGCACATAGTCGCCGCCGCTTTTGACCGCACGCGTCTTCAGCGCCGCGGCATCGGATCCCGAACCCGGCTCGGTCAGGCAGTAGCTTGCCAGCCATTCCATCGAGGTCAGCTTCGGCAGGAAACGCCGGCGCTGCTCGTCGCTGCCGAAGCGGTCGATCATCGATGCCGCCATGTTGTGGATCGAGATGAAGGCGGAAAACGCCGGATCGGCCCGCGAAAGCGCCTCGAAGATCAACACGGCGTCGAGCCGGCCGAGCCCCGAGCCGCCGACGTCGTCGGGGACATAGATGCCGCCAAGGCCGAGCGGACCTGTCTCGCGGATCACATCGGCGGGGAAATATTTGTTGCGATCCCAGTCGAGTGCGTTCGGCGCCACACGGTCGGCGGCGAAGGCTTGCGCCATCTCCTGGATGGCGCGCTGGTCTTCGTTGAGTTCGAACTGGCTGGTGCCCGCATCGACAGCGGCGTCCATGGCGTGCTCCCTGATGTTTCCGGCCTGCTGGCCTGTCGTTTTTGGCTTTGCGCGCCGTCCAATCTAGACCAATGATGCCGCCGCGCAACCCGATCGTCTCCATCCAACCATCTGGGCAGCGGCTGTGTGCGAATGCGCTTTGGAGTAAAGTGTGACGACAACTTTCGACGAACTGCTTGGATGCTTCCATGCCTATCTCCAGACGTTCGATGATGCGCTGGTGCGCGACGCCGTGGCCCGGATCGGCTGGGACATGCCGGGCCGGCCGCTCGAACCGCATGCACTGCCTTGTCTCGTCCAACTCGGCCGGATCGTCGAACTCGCTCCCGCTGCGGCCAAGTCGCTGGCGCGGCTGGTTGCGGAGCGTCGCGGCGATCTGCACTGGGGCCAGACCTATGGCGAGGCGGATTTCGGCAAGGTTTTCATCGACAATTACGGCTGGCTGGAGGTGTTCGGTACACGCGGCCATTTCGTCAATGACGAGGTCGCGGGCGGCCTGCTGATCCTTGGACCCGACACCGTCTACCCCGATCATCACCATGTCGCGGAGGAGATCTACATCCCGCTGACCGGCGGCACCGAATGGCGCATGGGCGATGGCGGTTTTCGCCTTCGAGCGGCGGGCGAGGTGATCCACCATGCCTCTGACATCAACCACGCCATGCGCACCGGCAAGGAGCCGCTGCTGGCGCTCTACATCTGGCGCGGCGGGCCGCTGGCAGCCAAGTCGACGATCACCGGAACTGTTGCGCAGGGCAGGGGCTGATATGGCCAAGGCGATCATGCTGCAGGGCACGGGTTCGGATGTCGGCAAGACGGTGCTGGTTGCCGGCCTCTGCCGCGCGGCGAAGAAGCGCGGCCTGAAGGTGCGGCCGTTCAAGCCGCAGAACATGTCGAACAACGCGGCCGTCGCCGATATTCCGGGCGATTCAGGCGGCGGCGAGATCGGCCGCGCCCAATGGCTGCAGGCGATCGCCTGCGGCGTGGCGCCGACCATCCACATGAACCCGGTGCTGCTCAAGCCGCAGACCGATGTCGGCGCTCAAGTCGTCGTGCAGGGCAAGGTGTTCGGCGAGGCGCGGGCGCGCGATTACCAGGCGCTGAAGGGCCGGCTGATGGATGCGGTGCTGGACTCCTGGGCAAAGGTCGGCGAGGGCGCCGATCTGGTCATTGTCGAGGGCGCCGGGTCGCCGGCCGAGATCAATCTCAGGAGCCGCGACATTGCCAATATGGGCTTTGCGACGCGCGCCGGCGTGCCGGTGATCCTGGTCGGCGATATCGATCGCGGCGGCGTTATCGCCTCGGTCGCCGGCACCCATCTGATCCTGCCGGAGGAGGACCGGCGCATGATCGTCGGCTACCTCATCAACAAGTTCCGCGGCGATGTCTCGCTGTTCGAAGACGGCATCGAGGCGATCGAAAAATTCACCGGCTGGCGCTGTTTTGGCGTCGTGCCGTGGCTGAAGGCGGCGGCGCGGCTGCCATCGGAAGATTCCGTCGTGCTCGAGCGACTGGCGTCCGGCGAGAAGCGAGCGCTGAAGATCGCCGTGCCGGTGCTCTCGCGCATCGCCAATTTCGACGATCTCGACCCGCTCAAGGCCGAACCGCAGGTTGAGGTGGTGTTCGTGCCGCCTGGTGAGCGCTTGCCCGAAGATGCGGGTCTGGTGGTCATTCCCGGCTCGAAGTCGACGATCGGCGATCTCCTGAAATTTCGCGAGAACGGCTGGGACCGCGACCTTGCCGCGCATAGGAAACGCGGTGGTCATATCGTCGGCATTTGCGGCGGCTTCCAGATGCTTGGTCATATCGTGCGCGATCCCGACGGCATCGAGGGCAGCGTTACAGAAACGCAAGGCCTCGGGCTGCTCGACGTCGAAACGGTGATGGAGCCGGAAAAGACGGTGCGCAACGTCAGCGCGCGCTCGGTGCCGTTCGACCTGCCGCTCGAGGGCTACGAGATCCATCTCGGCCGCACCACAGGTCCGGACACGCTGCGGCCGTCCGCCGTTATCAACGGTATCGATGACGGCGCTATCTCGGCCGACGGCAAGGTGGTGGGCACCTATATGCACGGGCTGTTTTCCGCCGATGCCTTCCGGGCGAAATTCCTCGAAAGCCTCGGCGTCAAGGGCGGCGGCATCGACTACCGCGCCGAGGTCGAACGGGCACTGGACGAGATCGCAGCCGAACTGGAAACCCACCTCGACTGCGACACGATTTTTGGGCTGGCGCGTTAGATACTTTGCCTGAGCATGATCTTGTCCGAAAACCGGTCTCCACTTTTCGGGATCATGCTTTCTCGTCAGCCTTCGGCCAGTAGGTGCCGAACGACCAGACGTTGCCTTCCGGATCGCGGCAGATGAATTCGCGGCTGCCATAGTCGCGGTCGGTGAGTTCTTCCAGAATCTCGGCGCCGGCGGTCTTTGCCCGCGCGTATGCCGCGT
Organism: Mesorhizobium sp. M1182; assembly: GCF_040318335.1. Lineage (NCBI taxonomy): Bacteria > Pseudomonadati > Pseudomonadota > Alphaproteobacteria > Hyphomicrobiales > Phyllobacteriaceae > Mesorhizobium > Mesorhizobium sp. M1182. The sequence continues at coordinate 83,803 of NZ_JAMYMD010000005.1, forward strand.
CTGCGTCAGCGACCGCAACGTAGATCGACTTGCCGCCACCCGAACCCGGCGCGCCGACCATCTTGCCATAGGCGTCGTCGCGCGCCGTGCCGAGCATGACGATCGAAGAGCCGAAAGCGAGTTCGGCGTGGTGCACCACGTCGCCTTCGCCATAGCGGGCGCGAACGCTGAAGCCGAAGGCCTCGCGCAGCCAATCGATCATCTTGCCGGCATTCCTGTAGCGCAGCGCCGGATAAAGCCGCGGTGGTTCGGGGGTGTTCGGCATGGCTGATCTCCTTCAGCGGGTTGGTCGATCAACCCAGTCTGCGCGATGGCCGGTTGCGCGTCTTGAAGAAATGTTACCTCGCGGCAAGCGCGGTCGGCGCGACGCCTGCCAGGTCGCGAAACTCGCGTACCAGATGCGCCTGGTCGGCATAGCCGCAGTCGGCGGCGATGTCGGCCCAAGCGCTGTTCGCCTGTCTCGACAGGCCAAGCGCATGATTGAAGCGGACGATGCGCGAGAGCGTTTTTGGGCCGGTGCCGATAGCGTCCGAAAATTTTCCGGTAAGATGCTTGCGGCTCCAGCCAAGCTTTTCGGCCAGCGTCGAGATGCGGGTCCGCCCACGCGTCGAGACGATCGTCTCATAGGCCCAGACCATTTCGGCCTGGGTGCGGTCCGCGGTTGCCAACCGATCGCCAACGAAGGCTTCGGCGATGGCAAAGCGTGAGCTCCAATCCGGTGCATTGCCGAGCCTTTCGCGCAGCGCGATGCCTTCGACGCCGAGCACGTCATCCAGGCCGACCATGCGGTCGGTCAGTTCGATCATCGGGCGGCCGAAGAAGCGACGAGCGCCGAGCGGGCTGAAATTGATCTGCACACAGCAGGCGCCGCCGAAGGATTCGATCACTACCGGCCCGGCATAAAGGCCGGCGGCAAAACTGGCGAAGCGGTCATTGTCGCCCGGGTCATGGCCGAGCCCGATGGCAAAGGGTTCGGCAAAGCTGATGACCAGCGGCACGGTCAGCGAGGCATATTCGACGGCGCGGAAATGGCCTGGCATGGTTTCGCGAAAGCCGCACATGTCGGTGACGACGCCCTGAAGCCGATGGCTCGGCGCGCGCCGCACCATCTCGAACCGATCGAGGCCTGGGCTTTCGTGGCGGCTGCCGTCTTCGCTGTCGGGCATGCGCTTTCCTTCCGCCACGCGACTTTAACAGACCATACGCCGGAATCAAAAGCGCCCGGCTTTTGGCCGGGCGCTCCGAGTTGCCTGAGATTCTGAATTGTCTGGACGTGTTTAGGCGCCGCGCATCAGGCAGCCGGCGGCCAGCACGATGTAAGCGATGACAACAATCCACACAGCAGCCAAAGGGATGAACGCAAGGACGCCAAGCGCGGCGAGAACGCCGATAATGGCGATAACAAGGGATATAATGAAAATAAGCTGGGTAGGCGCACTGAGATTCATGTTCGGTCCCTCCTCAACATGATTCGTACAACGGCATAGTATCAGGCGCGCGGTCACACACCAATGAGCGCAGCGGGTTCGCCGGATTGGCCGGCAGTTTTATGGGAGTGCCAGAACGGTGCGGCGCGTTCGATCACGAAGGGCAATCGCTTCGGACGAATGACAGTTTCCAAATTGTGGCGGAGACCACCAATTGTCGATGTCGCCGCCGCCCCTCATTGCCCTGCCGGGCATTTCTCCCCGCATAGTGACGGGGAGAAAGGGCTGGTCGCAACGTCGGCGCCTTTTCTTGCAGCGCCTGCGATTGGCGAAACCGGTGACGAGAGCGCCCCTCTCCCGTCACTAAACGGGGGATGCCGGCAGGCAGGTGAGGCGCAGCGCCAACGCCCTAAAAGGGTGAGGAGGCGAATTCAAAACCGATTGCCCTGTTCCACCATTCGCACCCGTTTGCGCCAAGCCGATTCCGCGCTACCTTCCCGACGAATCGGAAGGGGCTGATGGCGATGGGATTGCTGGACCAGATACGCTCGATCTTCGACGGCGACCCCGGCGTGCGCAAGGTCGCGGACGATCCGGTGCTGTCGGCGGAATTGCTGATGCTGTTCCGTATGATCCTGGCCGACGGTTCGGTCAGCGAAAGCGAAATGACCGCCTTCAGACGTATCTGCCGGGACGCCTTCGGCATTCCCGACACCAGCGTCGACAGCGTCATCGAATATCTCAACGATTTCGGCTACGAGACCAACAGCTCGCAGGCCGTCGCCCAATTCCGCGACCTCGACGTCGAACGGCGCAAGCTGCTCGCCCGCCACATGGCCGAGATCGCCAAGGCCGATTCGCAACTTGCCGGGAGCGAGATGCAGCTGTTGCGCCGCACGCTCGACCTGCTCGACATCAGCCCGGCCGATTTGGTCAAGCCGCAAGGCTGAGGCCGCTCACCCCTGTTCCTGCAGTCGTTTCGCGATCGCCCGGTGCAGGTCTGGAGCAGCAGCGACCAACGCCTTGGCCGCCTCGGATTGCGGGTGGTCGAGCACTTCGCTCGTCCTGCCGCGCTCAACGATCTTGCCGTCATGCATGACCATCACCTCGTCGGTGATGGCGCGGGCGACGGTCAGATCATGGGTGATGAACAGATAGGCGATGCCGAGTTTTTGGTTGAGCTCGGCGAACAAATCGAGGATCTGCGCGCGGATCGAGACGTCGAGCGCCGAGACCGGCTCGTCGGCGACGACCAGCTTCGGCCGGGTGATGATGGCGCGGGCGATCGAAAGGCGCTGGCGCTGGCCGCCCGAAAACTCATGCGGATACTTGTCCATGTCGCCTGGTGAGAGGCCGACCTCGTGCAGCGCATACGCCACCATCTCGCGCCGCGCGGCGGGCGCCGGCTTCTTCTCCAGCACATGCAGCGGCTCGGCCACCAATCTCTCGACCTTCTGGCGTGGGTCGAACGAACCATACGGGTCCTGGAACACGACCTGCATGTCGCGCCGTGCCGGCTTCAGCTCCGCCTCGCTCTTGCCGGTGAGGTTATCGCCGCGGAAGCGGATCGTACCGGCCGTCGGTTTGTCCAGTGCCAGGACCATGCGAGCAAGCGTCGACTTGCCACAGCCGGAACGCCCGACGAGCGCCATCGACTGGCCGGGCGCCATCGAGAAGGAAACATCGTCGACGGCGCGGATGGGAGCCCCTCGCTTGAGCAGCGATATGCGCCGTGCCGGATAATCCCGCGTCACATTTTCTACCCGAAGAAGAGGTTTGGCCGATCCGCTGTCATGTGTGCGGGCCCGCGCCGGCACATGCATCGAGGCCTGCGCCAGCTGTCGCGTATAGGGATGAAGCTGTTCGGACAGGACGCGCGCCGTGTCGCCGGCCTCCATCACCTCGCCATGGCGCAGGATGGTGATGCGGTCCGCCATCTCGGTCACCACGGCGAGGTCGTGCGAGATCAGCAGCAGGCCCATGCGGTTTTCCGCTACGAGGTCGCGCAGCAGGTCGAGGATCTGCGCCTGCAGCACCACGTCGAGCGCGGTCGTCGGCTCGTCGGCGATCAACAGCTTGGGTTTCAGCGCACAGGCGATGGCGATGACGACGCGCTGGCGCTGGCCTCCGGACAGCTCATGCGGATAACGCGACAGCGGGAACTGCGCCGCCGGCAAGCCGACCCGGTCGAGCATTTTTCGCGCCCGTTGTTCGGCGTCCGCGCGGCTCGCCCTGGTGTGCCAGCGAATACCCTCGGCAACCTGCTCGCCGATGGTCTTGACCGGGTTGAGCGCCGTCATCGGCTCCTGGAACACCATGCCGATGTCGTCGCCGCGTAGCGCGCACATCTGATCCTCGCTCGCCGCCAGAATATCGATGCCGTCGAAGGTAACGCGTCCGCTGGCGCGTGCCGCCCAGGGCAAGAGCTGCATCACGGTGAGCGCAGTCATCGACTTGCCGGAGCCGGATTCGCCGACCAGCCCCATCATTTCGCCCGGCGCGACGGAAAGCTCGACGTCTCTGAGGATACGGGTGCCGCCGATGGTCAGCGACAGCTTCTCGATCTCGAGCAGGCTCATCGCTGCCGCCGCGATTTCGGATCGAGGATGTCGGCGATACCGTCGCCGAGCAGGTTCAGGCCAAGCACGGTGATGACGATCGCCATGCCCGGAAAGATCGCCATCCACGGCGCCACCACCATGCGCGTCTGGGCGTCGAACAGCATGCGGCCCCAGCTCGGCATCGGCGGCTGGGTGCCCAGCCCGACGTAGGAAAGCCCGGCTTCGGCCAGTATGCCCAGCGCGAACTGGATGGTCCCTTGCACCAGCAGCAGCGTGGCGATGTTGGGCAGCACATGTTCGATGCTGATCAGCGTCCTGCTTTTGCCGGCGGCGCGGGCGGCGAGGATGAATTCGCGCGGCCAGATCGCCAGGGCGCCGGCGCGGGCGACGCGCGCGGACACCGGGATGTTGAAGATGCCGATGGCGATGATGGCGTTGAACGCGCCGGGCCCGAAGATGGCGGTGATCATGATTGCCGAAAGCAGCGCCGGAAAGGCGAAGACCAGGTCGTTCAGCCGCATCAGCACGTCGTCGGCGATGCCGCCACGCGCCGCGGCAAAGGCGCCGAGCGGCACGCCGACGCCCATGCCGATGCCGACCGCCACCAGCGCCACGGCAATCGAGTTGCGGGCGCCAACCATGATCATCGACAGGATGTCGCGACCGAAATGGTCGGTGCCGAACCAGTGCGCCAGCGACGGCGCCTGGGTCTTGTCGGAAATGACCAGCCTGGTGACGTCGTAAGGCGTCCACACGAAGGAGAGGATCGCGACCGCAGCCACCAGTGCGGTGACGACGAAGCCGGCGAGGAACGAACGGTTTCGAAACGCCTTGGCCAGGATGCCGGCAAGGTTCTCGTCGGGGATGTCGATGTGCAGCGTCATTGCCTGCCTCTCAGGCGCGGATCGACCACCGCATAGGAGAGATCGACAACGAAATTGACGATGATGACGGCGGCAACCAGCAGCATGACGACGCTCTTGACCACGATCAGGTCACGCTGGTTGATTGCCTGGAACACCAGCCGGCCGAGGCCGGGCAAATAGAAGACGTTCTCGATGATGATGGTGCCGGCAAGCAGGAAGGCGAATTGCAGGCCTAGAATGGTGACCACCGGGATCAAGGCGTTGCGCAGCGCATGCCGCCACAAGACAAGACGATAGGGCAGGCCCTTGGCGCGGGCGGTGCGGATGTAATCCTCATTCAGCACTTCAATCAGCGCCGAGCGGGTGACCCGGGCGAGGATCGCCGCCTGCGGCAGAGCGAGGGCGACCGCCGGCAGGAGCAGCGACTTCAGCGCCGGCCAGACGCCGGCGCCCCAGCCGGGAAAACCGCCGCCCGGCACCAGCCGCAGCCAGACGGCGAACAGATAGATCAGCATCAGCGCAAACCAGAAATTGGGCACGGCGACGCCAAGCTGGGCGGCGCCCATCGCAACCGTGTCGCCGGCCCGGCCGCGCCGGCTGGCGGAAAACAGCCCGACCGGGATGGCAATGACTGTGGACAGCGCCAGCGCCATCAGCGCCAGCGGCAGCGAGACGACGAGACGCTCACGGACCAGATCGATGACCGGCACCGAATAGGTATAGGAACGGCCGAAATCGAGGCTCAGCAAGCCGCCGGCCCAATGCAGATAGCGCAGCACGACGGGAGCGTTGAGACCCATCTGGTTGCGCAGCAATTCGATCTGGTCGGCGCTGGCGTTCAGGCCAAGCATCAGCCGCGCCGGGTCGCCGGGAATGATCTCCAGCACGGCAAAGACCACCATCGAGGCCAGAACCAGCGTGACGACGGCGATGGCGAGGCGCTTGAGGAGGTAGGCGGTCATGGACGTTGAGGAACCGCTGTGTTGCCGGACGCAAAAACCGGGCGAAGCTTGCGTTCCCGCCCACCCCCCTCTGTCCTGCCGGACATCTCCCCCTCAAGGGGGGAGATTGGCAGTTTCCACGCCGGCACTGTCCCTGCAACGCTAGTGGCTAGCGAAAGCGGCGGTGAGGGCTCAATCTCCCCCCTTGAGGGGGAGATGCCCGGCAGGACAGAGGGGGGTGTGACGGAGTGCAACTTTCGCCTTTCTGTCAGCGATCAATCCGTCCACTTCACCTTGGTCAGGTCGTTGGCCTGGATCGGGGCATTTTCCCACAGGCCCTGCAGTTTGGCGTCCCAGACGCCGACCTTCGGCAGTTCGTAGAGGAAGCCGACCACGGCGTCATCGGCCAGGACCTTCTGCGCCTCGCCGAGCAGCGTCGTGCGCTTGGCCTCGTCGGAGGTAAGGTTCAGCTCGTCGATGATCTTGTCGAAGGCCGGATTGTCGTAGTTGAAGTAATAGTCCTTGCGCGAATAGATATCGATGTCATTGGGCTCGGTGTGGGAAACGATGGTCAGGTCGTAATCCTTCTTGGTGAAGACCTGGTCCAGCCATTGCGCCCATTCGACCGGGATAATCTCGAGATCGATGCCGATTTCGCGAAGCTCGGAGGCGATGATCTCGCCACCAAGCCGCGCATAGGAGGGCGGCGGCAGCTTCAGCGTCGCCTTGAAGCCATTCTCCAGGCCGGCTTCCTTCAGCAATTCCTTGGCCTTCTCCACATTGTGCGGATAGAGGCCGGTCAAGTCGACATAGGCCTTGCTGGCGGGCGACATGTGCGAGCCGATCGGCACGCCGAGGCCGGCCGAGGCGCCGTCGATGATCGCCTTGCGATCGAGCGCAAAGGAAATCGCCTGCCTGACCTGCAGCTTGTCGAAGGGCGGCTTCTTGTTGTTGATCGACAGGATGGTTTCACCCTCGGTCGAGCCGATCACCACCTTGAAGCGCGGGTCGTCCTTGACCTGGGCGACGCTGTCGGGGTCAAAGAACGGAAAGGCCTGGACGTCGCCGGAAAGCAGCGCCGGAACGGCGGCGGCGGCATCCGGAATGATGCGGAACTCGGCCTTGTCGAGGAACACCGGGGCGCCCCAGTAATTGTCCGACTTGACCAGCGTGATCGATGAGCCCTTGGCCCAGTTCTGGAACTTGAACGGGCCGGTGCCGATCGGTCTTTCCTTGTTGGTGTCGGCTGTCTCAGGCGCCACGATCACCGCGTCGCCCCAGCCCATATTGTAGAGGAACGAGCCTTGCGGGTTCTTCAGCGTGACCTTCACCGTCGCGGGATCGACGACCTCGACCTTGTCGATGGCGGCAAACAGGGCCTTTTGCGCGTTGACGGAATTGTCGGCGCGGGCACGGTCGAGCGAGAATTTCACGTCGTCGGCGTTGAAGTCGGTGCCGTCATGGAATTTCACGCCTGTATGCAGCTTGAAAATGTAGACCTTGCCGTCGTCGGAAATGCTCCAGCTTTGCGCGAGATCGGGCAGCACCTCGCCGTTCGGGCCGATGCGGGTCAGGCCCTCGAAGACATTGGCATAGAGTACCTCGTCGATTGCCGCGGCGGCACCCGCGGTCGGGTCGAGATGCGGGGGTTCGAGCGTAATGCCGATGACCAGGTCGGTGCGCGCGGCCATCGCCGAGGTTCCGGCGGCCAACGCCAGCGCCGCGGCGGCCAGAATGGTTTTCCACAATTTCATCGTGCAACTCCCCATGTCTAAAACACGTCCTCAAACCCGGGCGGATAGAAGCGTGAATTCGCCGCCGAGTAAATTGCGTTTCGTACCGTGTGCCGACGCCGGGAGGAATGTTTTTCCGCCCATGGCCGGATCATGGCGGGCCGGCGCCCCTCAGCAGCACGCCGAGGCCGATCGCCATCACCTTTGCCGAGTCCAGCATGTCGGCAATGCCGACCCATTCGTCGGGCCGGTGGGCGAGATCGAGAATGCCCGGGCCATAGGCGATGCAGTCATAGATGTGGCCGATCCGGGCGATGTGCTTCTGGTCGTAGGTGCCGGGCGAAATCACGTAATCCGGTTCGCGGTCGAATATCTCCATGATGCCTTGCGCGACCGCCTTAACTACCGGCGCGTCGCGCTCGGTCATCAGCGGCAGCACCTCCATCAGATCGCGGATTTCGTAATCGAACTTTTTGCGCTCGCGCTTCAGCCGTTCGAGGATATCGGTCACCTCGCTCTTGACCGCAGCGAGATCCTCTTCGAGCAGGAAGCGGCGGTCGATGGTCAGCCGGCAGAAATCGGGCACGTTGGGCGAGGGCAGGCCGGGCCGGAAATCCTCCGTCTGGCCGCCATGGATCGAGTTGATGTTCATGGTCGAGCGTTTTGCGCCTTCGGGCACGACCGGCATGCGCGTCATCTTGCGGTCGAGCGCCGGAAACAATTCGTCTTCGAAGGCGCGCAGCACGGCGCCCATATGGCGCACCGCATTGTCGCCGAGGAACGGCATCGAGCCGTGCGCGATCTCGCCCTTGGTCTCAATTTCCGCCCACCAGACGCCGCGATGGCCAAGGCAGATGCGATCCTTGTTGAGCGGCTCGGGAATGATGACGTGGTCGACCTTCGGCCTGGAGAAATAGCCGAGCTTGGCCAGATGCGCGACGCCGCCAAAGCCGCCGGACTCCTCGTCGACCGTCCCCGAAATCTCGATGGCGCCGGGAAAATCGGGAAACACCTCCATGAAGGCTTCAGCGGCGATGATCGAGGCGGCAAGCCCGCCTTTCATGTCGCATGCGCCGCGGCCATAGACCTTGCCATCCCTGACGATGCCGGCGAACGGATCGAGGCTCCAGCCGTCGCCGGGCTCGACGACGTCGATATGCGAATTGAAGTGCACGCAAGCACCCGGCGCCCGGCCATCGAAGCGGGCAACGACGTTGACGCGCGGGTAACGGTCAGTGTCGCCGGGCGTGCCCTCGGCACGGATGAATTCGATCTCAAAACCACGCTTCTTCAGCCGCTCGCCAATGTATTCGGCACATGGCCGATAGGCTTCGCCGGGCGGATTGATGGTTGGAAAGCGGATCAGATCCGCAGTCAGTGCAACCAGATCATCGGCTCGGTCATCGATGGCCTTGAGGAGCCGTTCGTTCGGTTCGTTCATTCGGCGAATTGAGCAGCGGATGAGGGGGTTTTGCAAGCCCGATGGCGAATTGCGAGGCGATTGCGTGTCGTTACGGCAACTATTGCGGGAAATCGTTCAAATTCGCTGCTTTGGATTGGTGAAATCGTCAGGGAGTAGGTGTTAGCTCGCTGGCTTGCCATCAAAACGCTGGAGAACAGCGCGAGGGCAGGCAGGCAAGGGGCATCAAAGGGCATCAAAGGGGTTTGATTGCATGAAAAACACTGTTCTCATGGCAGCGGCATTGGTAGCGATGCTGTTCGGTTCGTCGTTCGAGAGCCGTGCGGCCAGTCTGGTCGCGAACATCGATATTTCCTCACAGACGATGACGGTAAGATACGGGCTTTCGTATTATCGGTGGAGCGTTTCCACCGCCCGCAAGGGCTACATCACGCCGCGCGGCAGTTACCGGCCACAGCGGACGGCCCGGATGTGGTATTCGCGCAAATACGACATGTCGCCGATGCCCTATTCGGTGTTCTTCCGCGGCGGCTATGCCATCCACGGCACCGGCGCGATCCGGCAATTGGGGCGCCCGGCATCGCATGGCTGTGTGCGCCTCCACCCCAGCAACGCCGCCGCGTTCTATTCGATGGTGCGCGAAGCCGGCTTCGGCAATACGCGGATTCTCGTGACGAATTAGGGCCTGCTCCTCGGCCCGCAATAAAAAACCCGCCGGAGCGGCGGGTTCGTTGGGGCCAAATAGCACCATATCGAAATTAGTAGCATAGCTGCCGGCACAAAGCAAGAACAAAATAAGGCTTGCACCCAAAAAAGATGGTGCGCTCAGGCGGGTTTGTCGCGCATTGTCGCTGGCCGACGCTTTTTGCGGCCGCTGATCTCCCAGCGCTTGTGGAACCACATCCACTGCCCGGGGTCTTCGCGCACCCAGCGCTCGACCACGTCGTTGAGAAGCTGGGTGGTGGCGCGGACGTCGACACTGCCGCCGGCGGTGCGCGGCAAGGTGAGCTTGTCCTCGATCTCGAGCCGGAAACGGTTGTTCGGCAGGCGTACGCAGCGCGCCGGGTAGACATCGCAATCGTAGTGCCGCGCCAGGGTGCCGAGGACCCGGTTGCTCTCGCAGGGGCGGCCGAAGAATGTCGTCTCGAGCCCGCCGGTGAATTTTTGGTCGACCAGCACGCCGATATTGCCGCCTTTCTCGAGGATGGCCGCAAGTGCGAACGAGGCACCGGTCGAAGACGGCAGCAGCGATCCCATGCTCGAGCGGCGGGTCGAGAGGATGTACTCGGCGAGGTAAGGGTTGTTGGGCGGGCGAAACAGCGCCGTGATGTTCATGCCGAAGGTCGCCGCAGCCACCGGCAGCAGCTCGAAATTGCCGAGATGCCCAGTGAAGACGATATGCGGCTTGTCCTCGCCGGCAATGCGCACGAAATGCTCCACGCCCTTGACCTCGACACGGCCCGGCTTCGTCGCAGCGGGATCGTAGTCGAACAAAGCATCGAGAAAGATGTATTCGGCGGCCAGGCGGGCCATGTTGCCCCACATATCGGAAGCGATCGCTTCGATCTCGGCATCGCTTTTTTCCGGATAGGCCTGGCGCAGATTGTCGACCGCAACCTGATGGCGCGCTACCCAAGGGCCGATGCGGCGGGCAGCGCGGTCGGCGAAATTGAGCGCGCTGTCGGGCGGCAGCAGGCGCAGCGCGGAGATGATGATCATAGCGACCCGCGCGACCAGCCAGTAGTTGAACTGGCGAAGCCGCCTGCCATAGCGGAATCCCAGGTCCCTGCGGATCTTCCTGAAGGCGTTGCCGATCATTTCAGCCGACGCGCAGGATGATCTTGCCGAAGACGTCGCGGCCTTCCATGCGCTTCAGCGCCGCATCGATGCCGTCGAAGCCGACCTCGGTGTCGATCACCGGCGCGACCAGGCCCGCCGCCATCTTCTGCATGGCGTCGGCCATGTTTTCCATGCGGCAGCCGAACGAGCCGAGCAGCTTCAGCTGCTGCTGGAACAACTGCATCAAATTGATCTGCGTCGACACGCCGGACGTCGAGCCGCAGGTGACCAGCCGACCGCCGCGTTTGAGGCACAGCATGGACGCGGCAAAGGTGTCGGCGCCGACATGCTCGAACACCACGTCGATGCCCTTCTTCTTGGTCAGCTTGCGCACGACGCCTTCGAAGCGGTCGTCGCGGTAATTGATGACGTGGTCGGCGCCGAGCGCCTTGGCCTTGTCGATCTTGTCGTTCGAGCCGACGGTAGTGATGACCGTGCAGCCCATCTTCTTGGCCAGCTGAATCGCGGCGGAGCCGATGCCGGAGCCGCCGGCATGGACCAGTATCGTCTCGCCGGGCTGCAGCCGGGCATTGTCGAACAGCATGTGCTCGACCGTGCCGAAGGTGACAGGCGCCACCGCCGCGCCGATTTCGCTCACGCCTGGCGGGGCGGGGACCAGAAGGCGCGCCGGCAGGTTGATCTTTTCCTGCGCAAAGCCGTCGAGATGGAAGCCGTGAACGCCCGAGACATGCTCGCAGAGATTGTCACGGCCTTCGCGGCAGGCGCGGCAAAGACCGCAGGTGCGGGCGCCATAGATCGACACCAACTGTCCGGGCAGGAGGCTGGAAACGCCGGGGCCGACCGCCTCGACCTCGCCGGAGGCCTCGGCTCCGACGACCAGCGGCAGCTTGCGCTTGGCGAAGGCCATGCCGCGCCAGCCCCAGACGTCGATATGGTTCAGCGCCACGGCCTTGATGCGCAGTGTCACCTCGCCGAGCAAAGGCGGCGGCGGTGGCGGCAGGTCCACCGTTTCAAGCCGGCGATCCTCGATAAGTTGCAATGCGCGCATGCCAGATCCCAGGTTGCGCATGACCGAGAACCGTTTCGGAAAGGACCATGCGCACGACAACAGTGCTAGAGCGGAACGGTCGCTTAGACCGGTTCCCGCGCCATGACAAGGCAGGTGTTCTGGCCGCCAAAGCCGAAGGAGTTCGACAGGACGGTGCCGACCTCGGCGTTGCGCTTGGTGTTCGGCACCACGTCGAGCACGATTGCCGGGTCGGGATTGTCGTAGTTGATGGTCGGCGGAATGATGCTTTCGCGCATCGTCATCAGCGAAAATGCGGCCTCGACAGCACCGGCAGCCGATAGGGTATGGCCGATCATCGACTTGTTCGACGAGACCGGCATTGACGAGATCCGCTCGCCGAACACCGTCGACAGCGACAAATGCTCCATCTTGTCGTTTTCGGGCGTCGAGGTGCCATGGGCGTTGACATAATCGATCCCGTCCTCGCTCAGGCCGGCATCGGCAAGAGCGGCGCGCACCGCCGCGATCGCCGGCGAACCGTCCGGCTTGGAGCGGGTGCGATGGAAGTCGTCGGCCTTTTCGCCGCAGCCGCGCAATATGCCGAGAACGGTGGCGCCGCGGGCAAGTGCTGCCTCCAGCGATTCCAGCACAAGGGCGCCCGAGCCTTCGGCCAGCACGAAGCCGTCGCGATCCTTGGAGAAGGGTTTTGAGGCCTTTTCGGGGATGTCGTTATGGGTGGAGAGCGCCGACAGAAGCGAGAAGCGGATCAGCGCCTCGGCGGTCGCCGAGCCGTCGGCGCCGATCGACAGCGCCCTGTCGCATTCGCCGCGGCGGATCGCCTCGACGCCGAGCTGGATCGCGGTGGCGCCCGAAGCGCAGGCTGTCGACAGCGTGATCGGCAGGCCGCGCGTTCCGAAACGGTCGGCAAGCCGGTCGGCAATCGAGCCGAACTGGGTGGTCTCGAAGATGTCGAGTTCCCTGAGGCCGCGCGCTACCCGCAGCAGCCTCTCTGCACCGGTGTCGTGCCTGTCTGAATTATTGGGCGTGTCGGAATTGTAGAGCGAAAAGCGCTCGCTCCAATCGAGCTCGACCGGCGGCGAAGCGAGGAACAGCGGTCCGCCGAAATCGCCGGCATCGAGGCCCGCCTCCGACATCGCTTCCTGGGCGGCGGTTTCGGCAAGCTCATAGGTGAGGAGACTGGCGCCCTTGGAGCTCGACGGCAGGAAATCGACCATGCCGGAGATGCGGGTGTTGAGATGATCGACCGGGAAGCGGGTGATTGGATGGATGCCGGATTTGCCTGAGGTAAGTGCCGCCCAATTGTCGGTTTTGCCAACACCGAGCGACGTCACCACGCCGATGCCGGTGACGGCGACGATGGGCCTGCCCATGTGGTCGTTCAGATTGGCCATTTGTTGTCCAAAAACCTGTTTCTCTTGGAGCGTCGGATCGCCCGAAACCGCGCCACACTTTTCGGTCCGATGCTCTAGGCGGCTTTGATCAGCGCCATGCCCTCGAATTGGTGATAGCCGATCGCCGTTGCAAGGACGGTCTTCGGGGCACCGGCAAACGGTTTTTCGACTGTGGCGTCGAAGACAGGATAGGCGGCCTTGCGGTCGACAGCCAGTGCCGCCAGCGCCACGGCAAAGGGGAACTGCGCTTCCTTCATGTGGCCGGTCAGCGTCGAAAAGCCGCGTGCGACGATCGCCGGATTGGCGTCGAGCGCCGATTTCTCGGCGGCGGTCGCGGCATGGGCGCCCGAAGCGCCGGAGATCGCGAGCAGCTCGCCATTCGGCAATGCGGCTTGCTTCAACAGCACGGCGATCTCGCCGTCGAGTTCGTCCCGCCGGCGCCTGGCGCGACCGGACAGGACCGGGCCGAGCTCCGCATAGATCTTCCGGCCACGGCTTTCCGCATGCTCGCGCTGCTCCAGGACGAGAAACGCGCCGCCGGATCCGGTCACCACGCCGCCGCCTTCGGCACCTTGCCTCTGCCAGACCGGCCGCCACGGACCGCGATGCAGGTAGCCGGCCAGTTCATAGCCGAGCAGCATGTCGGAATGTTCGGTCTGGAAAGCGCCGCCGACCAGAATATGCGTCGACTGGCCGGAGCGGATGCGCGCGGCCGCCGTCTCGACGGCGGCAACGCCCGCACCTTCCTCGCCCATGAAGGTGCGCGACGACCCCGTCACCTTGTGGACGATCGAGATGTTGCCGGCGAGCAGGTTGGAAAGCTGTGCCAGAAACAGCGTCGGACGCAATTCGGTGGTCAGCTTCTCGTTGAGCAGCACGTCGCGGTCATTGCGGCTTTCCGATGCCGCGAGAATGGCCGCATCGACCGCCTCGTCGCGCTCGCCGCCGCCGGCGGCCACCACCATGTCCATGGTCGCGCAGAGTTCGTCATTGCCCTTGATGCCGGCATCGTCGAGCGCAAGGCCGGCTGCATAGGTGCCGAGCCTCTGCCAGGTCTCCATCTGCCGCTGGTCGCCACGCTTGGCGATCTGCAGGTTCCAGTCGATCTCCGGCAGCGGATGGACCGTATAGGGCGAGAAGCGCGAGGCCTCCAGAACCGGCTCAAGCCGTGGCTGGACGAGCTTTTGCCAATGCGCATCCGGACCCTCGCCCAGTGACGAGACAAGGCCGATGCCTGATATGACGACGTCGTGGGGGTTCATGGGAGGCTGTTGTGGGTCGGGCGCGTCAGGCGCTGTGTTCACGTGGCGTTCTTGGCGGCGACGAGCGCGTCGATCTTGGCGCACAGGTTCTTCATGACGAAATAGTCGTCGGTCGAAGCCTTGCCGTCATTGACCTCCTGCGTCCACTTTTCCAACGGCACCTTGATGCCGAATTCCTTGTCGATGGCAAAGACGATGTCGAGGAAGTCGAGGCTGTCGATGCCGAGATCGTCGATGGTGTGGCTTTCGGGCGTGATCGTCTCGATGTCGATCTCGCTGGTGTCGGCGATGATCTTGGCGACTTTGTCGAACGTGGTGGACAAGGGCTTTTCCTTCGATTGCGGGCGGAATCTGTCCGCATGTGTTTTGGGCTGTCTAATCGGTTTTTCCGGGCAGGAAAAGGCCTGATACGCCGCGCGCAGATGGGATTGCTGCCCAGGCAGAGCAATAGGGGTCGCTGGCAACCCCTGGCGATATGCCGAAACCGTCCCATCTCTGATCATTGGGTGTACCAATGTACCATGGTACAAAGATCTATGACCATAGAACGCGTGCAGACCGGGGTGCGCCTGGAAAAACGATTGGTGAAGGTGCTCAAGGCCCTGGCTGAGCATCGCGACATGAGCCCGGGTGACCTCATCGAGGGCATCGTGCTGCATGCTTTCGAAGGCCGGACGCCGTTCTCCGCGGCGACCCTGGAAACAATCGGCCAATTGAAGCGCATCTACGAAATGGAGCTTGCCGCAGCGGACAGCCACCGTCCGGCGGAAACCGGCGGGGAGGGCGGATGACGAGCCATCTTGCGCGCAGCCACAGCATTGTGCTTTCGGGGCCGATCGACCGCGTCTTTCCGCTGTTCACGCCGATCGGAGAGACCCTTGGGTGGACGGCTGGCGCATCGCATCCGCTATGCTCGCGTTACGCCGGATTGGCGTGTCGGATTTGTCGAGGTGGCCTGCCGACCGACCACTAACGGAGGCACGGAGGCGTCGATTACCTATGCGTTCACGGCCTTGAGCCCGGCAGGAGCATCGTATCTGTCCGAACTGACGGAGGACGCGTTCGCGGACATGATCGAGGGATGGAAGCTCCATGTCGACGCTTGGCAGGTAGCGGTGAAAATCTGACGCCGGGCAACTTAAACGAATTGCCACCAAGGGTGGAATGTTACCTTCGTCTCGTAGATGGGAGCGAGCAAGTAGCGGACAAAGCGGTCGCTCAGTGAGTTTTCCTTCGTTCTGTGCCTTGATGGGACAATTCTTCGCCGCTGATCGGAGCAACACCCGTGGCCATTCATTCCTTCCACATCAACATCCCGGATGAACAGATCGAGTACCTACAGCGTCGTATCCAAGCGACAAGATGGCCGTCGTCGATCTTCGCATACGGATGGGAGGACGGTACTGACGTTGATTTCCTCAGGAAGCTTTCACGTTACTGGGAATACGATTTCAGGTGGCGCGATCACGAAAAACGTCTGAACCTGTTGCCTCAGTTTAGGGTCACGATAGACGGGTGCGACATCCATTTCGTTCACCAGAAAGGAAAGGGGTCAGCGCCCTTGCCGTTGATCCTCACTCATGGCTGGCCCGGCTCCTTCGCCGAGTTCGAGCATGTCATTCCGCTGCTCACGGATCCTGCCAAATACGGCGGGGATGCCGATGACGCCTTCGATGTCGTCGCACCGTCGCTTCCGGGTTTCGGCTTCTCGTCCCCGCCGCGTCAGGCCGGCGTTAGCTCAAAGCATGTCGCGAAGCTGTGGCGGGGGCTGATGCGCGAACTGGGATATGATCGCTTCGCCGCACAAGGTGGCGACATCGGCGCAGGCGTCTCGACCTGGCTCGCTCGGCTTTACCCGGACGACCTTATCGGATTGCACCTGAATTACATTCCAGGCAGTTTCCGCCCGACCCTCGGTCGCGACGACCCACCTGTCACGCCGGAGGAGAAGGCATTCCTCGACAGTGTGGCGAATTTCGCCGCAACGGAGGGGGCCTACGCTTTTCTGCAGGGGACCAAGCCCCAGACGCTAGCCTTTGCACTGACAGATTCCCCAATCGGGCTAGCCGCATGGATTGCCGAGAAGTTCCGCAGTTGGAGCGACTGCGAAGGCGAACTCGAACGCGCCATCCCTCTAGACACGCTGCTTACAGACATCTCGCTCTACTGGTTCGGTAACACGATCGAGGCCTCGCTCCGGATTTACAAAGAGAACCGGCTCTGCCCCCTGATCTTCGGGCCAAGGGAGCGAATAACACCGCCCCTCGGCGTTGCAGTCTTCCCTCGAGAGCTTCCTATGCCACCTCGCTCCTGGGTCGAGCGAGTCTTCCGTGTCGAGCGCTGGACCGACATGCCGAAAGGCGGACATTTCGCGGCGATTGAGCAACCCGAACTCCTGGTCGAGGACATCCGGGCCTTTTTTCGGCCGCTGAGGCTCCGGCCGGCAAAGTAAGGACGAAAACCTGCCCGTTGTCACGGCTCTGAAGTCCTGATGCGACGGTAGCATCGCATTCGCTTTCGTTAAAAGCGCTCGTTGCTCCTGACTAAGGTCAATGTCGACCTTGGACTCGACCAAGACCTCATCGCGGGTCGGAACCGGTATTCGGCTTAAGGTACCAAGCGCTAGATTTTCACTTCAACCGGCTCCGGCCCGGTCAGAAGGTAACGCGGCCGAGCACGCGCAGGCCGTCGCCCTGCGGCTCGACGACCACGGCTTCGCCTTCACGCGGCGAGATGCCGGTCAATTCCTTGATGTTTTCGAGATGCGTGACCATGACCAGATTGTCGGAGCCGGAATAGCCGCGGATCTCGGCCAGGATCGCAGCGATCTGGGCGGCCTTCTCCTTTTCGTCGGTCTTCAGCAGGTCAAGCGGTGCGAACGGCTCCGGTTCGCTTTCGAAAGCAATGCGGGCGGTCTCGAGGCAGCGGCAATAGCGGCTGGACAGCACGCGCTCGACCGGTGCGGCGCGGGCGCCAAACAGCGCGCCGATCTTGCGCGCCTGTTGCTTGCCGCGCTCCGAGAGATTGACCTGGGTGGCGCATTTGCCGAGGTCGAAATTGGCCGCATCGGTGGTGCCTGTGACCATGGCATGGCGAAGCAGGACCACATGCCCGCCGTCGCGCAGCAGCGCCCAGCCGGCTTCCGTCGCATGGGCTGTGGCGGAAACGGCAAGCAACAGCAGCGCCAGCACAAATCGAAGCATCAGACATCCTTTTCGGGTGACCGGCAGGCAGGTCCCCGGTGACCGGCATATAGGGACGGCAAAGCCGGCTGAAAGACAAGCCGAGTGCAACCTGCGGCCGAAACGCCTATTTCTTCGCTATCTGCTTCTTCACCAGATCGATCTTGCGGTCGGTCAGCGGGATCGGGAGTGTGTAGCCGGCTTCGGTAAAGCCCTGCTTGGCGTTTTCGAAGAATTCGATCGCCTTTTGGTATTCGGCATTGCCGCCGCCATAGCTGCCGCGGTTCCAGTGGACGTCGCCGAGATTGTTCTGCTCGAAGGCCCATTGCATCGGCTGGCTTTCGCGGGTGAAGACCTTGAGCGTTGCCTCGAAGGCGGCTTCGGCTTCGTCCAGATATTTGCCGGTGCGTTCGAGATTGCCGAGATTGATCAGGCTCATGCCGATGCCGTTCTGCGCGTTTGCCCAGTCGACGGGCGAGGTCTCGAAGGTCAGCACCTCCAGCGCTGCCCGGCGCGCGGCGATCGATGCGGCCAGTTTGCCGGGATCGGCCTCGCTCATGCTCAGCCATTGCAGCGCCGAGCCGAGGCCGGCCTGCGCCAGTGCCCATTGCCGCGGCGTCGTCTCGCGCTTGTATTCGCGCAGTGCATCGCGATAGGCCTCGATCGCCGCCTCGTAATGCACCGGCTTGTCGGTCACGCCGCCGAGCAGTTGCAGCGTGTTGCCGAGATTGTAGTGGGTCATCGCCCAGTCGAGCGGAAACTCCTTTTTGGTATAGACGCGCCGTGCCGCCCGGTATGCAGCAGCCGATTGCTCAAGCCTGGCAGGATCGCGCGTGCGCTGGCCGAGCGTCTGGTAGATCGAGCCGAGATTGTTCTCCGCCGAAGCCCAATCCGTCGGAAAACGCTGGCGTGTGAATATGGTCAGCGCGTCGCCATAGGCGGCAGCCGCCTCTTCGAGCAGGCCGGTGCCGAGATCGAAACGGGCAGCACTGCTCAGCGCGTTACCCAGATTGAGACGGCTGCTCGCCCAGGAGAGCGGGAAGGTATCGCGTGTGCGGATTTCGAGCGCGGCGCGGAAGGCGTCGGCTGCCTCGTCGATTTTTGCCTTG
Organism: Mesorhizobium sp. M1182; assembly: GCF_040318335.1. Classification (NCBI taxonomy): domain Bacteria; kingdom Pseudomonadati; phylum Pseudomonadota; class Alphaproteobacteria; order Hyphomicrobiales; family Phyllobacteriaceae; genus Mesorhizobium; species Mesorhizobium sp. M1182. The sequence goes on from NZ_JAMYMD010000005.1 coordinate 102,525, forward strand.
TCCTTGCGTTGCGTGCCCAGAGACACCAGCGTATTGCCGAGGTTGTTCTGGACCATCGCCCACTGAACGGGCGCCTTTTCGCGCGTATATTCTTCAAGCGCCAGCCGGTAGGCGGCCTCGGCCTCGGTCAGGCGCTCGCCGTCCGGTTCGCGCTCCGAAAGCGCGTAAAGCGCAAGGCCAAGGTTGCTTTGCGAGGCGGCCCAATCCAGCGGGACTTTGTCGCGCGGCCGCTTCTCCAGCGTGGCGCGCATCGCCACCACCGCCTCGTTCAGGCGTTTCGGGTCGCTCTCGCGTTCGCCGATCTTCAACAGCACATTGGCCAGGTTATTCTGGGCGGCCGCCCAGTTGATGTCGTCTTTCTCGCGCTCGAACACGGCAAGCGAATCGCGAAAGATGTTCGCTGCCTCTTCCAGCCGGTCGATTTGGCGCTCGCGCTCGCCGATCGTCTGCAGCACCACCGCCATGTTGTTGCGGGTGATCGCCCAGTCGCGGTTCTGCTCGCCGTTGGGGATGAAGTTCAGGATGACGCGGTAGGCGTCGATGGCGTGCTGCAGCGCTTGCCTATCGCCGGTGGCGCTGCCATGCGCGTTGAGCGCTTCCGCCTCCTGGTTCTTGTAGTTCCAGCGCAGCCTGTCGTCCCATCTCTCGACCAGCGAGAAGGCCTTGCCGTAATCGTTGGCGGCCGACAGATAGTCGAAGACCAGCGCCGAAGCGTCGGCGCGCCTGGCATAGATCGCCGCGTCGGCAAGACGCTTCTGCCTGACCAGATCCTCCGCCCGATCGACCACGCCGCTGGCCTGCTCGACCCGGCCCACCGCCTGGTCGAGGAAGTTGCGCGCGGTGACGATGGCGCCCTGGCCGATCGCCTTGTCGGCCGAGGCGACGAGGCGGCTGATCTCGGGGTCGTCGGTGCGCAGCGCGTTGCGCTCGGAGATCATCTTCTTCAGGCGCTCGGCCTGCGCATCGAGCAGCTTTTGCAGATCGGTGGGGTCCTCCGGCATGTTTTCGGTGCCGAGCGCCTTCAGCACGCCATACAGCGCGTCGAGCGGGACGCCGTCCTGCAGGGAGGCCAGTTCGACCTGTGCCCGCTTGGGGTTCGGCAACTCGGCGATCGTCAGCAGCAATTGCCGCCGCTCGCCGGTGATCAGGCCGTCGTCGCCGGTCGGCTCCTGCGGTGCAACGCCGAAATAGAGCAGCCGGCGCAGGCTTTCATTGACCCATGGCCGCTGCCTTGCCTTGGCGTCGAGATAGACCTCCTCGGTCACCATGCGCATGACCGAGCCGAACTCGGTGCCCTTCATTGCCGCTAGGTGGCGCAGAAGTGCCGCTGCGTAGGGGCTGTTTTCGCCGACGATGCCATCGAGTGCCGGCCGCCCCGGCTCGGCGGCAAAGCCGATCACCGTTCCCAGATTTTCCGTCGCGGTCGCGTTTGCCAGTGCCCTGGCGCCGCGCACCGGCTCCAATCCACCGGCGCCAATCGGCGAGGCCGAGGCCGTCGGCGCCCGGCGCAGCACTGCATCCGCCGGAAACGGGTTGGTGCGGCAGGCATCGAGCAGCATGATCGTTACCGGCACGGTCGTGTTCAATTCGTCCATGACGGCGGAGATCGGCACCAGGGCCTGATCGGCGTCCTTCAATGAAGAAACGTCGGCGTCGACCGGCACCAGATAGTTGTCGCCGCCGGCCTCGATGCCGTGGCCGGAATAGTAGATCAAGGCGACGTCGGCGTCCTCTGCATCCTCGGCGAAACGCTTGAGGTCGCGCTTCAGCTTTGCCGTGTCGCGGTCGGTGACGCTGCGCGCGTCGAAGCCGAGATCGGTCAGCATCTTGGTGATGTCGCGGGCGTCGTTGGCGGGGTTGGGAAGAGCCGCTATGTGCTGGTATTTCGACTGGCCGACAATCAGCGCCACGCCCTTGAGGCTCGCCGGCTCCGCGCGAAGCAAGGTCGTGACCAGGCAAAGCAGGGCGCCGACGAAAACCGTCAGCCACGCCTGCTTGAAGAAGTGCTGATTTCCGACAGCGCCCATTCGCCGCGTTTCCCCCAACAACCCTTTATAGCGCTGGCATCCAACCATGAGCAAATTCGGGCAAGATCCGAGCGGCCGGATTGTTGGCCGGTACATTCGCGAGGGAAGGGCGATTGCGCCGCCGCCGAGCCTCGCCTATCACGGGAAAAATGTCTCCGCTTACCGAAACCGTCCTCTTCGTCTTCAGTCTTGTCGGGCTCGGCTATCTTGCCGGGTTGACCGGCTATTTGAAGCCGGCGAGCGGTGAGGGCGTATCCGAATTCGCCATCAACGTGGCAATGCCGCTTTTGCTGTTCCAGACCATGGTAAAGGCTGATTTCCACGGCGTGGCTCCGTGGTCGCTGTGGGGCGCCTATTTCGCGGCGGTGGCGCTTACCTGGGCTGCCGGCCATCTGGTCATTACGCGCATCTTCGGGCGGGACGCCCGCGCCGGCGTCGTCGGCGGCGTGTCGTCGTCCTACTCCAACGTTGTCCTGCTCGGCGCGCCCTTCATCATCGGCGTGTTCGGGCCGGCCGGGTTCGAAGTGCTGTCACTGCTCGTCTCCATTCACCTGCCGGTGATGATGATGGCCTCGATCATCCTTTTCGAGATGTTCGGCCGCGGCGGCAGCGAGCCTGTGCATCCGCTCCGCGTCGTCAGGAGCTTTCTCAGGCGGGTATTCATCAATCCGCTGATCATCGGCATACTGGCCGGGCTGGCGTGGCGCTTCACCGGTGCGCCGCTGCCGGTGCTTGCGACGCGGCTGAGCGACGCGCTGGCCGGCACGGCCGCCCCGGTGGCGCTGTTCGCCATGGGGCTCAGCCTGCGCCGTTTCGGCATTTCCGGCAATGTAAGGCCGGCGCTGGCGCTGTCGGCGCTGAAACTGTTCCTAATGCCGGCGCTGGTTCTCGGCCTGGTCTGGCTGATCGGCCTGCCGCCATTGACGGCCAAGGTGGCGGTCATGGTTGCGGCGTTGCCGTCCGGCATCAATTCCTATCTCATCGCGGTGCAGTTCAACACCGGCCAGGCGCTGGCGTCGAACCAGATGACCATCGCCACCGCCTGTGCGGTCGTGACCACTGCGTTTTGGCTGACAGTGGTCGTCCATGTTTTTGGATAAGAACTCGGGTTTTTGGATAAGAACCCGGGTTTTTGGATAAGAACCCGGCTGCATCGCCTCTCGCTTTGGCTGGCCCAAACCCTATATGCCATCTTGTGATTGCTTGCGGGGCTTGCCCTGGGCTAAGAGCAGTGGCTCTAGCGATGCTATCGCGCACGTCCATTCACGAAATCAGCGACCGGCCCGCCAGGTGCCGAACGGAGGCGAGATCATGCTTCAGAAAACCAGCCATTTCATGCGGCAGGCCAATCTCATCAATGGCGAATGGGTGCAGGCCGATTCAGGCCAGACGGTCGACGTCAACAATCCTGCCACCGGCCTCAAGATCGGCACCGTGCCGAAGTCGGGCAAGGCCGAGACCCGCCGCGCCATCGAGGCCGCCGACGCTGCCTTCAAGACGTGGCGCAAGACCACCGCGCTCGAACGCTCGAAGCTGTTGCGCAAGCTGCACGACGCGATGATGGACAATCAGGACGTGCTGGCCGAACTACTAACCATCGAGCAGGGCAAGTCGCTGTTCGAATCGAAGGGCGAGATCGGCTCGGCCGCGTCCTACATATTGTGGTTCGCCGAAGAAGGCCGCCGCACCTATGGCGACGTCGTGCCGTCGCCTTGGGCGGACCGCCGTATCCTGGTGACCAAGGAGCCGGTCGGCGTCATCGCCGCCATCACGCCATGGAATTTCCCGTCCTCGATGCTGGCCCGCAAGCTCGGTCCGGCGCTTGCCGCCGGCTGTACCGCCGTGGTCAAGCCGGCGTCGCAGACGCCTTACTCCGGCCTTGCCTGGGGCGCGCTTGCCGAGGAAGTCGGCTTCCCCAAAGGCGTGATCAATATCCTGACCGGCGCTGCCGGCGAGATCGGCGACGAGATCTGTGCCAACCCGCTGGTCAAGAAGATCACCTTCACCGGCTCGACCGAGGTCGGCAAGATCCTGATCCAGAAGTCGTCGGTGACGGTCAAGAAAGTGTCGATGGAGCTCGGTGGCAATGCGCCGTTCATCGTCTTCGATGACGCCGATCTCGAGCGGGCCGTCGCCGGCGCCATCACCGCCAAGTACCGCAATTCCGGCCAGACCTGCGTCTGCACCAACCGCTTCCTGGTGCAGGCCGGCATCTACGACCAGTTTGTCGAAAAGCTGGCTGCTGCGAGCAACGGGCTGAAGGTCGGTTCCGGCCTCGAGGAAGGTGTCCAGCAGGGACCGCTGATCGACGAAAAGGCGGTGGAGAAGGTCGAGGAGCTGATTGCCGACGCTACCGCCAAGGGCGGCAAGGTCGTCGCCGGCGGCAAGCGCCACGCGCTCGGCGGCTCGTTCTTCCAGCCGACGGTGATCGCCAATGCGACGCCGAAGATGCGCTTCATGAAGGAAGAAATCTTCGGCCCGGTGGCGCCGGTATTCAAGTTCGAGACCGAGGAAGAGGCCGTGGCACTCGCCAACGACACCGAGTTCGGGCTGGCCTGCTACTTCTACACCGGCGATCTCGGCCGCGCCTTCCGGGTCATGGAAGGGCTCAAATACGGCATGGTCGGCGTCAATGAAGGGCTCATCACCACCCCTGAAGCGCCGTTCGGCGGCGTCAAGGAATCGGGCCTCGGCAAGGAAGGCGGCCATCAGGGCATCGAGGACTATCTCGACACCAAATATGTCTGCATCGGCGGACTTGGTCTCTAGAAGCCTGATGCGGTAATACCGAAGAAGACCCTGAGCCGCTTCGAAAGGCCAGGCTGGCATCGATCAATGAACTTGCGAGCATGGCAATGAAGGACGGCGAGGTTTTCGGCACGACGCAGGCGGGCGAGGCCGTCCGCCGCTTCACCATCCGTGGCGGCGGCCTCACCGCCAACATCATCGGGCTGGGTGCGATCATCCAGGATCTGCGTCTGGCCGGGCACGACGCGCCGCTGGTGCTCGGCTATGATCGTTTCGAGCACTATGAGACGGATACCGCCTTCTTCGGCACCGTCGTCGGGCGCTATGCCAACCGTATCCGCGACGGCCGCTTCACGCTTGCCGGCAAACGCTATCAGACTGAGCGCAATTTCCTCGAAAAGCACACGCTGCATGGCGGTTCGCAAGGTTTTTCGCGCCGGGCCTGGGCGGTTTCGCTGCATGGCAGGGATTTTGTCACGCTGACCCTGCACGACCCGGACGGCACGATGGGCTTTCCCAGCGCGCTCGACGTGACCTGCACCTACCGGCTCAAGATCCCGGGCACGCTCAGCGTCGAACTGACCGCCACCTGCGAGGAGCCGACGCTCTGCAACCTCACCCAGCATTCCTATTTCAACCTGGATGACGGCGGCGCCGGCGACATTCTCGATCACCGGCTGATGCTGAATGCCGGCGCCTATCTGCCGGTCGACGCGGATCTCATTCCGACAGGCACGGTAAAGCCGGTCGACGGCACGCCCTTCGACTTTCGCCAGGCGCGGCCGCTGCGCATGGAGACCGAGGGCGAACAGCTCCCCTATGACCAGAATTTCTGCCTCGCGTCGACGCGCGGGCCGCTGAAGCAGGCGTCGTGGGCGCAAGGCGCGAATTCCGGCGTCGAGATGGAGCTCTGGACCACCGAGCCGGGCGTCCAGCTCTATACCGGCCAGTATCTGGCGCCGTCCTCGCCTGGATTGGGCGGACGCCAGTACAAGGCGTTTTCGGGCTTCTGCCTGGAGCCGCAAATCTGGCCGGATGCGCCGAACCGGCCGTATTTCCCGCAAGCCACGCTGTGGCCCGGGCAGATCTACCATCACGTGACGGAATACCGGTTCAGGCTGCCTTAGGGCATGACCCCCGGAAACCGGCATGGTTTTGCTGCGCTGACCTCCGGTTCGGAAAGGGTCATGCAAAATTCAAAGTGTTATAGCGTCCTTTGCGCGTCCAATGACGCGCGGCGCACTGGAGTCAAAACGCAATCACTCTGAACGACCGACTTCGAACTCTCTTGGACCTTTGACGCCGAGAGCCCTGACGACGCAAGTTGAACCCTTATCCGACATTCGGGCTCTCATGCAGCAAAGTACACAGACCTGAAAAGCTGTCTTTCAGGGGCGGCGGCAATGGCATCAACCTGCGACCTGCTGTAAGCTTGGAAAGCGGGTAACAATCCGCGAAGGATTGGGGGATGGAACGTCATCTCGCAGCCGTCCTGATTGCCGATCTCGTCGGCTATGGCCGCTTGAGCCAGATCGACGACGAGGGTACGCGTGCGCTTTTCCGAACCGACCTGAACGAAGTATTCAAGCCAAGGATCGCTGCGCACCATGGTCGACTGGTGAAAACCATGGGAGATGGGATGTTGGTCGAGTTCCACAGTGTGGTCGACGCCCTACGCTGCGCGGTCGAAATCCAGCAACAGAAGGCGGAGGTGAACGTTTTCACGAAGCCAGAACGGCGGCTTGATTTCCGCATCGGCATCAATCTGGGCGATGTTATCGTTGAGGGTGACGACATCCACGGTGACGCGGTGAACATCGCCGATCGGCTGCAAGGGCTGGCGGAACCTGGAGGAATCGCGATTTCCGCCACCGCCTGCGACCATGTGAGGGGAAAGGTGCCGATCGGCTTTGCCTCACTCGGCGTGCAGAAAATGAAAAGTATCGCCGAACCGGTTCGCGTGTACCGTGTCTTGATCGACCCCGCTACTGCGGGCAAGATCGTCGGTGCCAAACCACGCCTTTCTTCCGGCGACGACAGTAAGCCGCCGGTAATTGCGGTTTTGCCGTTCGAAAACCTGAGCGCCGACGACGGCTGGACGCGGCTGGCAGACGGCCTGTCGGCCGACATGATCGGCGACCTAGCGCGCTATCCCGACCTTGCGGTCATTTCGCGCCAGACCATGCAGTCCTATCGGGGACGGGCGAGCGACACACGCTCGGTTGGACGGGAACTGAACGCCGATTACCTGCTGGAAGGCACCCTCCAGGCGATCGGACAGCGTGTCCGCGTCGCGGTGCAGCTGGTCGACACCCGGACCGGAGCCAACCTTTGGTCGGCGCGGTTCGACGAGTCGACCGATGATTTTTTTCTCATGCAGGACAGCATCACACAGAACGTTATCAACGCCCTGGCAGGCACTTTCGGCAAGCTCGCCAATCTCGGGCGTGAGGTGGCTCGGCGGAAGCCTCCCTCGAGCCTGGGTGCTTACGACTGCTATCTACTCGGGGTGGAACTGCACGACAGATTCACGACCGATGCGAGGGCAGAAGCCATACGCATGCTGTCCCGCGCCGTGGAACTCGACCCCGGCTTCGCGCGGGCCTGGATGACGTTGGGATTGGCACATGCGGTCGATGCCTTCAATGCCTTCACGCCAGATTCAGCCGCTTCGGTCGAGCGCTGGCGAGAATGCGTGGAAAAGGCTCTGGCGCTCGACCCTACCGATCCGATGACGCGCCTTTACATGGGCGCTCTCCGCGCCATTGACGGCGATATCAGCGGGGCCGCAGAGGAATACGACCGGGCGCTGGCCCTGGCACCCAATGACGCCGATGTGCTGTCGATGCTCGCCTCAAGCCGAGCTCTCGTGTGTGGAAATCCGGAAGAAGGCTGTGCTCTCGCCGAACGGGCGCTTCGCCTCAATCCGCAGGCTCCGAGTTGGTACTACGCGCAGCTCGCCCGGGCGCGGTTCGTCGCCGGTCGCTATGCCGACAGTCTGTCGTCGCTGTGCCAAAGTCCGCCGGATATTCCCGTCACTCTGATGTTCCGTGCCCTGTGCCACGCGCTGCTCGAAGAGTCGGCGCAGGCGCAGTCGATCGCCAGGCGGATTGCCGTCGAGTTTCCAAGGTTCACCGTCGAGAACTTCATCCGAACCTATCCCGTCACCAATCCTCTGGCCCTCGCTGCGATTAAGGAAGGGGCTCGTCGCGCAGGCATAGCGTAGAGCCGAAAACGGTGCCTAGCTGAAGAGGGGGACGCGCTTCCTGGATATGCCACTTGGTAAGCCGGGCCCCGCTTCCGGCACAGGCTGAAGGTCTGCTTCGTAGCGCTAACTGGGCGCTGGCGTGACTCCTGCTAAGCTTCCGCTCATGGCGCTCTGTGCTCATTCCCGCCGACTAATTCAAACGGCAAGTTCCGCCCATCTGGGCCATTGGCGGCAGCCAGTCTGATTGAGTTTTGACCCTAATCCTCAAACGCCGCCCTCAGCGTTTCGAACGTCGCAAACACGCCCAATGCAGCGCCCTCGGGATTCTTGGTCGGTGGCAGAGCTTCAGCTATCCGGCGCACCAAGGTCGTCTCAGAACCGGCTGGAGCGTTCTTTCGGCTGAGGCGACTTCAAGCCGTGACAGGAGCATTCCGGATCAGCGGGAAGTCGCGCGGCGGTCTCCAGCGCGACCCGCGACGCAGTCATGGAGAGACTGGGCAGCACGTCCTCCTGCAGCAATTTCTGGCGATTGCGATCCATGTAGTCGTTGAAGCCCGCCGTCACGAACGCGCAAGGCACGAAACACGCGCCGATCTCGCGCGACAAGGTCGCCTCAGGGGCGATGGAATGGTTGAGTACATCCGCCCCCATGCCACGATATGCCAAGGCTTCGGCAGGCGTTGTCAGCCGGGGCCCATAACAATGGGCAGCCACCAACTGCTGTTCGATGCCATAAACGCGGCATTCGGCTGGCCAATGACGGCGGGCCGTTTCGACCAGAACCGCCGCACATCTTGGACACACGATTTGCTTGCCCGAACAGTCAAAGCTCTGACGGTCAGGAAGCAGTGAAAACGGGGTCTGCGTCAGTTCGATGATGTCGGCGGTCACGACCATGTCGCCCGGCTGGATCGCCTTGTTGACGGCGCCTACGGTCGAGCAGGCGAGAACTTGCCGTACACCCGCCCGCATCAATACCCAGAACGCCCGGCGATGGCAGGAATGGTCGATACGGTCGCGGGGATTGCCATGCGAATACATGCACAGCGCGCGTTTTGCTCTCCCTTCGGCAGTAATCGACGCGTCGAACTCGAGCAGCTTCCAGTTGTCGGTGCGGCCGAAAGGTGTTTCAAAACTCATGTCGCGCCGCAAGGTGCGCACACCCTCGAATTCGACATCTTCCGGGAAGGCAAGCCCCCAGTTTGCCGACCCGGTGATGATGGCCAACCCTACCTGAGGGATGTCCGTCGAATGATCCGTCAGATCGTCGGCTGCGTGGTAATTGGTGGGCATGTTTCCAGTCTCGGTCAGGATTTTTGGCGAAGGGTCACAATCAGGACGACGGCCACGACGATGACGGTCCACAATGTCGAGATCGCCGCAATGGTCGGATCGATCTGATCGCGCAGCGACAGGAACATAAGCTTCGGCATCGTGCTGTTGCGACCGCTTGCGATGAAGATCGAAATCACCGACTCGTCGAGCGAAGTCAGGAACGCCATCAATGTCGCCGACAGCAAGCTGATCCGAAGTTGCGGAACGATGATTCCGCCAATGGACCTGGCCCAGTTTGCACCGAGGCTGCGCGCCGCCTGAACCTGGTTCCAGTCAAAGCGGGCGAGAGCGGGTAGCAACACAATGCAGGCGACCGGAACGGCCAGCACCACATGTCCGACCAGCACACCGAATAGCGTTCCGATCAGATGTTGTGCGGCCAACACAAAGAAGAGACCGATCGCAAGCAGGATACCTGGGGTGATCGAGGGGGTCAGCAGGACGCTCTGGATGGCCGCAGCGGTCTTTCCGCCCAGCCGATTCATTGAAATGCAGGCGAGCAGCGCGAAGGGCACCGCGATCAACGCCGTCAACGTCCCAAGGATCAAACTCGTTCTCAGCGCGGCCATCCACGTTGCCGAGCCGAAGAAGTTCTCGTACCAGCGCAATGAGTAGGCGTGCGGCGGAAACTCGAGGAGATTCGACGCCGAAAAGGAAAGCGGCACCACCACGAGCGTCGGCAGCATCAGAAATGCCATGACAAGAGCGGCAAAGCTCCAGAGCAAAATCCGGGCGAGCCTGTTTTGCGGATAGGCTTCAAGCATGGGAGGCTTCCATGGTGTTCCGGGCCACCAGACGGCGTGCCGCCAGCAACATCACGCCGATCAGCGCCATAAGAACGAGGAGCAGAATGCCCAGGACGCTTGCCGACCCCCAGTCCTGAAAGGTCGATAGTGTACGCTCGATCCGGGTAGAGAGCGGATTTACCTTGCCGCCGCCAAGCACCGCCGGCGTGATGAAAAAACCTATGGCGTAGATGAGGACGATGATCGAACCCGAGAAGATGCCGCCCGCCGAAAGCGGCATAATGACTGTGCGGATGACCTGCCTGAGAGTGGCTCCCATGCTCGCAGCCGCGCGAATGAGATTTGGGTCGATATCGCGCATCGCAGCATAAACAGGCAGCAGAAAAAGTGGCAGCATGTAGTGCACCATGCCGATGAGCGTTCCCGTGAAGTTGTAGACCAGCGGCAATGGCTCCGCCGTCAGGCCTGAACCGGTCAAAGCCGCGTTGATCAGGCCGTCGCGCCGCAAGAGCACGAGCCAACCATAGGTACGCACCAGAATAGAGGTCCACAGCGGCAGCATGACGAACGCCATGAGCACGTTGGCCAGCCTTGGTCTGACGCTGGCCAGCGCCAGCGCCAGAGGAGTGCCGAGGAGAATGCAGCCCGCCAGCGTACCCAAGGACAGTTCGAGGGTCGTGACGAGCGCCGACCACGTCAGTCCGCTCGAAAGGACCTTCTGGTAGTTGCCGACGGTGTACTCACCCCCGGTGGTCAGGAAGGATTGCCGGATGATCCAAAGGATGGGCAGTATCGCCGCCAGTCCAACGATGAACAGCGCCGGGAGCGAAAGTGAAAGAAAAAACCGCCGCTCGCGCCGCGCATCCGCCGCGAGCGCCGGGTCCCGGAGGACGATCACGCCATCGCTCCCGGTATCGCGTGAACCTTCGCTGCCGGTGCATATGCGGTCATCCGCTGACCGGCGGCAAGCTCGGCGCAGCCGCCGGCCAGCGCTGCCGGAATGCAGACAAGAACCTCTTGCCCGCCGTCAAGCGCCAGCGTCAAAAGCCAGTTCTCGCCGCGGAACGCTTTGGAGCGCAGTATTCCTTCGAGAGCCACTCCGTCTCCCCCGACGAGCTTCGCATCAAGATGGAAGCTTTCGGCGCGGATCATCAGGGTTTCGCGTGATGCTTCGGCGCCGTCGATTCTGCGCGCTGAGCCCGGGGCCACAATGTTGGCCTCGCCCATGAACTCCGCGACGAAGCGGGTCGATGGACGATCATAAATCCGCTGCGGCGTATCTATCTGCTGGATGCGGCCAGAATTCATCACCGCAATCCTGTCAGACATAATCAGCGCTTCGCGCTGGTCGTGGGTTACATAGATCGTGGTGATCCGTAGATGATCATGCAGACGCCGGATCTCATACTGCATGGTCTCGCGCAGGTTCTTGTCGAGCGCCGACAGCGGCTCGTCCATCAACATCACGCGCGGTTCGAAGACGATAGCCCGCGCCAATGCCACCCGTTGACGTTGGCCGCCGGATAGTGCGGCAATATTGCGCTCCGCCAGACCATCCAGCTTCACGCGGGCCAAGGTATCAAGCGCCCGCTGACGCGCCTCCGCTCTCGGTACCTTGCGCAGCACCAGCGGATACGCGACGTTCGCCAGGACATTCATGTGGGGAAACAAGGCGTAATTCTGGAATACTATGCCGATGTCTCGTTTGTTGGGCGGCAGGCGGGTGATGTCTCGATCGCCCAAGAAAAGTTTACCGGAATCCGGCCGGACAAAACCAGCCAGAGCCATGAGTAACGTGGTCTTGCCCGATCCCGATGGCCCTAGCAGCGTGAGGAATTCGCCAGCCTGAATGTCGAGCGAAACATCATCCAGTGCGACGTAGGACCCATAAGCCTTGTGCACGCTTTCGACGGTGATCGCGAGCGACTTCATCATGTGCTCCAGCCTTAAAGCGCGTCGCGTTCGACTGGCTTCACGCGACGCGCTTTAGGTTTCTTGTTTTCATGCATGTCGTTGTCGCGCTGCACATTTTTGCGCGACATGCGTCAGAGCTGAGAGTCAGCGAGCCATCATTTCATCGAAGGCTCTTTGGGCAGCCTCGCCATTCTTGACCCACCATTCTGAATTGGAAAACACCGAAGTGCCAGCATTTTCAGGCGCGGTCGCAAGGGTCTTCAGACGGTCCTCGGGAATAAGGCCACCCTCATATGCCGCAGGATTGACTGGGCCGTAGGCAATGAAATCGGTCAGCTTGGCAACCCGCGCGGGCTGCGTCATCGCTGCGATGAGCTTCATCGCGGCTTCCTTGTTCGGCGCTCCCTTCGGCACCCCAAGACAGTCCGTGCCGATGACCGAACCCTTGAACGTGTAGTCAGCCGCGCCGCCATCGGCTTTCACGGTTTGGGCGCGTCCGTTCCAGGTAATGACCAAATCCGCCTCACCGTCTTTCAGCAACTGCGCCGACTGGGCGCCCGAGGTCCACCACACGGCGACATCTGGTTTGATCGCTTCAAGCCGCTTGATGGCGCGCTCTAGCCCTTCCGGGGTGCTGAGCACGGAATAGACGTCCGCCGGTGCCACGCCATCGGAGAGAAGCGCGATCTCGATCGAGTCTTGCGCATTGGCGCGCAACGCGCGACGGCCAGAAAATTTGGCAACATCCCAGAATTCCGCCCACGTCTTCGGCGGGTTCTCGCCATAGGTCTTGGTGTTCCACGACATGACGGTGCCATAGGAGTCAAACGGATAGCAGTAGTCGGACTTCGCACCCTCCGGCACGGATTTCGGATCGATGATCTTGTAGTCGAGTGGCTCCAGCAGCGATTGTGCGGCCGCCTGGGCACCTTCCGGTGAGCCCAGGTGAATGACGTCGGTCGTGACCGCACCCGAGGTGACCTGCATCTTCAAGGCGGCCAGGCCGTCGCTTAGGGTCTCCTCGCGGACATCATAGCCAAGCTCTTTTGCAGCAGGGGCCCACATGGCCTCCTTCATGGCGTTGCCATAGTCGCCACCCGCGGTCGTGATTGTGACCGTCTGCGCATGCACGGGCAGGGCAGCCGAGATTGCGAATGCTGTTAAGGAAATGCGTAGCCAGGACATAGGTTCTCCTCCCCAACTTTTATGGAATATCGCTTGAAAGAGCCATTATTTTGTAATCGTAACGTTACGATTGCATCTGAATGCGCCGGAGTCAAGCTGCTTCCTGCGGGAGTTTGGATTGACCGGGATGTCGAATTCGGTAACGTTATGGCGGTCAGCAAATCAGCCGGCGCTTTCGCAAATGAAGTCGGGCGAACAATGGCCAATCTAAAGCAGATCGCCGCTGAACTTTCCCTGTCGGTGACCACGGTATCCCGCGCTCTGAAGGATGGGCCGGAGGTGCAGCCCTCGACCATAGCCCGCGTCAAGGAGGCGGCCAAGCGGGTCGGCTATCTACCAAATCATCATGGTCGCGCGCTCAAAACCGGTCGAACGCAGACGCTGACGGCAGTACTCCCGATGGAAACACGAGACCATCTGTCCGATCTATTAAAGCTTCCTTTAATCGAAGGCATGACGCTGGCGGCGCGGCAAGCCGGTTATAGTCTGTCCATCTATTCCACCACTCCCGACGACGATCCCGTTGAGAGTGTGCAGCGGCAGCTTCAGGCGCACAGCGCAGACGGCCTGGTCATCACGCGCCTGGTGTCGGCTGATCCGCGCGTCAAGCTGCTGCTGGATAAACGCATGCCGTTCGTCGCGTTTGGAAGAACCGACTTGGATATCGCGTATCCTTACGTCGATGTCGACAATGAACAGATTGCCTATGAGGCGACCCGGCGGCTCATGGATAAGGGCTGTCGACGTATTGCGCTGCAACTTCTCGTTCCGGAGGACCAGGCGAGTGCCACGCGTCTTTCCGGGTATGGAAGGGCAATGGCCGAGGCTGGCATTCCGATCGACCCATCGTTGATCGGTCATGGCATGTTCACCATGGAATCGAGCGCAGGCTGGTTCGATCGCTTGCTGGCGTCATCAGATCCGCCAACGGGCTTGGCGTGCGCCAACGAACTGGGCCTTCTGGGAGCGTTGCACGCTCTCGGCAAGCGGGGTCTCACACCAGGCCGCGACGTCCACATCGTCACCCGTGACAGCACGCGGCTGGCCCGCTTCCTGCCGGCAAAGATCGGAGTTCATTCCGTGGATATGGCGGGTGTTGGACGCAAACTTATCGAAGTCCTGGAGAGCCGGATCATCAATCCGCTCGGGCCGGTGGAGACAGTCTTGGTGCAAGGCAGATTCGAGCCGGCCGAATAGTCCGGGCGGCCCTCAGGAGGCCACCTCGTCTTGAACCGGCCGGATCAGCGCCTTTGCGGCAGCTGCTCCCGCCGCGAGGATACGATCCGATAATTCCGTTCCTTCCACGGCGCGCGCGAGTTGAAGCGCGCCGATGAGCGTTGCAAACATGCCCAACGCAGCGCCCTCGGGATCGTTCGTCTGCGGCAGAGCTTCAGCTATCTGGCGCACCAGGGATTGAGCGCGCTCGGCATAGAGGGCTCGCGTTTCAGGCGGCTGCCGCGCAATTTCCGGCAACAACGCGGCCGATGCGCAACCCTTTCCAGGATTGTCCCGGTGCTCGGCCGATAGATACGTCTCTATGGCCATTTCCGGACCGCCGGCGGCCAATGCTTCCTGCACTTCATGCGACTGCGCGTCCAAGGCCGCCGCCACGCTTTCACGGACGAGCTCCGCCTTCGACTGGAAGTGCGGATAGAAGGCGCCGTTCGTCAGCCCGGCGTCGCTCATGATGGTTGCCAGCCCGGACGCCGCGATGCCGTCAGATCGAAAACGTTCGGCGGCGACCTCCATGATCCGGCTGCGTGACGCGTTTTTTCGGCCCTTTTCGTAGCGCATGGTCTTTCTTTCCTGTCCTGCTATTGCATTATGCTCATAATCTGATATTACGACCATAATTCAATTTGTGGAAATAAGCTAGACCTCTCGAACCTGGAACATCAAAAATGAATGGGAATTCTGAAAAGACCGCAATCGTGACCGGAGCCTCCTCCGGCATCGGCCGCGCCAGCGCCGAGGCCTTGGCGCGGGCGGGTTTCACTGTCTTCGGGACAAGTCGCCGCAAGACCAGTAATGGTCCGGGCGGAGTGACCATGCTGGCATGCGACGTGACCGATGATGCGGCCGTCAATGCGCTCGTTGCGAACGTGCTCGCGCAGACCGGCCGGATCGACCTCCTGGTCAACAATGCCGGTGTCGGTCTGCTAGGCGGCGCCGAGGAATCCTCGGTCGCCCAGGTACAAGCCCTGTTCGACGTCAATCTGTTCGGCGTCATGCGGATGACCAATGCGGTGTTGCCGTCGATGCGGCGGCGCGGCGAAGGGCGCATCATCAATATCGGCTCCATTCTGGGACTGGTACCCGCGCCATACTCAGCTCATTACTCGGCGGTCAAGCACGCGCTCGAAGGCTATTCGGAATCGCTCGACCACGAGGTGCGCGCCTTCAACGTCCGCGTTTCCGTCATCGAGCCGGCATTCGTCCGCACCGTCTTCGACCAGAACGGCATCGAGCCGGATTCGCTGTTGAAGGAATACGATCGGGCTCGAGCCGGGCTCAAGGCGCTGCTGGGCGATGTGATGCCCAAAGCCGATCGGCCGGAAGTGGTGGCGGATGTGGTTGTCAAGGCAGCGACCGATGCCCGCCCGCGACGGCGCTATACCGCTGGCAACGCAGCGCGCCAGGTCAGCCTGCTGCGCCGCTTTGCCCCCGCGGGGATTTTCGACAAGAGCCTGCGCAAGCAGTTCCGACTGCCGGTCTGAACAACGGCGAGCCAGAGGATTTCACGCACATGCGACTAGCAACCACAACACATTTAGCCAGGCCCTACGAAACGGAGACGCCAAGCATGACACATAGATCCAATCGGTCGCCGCGTTCACCGGCATTGTTCCAGGACGCGCCAACGCTCTCGATCGATGTCGGCGGCATAGCTTTTGCGTACAGGGAACTCGGGCCCAGGACGGGCGTGCCGGTGATCCTGCTCAACCATCTGGCTGCTCAGCTGGACAATTTTGATCTGCGCATCGTCGATGGCCTCGCTGCGACCCGGCGGGTAATTGCCTTCGACAATCGCGGCATCGGTGCTTCGGGTGGCAAAACTCCGTCGACCATTTCCGGCATGGCGCGGGATGCAATCGCCTTTGTCCGGGCGCTGGGGTTCGAAGAAGTCGATCTCTTCGGCTTTTCACTCGGCGGCTTCGTGGCGCAAGAGATTGTGCTGACCGAGCCCAAGCTTGTGCGCAAACTCATCCTGGCTGGCACGGGGCCGGCCGGTGGGCAAGGCATCGACAAGGTGACGCCGCTGACGATCGTGGACATGATCAAGGGCGCGCTGACTTTTCGGGATCCGAAGTACTATCTCTTCTTCACAAGAACGCCGAATGGGCGCCGCGCCGCAAACGCATTTCTGGAACGGCTGAAGGAGCGCCGGAACAACCGGGACAAGGCGATATCGCTGAGCGCGTTCGTCGCGCAACTCAAGGCGATCAAGGCCTACGGACTCCAGGCGCCACAAGACCTGAGCACCATCCGCATTCCCACTTTGGTTGCGAATGGCGACCAGGACAGGATGGTGCCGAGCAGCAATACCTATGATCTCGCCGGGCGTATCCCGGGGGCGCATCTGGTCATCTATCCGGATGCCGGGCATGGCGGGATATTTCAGAACCACGCCGATTTTGTCCCGAAGGCCCTGTCCTTCCTCGAGGCTGAGGCCTTGCCGCAAGGCGGCTATGCAGCTGAAAACGTTCGGCTTGTTTCGTCCCGAACAGCAACAGACATTCTTGGAAAGTAACTGCCATGAAGGCATTCGTTGTTGATAAGTATAACAAGAAGGGCATTCTGCGGCTGGCCGAAATGCCGGAGCCGGAGCTCCAGGACAGCGATGTCTTGGTAGAGGTCCATGCCGCAGGGGTGAACCTGCTCGATTCCAAGGTCAAAACCGGAGAATTCAAGCTCATCCTGCCCTACCGCCGGCCCTTCATCCTGGGCCACGACGTGGCTGGGAAGGTTATCCGCGTAGGATCGCAAGTCAGCAAGTTCAAGGCCGGCGACGAGGTCTATGCGCGGCCGCGCGACGGCCGGATTGGGACATTCGCCGAATTCATTGCCGTGAATGAGGCCGACGTAGCCTTGAAGCCCGAGAATCTCAGTATGGAAGAGGCGGCGTCGATTCCCCTGGTCGGTCTCACCGCCTGGCAGACGCTCATCGAACGGGCAAACCTGAAGAAGGGACAGAAGGTCTTCATTCAGGCTGGTTCCGGCGGCGTCGGGACATTTGCTATTCAGTTGGCCAAGCACCTCGGCGCGACCGTTGCGACAACCGCGAGCGCGGCAAGTGCCGATCTGGTCAAAAGTCTCGGCGCCGATGTCGTCGTCGACTACAGGAAAGACGACTTCGAGAAAGTTCTGTCGGGCTACGATGTCGTCTTGAACAGCCAGGACGCCAAGACACTGGAAAAATCCGTGAGGGTGCTGAAACCGGGTGGCAAGCTCATCTCCATCTCCGGTCCACCGGATGCCGAATTTGCCAGGGAAAAGGGACTGAACTTGACGCTGAGGCTGGTGCTGCGCTTCCTGAGTCGCGGAATTCGGGCCAAAGCCAAGCGCCGCGGCGTGCAGTTTTCGTTCCTTTTCATGTGGGCGCAGGGCGATCAGCTGAGCAAAATCACCGCTCTCATCGAAGCCGGCGCGATCCGCCCGGTTGTGGATCGGGTCTTTCCATTCGAAGCGACCAATGACGCCTTGGCCTATGTCGAAACAGGACGCGCCAAGGGCAAGGTCGTCATCAAGGTCAGATAGCGGGTGCCTCGAACGCAGCCTTGAGCGTCTCGAACGGCGCCAGGGCGCCGCGCACCTGCACGACGGCGGCGGCGACGCGATGAGCGCGCAGCACGGCTTCTGCCGGGGCATGGCCGGCAAGGCGGGCGGCGAGGTAGGCGCCGTTGAAGGAGTCGCCGGCGCCGGTGGTGTCGACCGGGGTGGCGACGTGCACCGCCGGAACCGATTGCAAGGTTCCGTTTTGCGCGATCAGCGCCGGTTCCTCACCGTTCTTGACGACGACTTCGCCGGCCAGCTTTCGCAGCCGTTCGGCTGTTTTCTGCGGTGTCGTATCACCAAACAGCATCTGCTCGTCGGGAAAGGTCGGGAGCGCGATGTCGGCGACGGCGAGTGCCTCGAGGATCGCGGCCTGCGCGTCCTCGCGCCGGCGCCACAGCCGCGGCCGGTAATTGGGATCGAAGGCAATCAGCGAGCCGGCCGCGCGCGCCGTGGCCACGGCCGTCAGCAGTACCTTGCGTGGAGCCTCGTCGAGAATTGCCAAAGTTATACCGGAAAAATAGACAAGCGCCTGGTTTTCAAGGCTTTTCTGCAAAGCGGCTGGGTCCGAAGCCAACTGCCTTGCGGCCGCATCGGCCCGCCAATAGGTGAAAGAACGTTCGGCGCCGATCAGCGTGATCGCATAGAGGCCGGGGCGGGCGCCCGCTATCACCGGGCTGGCGCCGATGCCGATGCCGCTCTCGGCCAGGAACTTGATCTGGTCGCGCGAGAACGGGTCGTCGCCGAAGGCCGACACATAGGTCGCCGGCCGCTCGCCGCTCAAGGCATGCAGCGCCCATAACGTGTTGAACGTGTCGCCGGCAAAGCCCATGCGCCAGTTCGGCCCGGCCTGGCCCGAAAGCTCGAGCATGCACTCGCCGATCGAGGCGATGCCGTTTCCTGCCATGAAGCACTCCTCCATCCTGCAATTGCGGTGCTGTAGCTTTTTGCAGCCGGCAGCGCCATGCTTGGCGACGGCGGATTCTTGCACTGGGCTCGATTTCCCACAGGGGCGTGGGACGCGATCTGCCCAGCGAAACGTTATCCGCAGAACAGGAATGGGTTTGGCATCGTTATGGCGTTATCTTCTTGGAGGCCTCGGCCTGGCTGCCTTGCTCGCCGGAGTGCTGGCAATCGTCTATCTGACGGCGCCGCATGCACCCCAACCAAGTTCGGACGTCGGCCGTTCCAAGACGACGGCGAACAAGCTGTTCGTGGCGACTTTCGAGCCCGAGAAAGGCGTCATCCGGCAGGGCGAACTGGAATCCTGGCTGCTCACGCTCAAAACCGTCGAGGGTGCGCCGGTGGAAGGTGCTGCGATAACGATTTCCGGCGGCATGCCGCAGCACAAGCACGGTCTGCCGACCAGCCCGCAGGCGACCGATTACCTCGGCGCGGGGCGCTATCGCATCGACGGCGTCAAATTCACGATGAGCGGGTGGTGGCAATTGCATTTTGCCATTTCCGCTGCGGCCGGTTCGGACACTGTCGTCTTCAATGTGGTGCTGTGAGCCACTGATGAGCCGGTTTCCCAGTCTTCTCGCGTTGGTGGTGGTGGCCCTGCTTGCCGGCTGCGGCAGACCGGAGTTTTCCGATGCCGAAAAGCAGACCATCGCCTCGCTGGCACTATCCAAGCTGCCGCCGCTGAAGCCCGACACCACCAATCGCTTCGCCGATGTGCCGGCCGCCGCGGCACTCGGCTCGACGCTGTTCTTCGACACCGGGATGAGCGGCGACGGCACGGTATCGTGCTCGACCTGCCACAAGATCGACCGCCAATTCCAGGACGACTTGCCGCAAGCGGTCGCCGTCGGCCGCACCAACCGTCGTACCATGCCGTTGGCCGGCGTCGCGCATGATCCCTGGTTCTTCTGGGACGGGCGGCGCGACAGCCTGTGGGCGCAAGCGCTGACACCGCTCGAAAATCCGCTGGAGCAGGCCGGCAACCGCGCCGCCTTCGCGCATTACATCAAGGCCCGCTTCGGCGAGCGCTACGAGCGCATCTTCGGGCCGCTGCCGGACCTTTCGGGCGTGCCGGCCAATGCCGGCCCGCTCGGCACCGATGCCGAGAAGGCGGCCTGGAACGCCATGCCCGCCAGTCAAGCCGAGGAGGTCAACCGCGTCTTTGCCAACATCGGCAAGGCGATCGCCGCCTTCGAGCGCTCGATCGCGCCGCCGCAGACACGCTTCGACCGCTTCGCCATCGACCTGGCTGCGGGCGCCGAGCCGAAAGGCGACGCCGCCTTTTCGCCGGAGGAAATCCTCGGCCTGAAGCTGTTCATCGGCAAGGCCAATTGCGTGACCTGCCACAATGGCCCGCGTTTTACCGACGGCAGCTTCCACAACACCGGCGTGCCGCCGGTCGCGGGCCTGCCGCCGGATCGCGGCCGCGTCGACGCGGTGGCGCAGGTCGAGGCCGATCCGTTCAACTGTTTCGGCGCCTTTCGCGACGGCGATGCCAGCGCCTGCCGCGAGTTGCGCTTCATGGTCAAGACCGGGCCGGAACTCGTCCGCGCCTACAAGACGCCGTCGCTGCGGGGTGCCGCCACCCGGCCGCCCTACATGCACGCCGGGCAGTTTTCCTCCCTCGACGAGGTGGTGGCGCATTATTCGAAGGCACCGGCAAGCGTCGAGGGCACATCCGAGATCCACCCGCTGCAGCTTTCGGACCGCGAACGCGCGGCGCTGGTGGCGTTTTTGAAGACACTGGCGGAGTGAGGGCGGGACAACAACAGCGCTCTCCTACCGATCCTTCACCGTCTCCATCGCGACAAACGTCGAGGTCTGGGCAACGTGCGGCAGGGCGGAGATACGCTCGCCGAGTACGCGGCGGTAGGCGGCGATGTCGGTGGTGCGGACCTTCAGCAGATAGTCGAAGCTCGATGCCATCATGTGGCACTGCTCGATCTCCGGCACCGCCTGCACGGCGCGGTTGAAGGCGTCGAGCGCGGCCGAGCGGGTGTCGGACAGTTTCACCTGGACGAAGGCGACATGGCCTTCGCCCATGCGCTCACGGTCGATGATCGCCTGGTAGCCCCTGATGAAGCCGTCCTTCTCCAGCCGTTTGACTCGTGCCTGCACCGGCGTCTTCGACAGGCCGACTTTCGCCGCCAGTTCCGACATGGAAAGCCGGCCATTGCTGCCCAGAGCCGACAGGATGTTCCTGTCGATGCGGTCCAATTGGTCTTCCGTCACTGAATTCCTGGTCGAATTGGAGGTGATCAGTCCTAATGATAGATCGATCGATCTGTTCTGTCGACTTCTTTGGACCGACTGCAATCCCTACTTATGTTAGCTTGCGCCGTTCGGTCCGGCGACCGTCGGCCCGCTCCCTTATGCTCGCTCTACAGGACCGCCATGCCAGCGCTCGATACCATCCGCCAGCAGATCCGTGCCAATTATTTGCCCGACGAAGACCAGGCGGTGAAGCGGCTGGCCGAGGCGGCCGGGCTGTCCGCGCAAGACCGCAAGGCGATTTCGGCGCGTGCCGCCGATCTGGTGCGGGCGGTGCGCGGCTCGTCCGATCCGCGGCTGATGGAGGTGTTCCTGTCCGCCTATGGCCTGTCGACCAAGGAGGGCGTGGCGCTGATGTGCCTGGCCGAGGCGCTGCTGCGGGTGCCAGACACCGAGACGATGGACGACCTTATCGCCGACAAGATCGCGCCGCACGACTGGTCGGCGCATGCGGGCGGCTCGAGCTCGATCTTCATCAATGCGTCGACCTGGGCGCTGATGCTGACCGGCCGCGTGCTCGACGAGGGCGAGGGCGGCATCGAAGGCACGCTGCGCGCCATGGTGCGCCGGCTTGGCGAGCCGGTCATCCGCAAGGCCGTCGCCGCCGCCATGCGCGAAATGGGCGAGCAGTTCGTGCTCGGCCGCACCATTGCCGAGGCGGTCAGGCGCGGCCGACCGATGACGCAGAAGGGCTATCTCTATTCTTTCGACATGCTGGGCGAGGCGGCCCGCACCGAGGCCGACGCGCTGCGCTACCTCAAGGCATATGCCGATGCCATCTCTTCGCTCGATGCCGGCGCCAACGGCCCCGACATCCGCCAGAACCACGGCATCTCGGTAAAACTGTCTGCGCTGCATCCGCGTTATGAAGTGACGCAGAAGGAAAAGATGCTGCCCGTCATGGCCGAGCGGCTGTTGTCGCTGGCGCTGGCGGCGCGCCATTCGCGCATGGGCCTCAACATCGACGCCGAGGAAGCCGACCGCCTCGATTTGTCGCTCGACGTCATCGAGCGGGTGCTGGCCGAACCGGAGCTTGCCGGCTGGAACGGTTTTGGCGTCGTCGTGCAGGCCTATGGCCCGCGCGCGGCCTTCGTCATCGACTGGCTCTACGAGCTGGCGAGGAAATACGACCGCAGCATCATGGTGCGGCTGGTCAAGGGTGCCTATTGGGACACCGAGATCAAGCGGGCGCAGACGCTCGGGCTCGACGGCTATCCGGTTTTTACCCGCAAGGCCAACACCGACGTCTCCTACCTGGCCTGCGCCAAGAAGCTGTTGGCGATGACCGACCGCATCTATCCGCAATTCGCCACCCACAACGCCCACACCGTCGCCGCGATTCTGTCGATGACGACGGAGCGCGATACGTTCGAGTTCCAGCGGCTGCATGGCATGGGCGAGGCGCTGCATGAGACGGTGCGGCGGGCCGAAGGCACGCGCTGCCGCATCTATGCGCCGGTCGGTGCTCATTCCGACCTGCTCGCCTATCTGGTCCGCCGGCTGCTCGAAAACGGCGCCAATTCCTCCTTTGTCCACCAGCTCACCGACGAGGAAGTCGAGCCCGAGGACATTGCCCGCGACCCGCTCGAAACGGTGGAGAAACAAGGTCCCGCCGCCAATCCAGCGATCGTGCCGCCGTCGGCGATCTTCGGTCCCGGCCGGCGCAACTCCAAGGGTTTCGATATCACCGACACGCTGACGCTGGCTGCGATCGACAAGGCGAGGGCCGAGTTCGCCGGGCCGGAGCGCTGGCACGCCAAGCCGGTCAGCCGCGCTGCCGGCTATGGCAAGCAGCGTCCGGTGGTCAATCCTGCGAAACCTTCGGAAGTGGTCGGCACGGTCAGCGAGGCCGGCGCCAAGCAGGTCGAGACCGCCGTGCGCATCGCCGTCGAGGCACAACCGGCATGGGCAAGACGGCCGGTCGCCGAGCGCGCTGCCATCCTCAACCGGGCGGCCGATCTCTACGAAGCAAACGCCGTCGAGTTCTTTGCACTCTCCGCCCGCGAGGCCGGCAAATCGCTCGCCGACGGCGTCGCCGAAGTGCGCGAGGCGGTCGATTTCCTGCGCTACTATGCGGCTGAGGCCGCCAATGCCGAGGCGGGCACCGAGGCGCGCGGCGCCATCGCCTGCATCTCGCCGTGGAATTTTCCGCTCGCCATCTTCACCGGGCAGATCGCGGCGGCACTCGTCACCGGTAATTCGGTGATCGCCAAGCCGGCCGAACAGACGCCGCTGATCGCCTTCCGCGCTGTCCAGTTGCTGCGCGAGGCCGGCGTGCCGGAGGATGTCATCCAGCTTCTGCCCGGCGACGGCCCCTCGGTCGGCGGCCCGCTGACCGCTGACCCGCGCATTGCCGGCGTCTGCTTCACCGGCTCGACCGAGGTCGCCAAGCTGATCGAAAAGCAGCTCGCCGACACCGCCGCGCCCGACGCCATGCTGATCGCCGAGACCGGCGGCCTAAACGCCATGATTGTCGATTCCACTGCGCTGCCCGAACAGGCGGTGCGCGACATCCTGGCCTCCGCCTTCCAGAGTGCCGGCCAGCGCTGCTCGGCATTGCGCATTCTCTACGTGCAGAAGGACGTCGAGAAGAAGATGCTTGAGATGCTGAAAGGCGCGATGGAAGCGCTCAGCCTCGGCGACCCGTGGCGGATATCGACCGATGTCGGTCCGGTCATCGATGACGAGGCGCAAGCGTCGATCCGTGACTATTGCACCAAAATGGGCCTGCAGGGCCGGCTGATCGCCAAGCTCGAAGCGCCGAAGGACGGCCGCTTCGTTGCGCCGCACGTCTTTCGGGTCAAGGGCATCGAGGAGTTGGAGCGCGAGGTGTTCGGGCCGGTGCTGCATGTCGCCACCTTCGATGCCGACGAGATCGATGCGGTGATCGCGGCGATCAACCGCAAGGGCTATGGCCTGACCTTTGGCCTGCACACCCGCATCGAAGGCCGCGCCCAGCATTTCGTCGACGGCATCCACGCCGGCAACATCTACGTCAACCGCAACCAGATCGGCGCCGTCGTCGGCGCGCAGCCGTTCGGCGGCGCGGGCCTTTCCGGCACCGGGCCGAAGGCCGGTGGGCCACATTATCTCCGGCGCTTCCGCAAGGGGCCGGAAGCCGGCACCCATCTTGCCGAAGGCCGCAAGGTGACGGCGACCGAGCTCGCCGACAATCTGCCGGACCCGGCCTTTGGCGGCTGGTCGACGCGGCCGGATCGCGTCGCCATCCTGAGGAAACATCTGCGCGGCAAGGGTGCCGCGGCTATCGGCACTGCCGCCGGCATCGATTTCGGCCAAGTCGACCTGCCCGGGCCGACCGGCGAGGCCAACACGCTGTCGCTGTCGCCGCGCGGGCGCGTGCTGTGTCTGGGTCCCGACGCGGATACGCTGCTTGCGCAGACGATCCAGGCGCTGGCCGCCGGCAATGCCGTGCTCGCCGTCGCACCCGGCGCGCCGGCAGCGCTGTCGGCGCTGACCGGCAAGGGCCTGCCGCTGGCGGCCATCGACGGCCGGCCGGACCCGGTCGAAGCGCGCTCGCTGCGCGTCGATGTCGTTGCCTTTTCCGGCACGCCCGAGGCCGCGCGCATCGTGCGCAAGGTCATCGCCGAGCGCGCCGGCCCGATCGTGCCGCTGGTCAGCGAAGTCTATTATCCGGCCGCCTACGCCCACGAGCGCGCCGTCTGCGTCGACACCACGGCGGCGGGCGGCAATGCCAGCCTGCTGGCCGCTGCGTAGGTTTCGCCAGGGTTCGCGTATCGCGGGGCAGGGGCGGCGCCGACTTTGGTATCCACATGAGGACGATCATTACCTGATAGCGAGCGGAACTTCGAACTGCCAGGCCGAGCGACCGGCTCCTTCCGGAATGGGAGGAAACGGAGAAGCCCGGCGGACTGCGTCGAGTGCGGCTTTGTCCAGCGCGGCAACACCCGAACTGCCCGTCAGCCTAGCCGACCGGACGCTGCCGTTCGAGCCGACGGTAAAGGCAACGGTTGCTGTGCCGGTGGCGCGTGTGCGTGTCGAATTGAAGGCCCGCACCAGTTTTGACCTGATCTTGCCGGGATAGTTCGTGACGGCGGCATTGCCGATGCCTGATTTGCCGCCTCTGCTGGCGGTCAGGATCTTGCCGTCCTTCCTGCCGTCGGCCATGCCGCGCGCGACATCCGTTTCGTCACGGCCGCCGGAGCCGGCTTTTTTCTTCTTGGTGTCGGCTTTGGCCGCAGCCTTGCCCGCCTTCTTGCGCAGGGCCGGCTTTTCAGGCTCGTTTGGTTCGGCCTTCCTGGCCGGCTTGTTCTTTGCGGTTGCCTTCTTCGGCTGCCTGGGCTCCGGCCTGTCCGGCTTCGGTTCTTCCGCCGCGCCGACTGTCTCGGTCGTCTGAACTGTTTCGGCTGGCTTCGGATCGGCTGGTGCCGGTGCGCTTCTCTCGGCAGGCTCGGCCGTTTCGGCCGCGCTGACTGGCGGCGGCACGGCATTGCCGTCGGCAGGCACCAGCCTGTCGGTCGCAAGAATGTCGGGCGACGGGTCCTGGCGCGCCGGCTGGACAGGTTGCGCAGGCTCGGCCCGGTCGGCAACGGCAGCGATTTCCGTGGCGGCCTCGCTGACCGGCTCGACCACTTCTGTTCCCGATGCTTCGGCCGCGTCAGTGACCGGCTGGAGCGTCTCCTCTGCCGCGGCCGCCTGCGCCTCGACCGTTTCGACGGGCTTGGCGTCCAGCATGGTCACCATCGTCACGTTGGCCACGTCCGGGTCGTCTGCGACATCGCCGGCCGCCTGCTGCGGGTCGGCGCCGAGCAGCATGTCGCCCTGCTGGTCGGCACCTTCGATCCTTGGCCGGTCGTCCGGCAGCGTGAGAAAGGCCAGCGCCACGGCGACGTGGAACGCGCAAGAGCAGGCGATCGCCACCGTCCAGTTGCGGCGCCGCTGCATCTGTCGCGTCTGCCGCAATGGCTCCGCAGGCACCGTCGGCAAGTCGCCGTCGGCATCGGCGATGTAACTGTCTTCCGGCCTGTCGCGCGGCGAAACAAGCAGCGCCCCGCGCGGGATGGCGAAATCCGGATCGTCCGGTTCCGGCGGCAGGAAACCGGCCAATGGCCACGCGACGGGGTTTCGTGCGAATTCGGGTTCCGGTCCCAAAATTCAGACCCCGAAGGCGATGCCGGTCCTGGTCTGCGTCTTCAGCCCGCGCATGCAGGCATTCGGCTCGGCGCCGGCGCATTCCGTGACGCTGTTGATCAACACGCGGCTGACCTTGCCGCAATCCGTGCCGGCAAGATCGAAACGCGTCACCTTGGTCTTGCCTGCCGGCAGCTCCTTGAAGTCGAGCACGGTCAGCCGGTCGACGACGCCGGCCTCGTTGAACAGCGCGATCTCGAACGCCGCCTTGGAAAGACCGGCGCCGAGATTGTTGGTGACGACGAAGGTCAGGCGGCAGCCCTTGTCCGAGGGCTGCGCGCCGTTCAGCTCGAGGAGAAGCGCCGGCGCTTGCTGCTGTGTCCATGCTGGAGCCGCAACAAGCGACATTGCCAGCACCGCGGCGAACAGACGAAGGGATGCCGTCATGCCTGTCATTGTCTCAGCCTCCAAACCTCATCGTCGCCGCCAGCTTCAGCGTGACGCCTGGCTCGTAGACAACACTCGTCGTCGATGCGTTCAGCGGGTTGGCGTATTTGACGTCGAACAGATTGTCGGCGCGGAAATCGACCTTGAAATTGTCGGTCGCCTGGTAGCTGGCGAAGGCATTGACCAGCGTGTAGTCCCTGGCCACCGGGTTGCCCTGCGGCTTGCCGTTGTATTGCACCTCGCCGCCGACGGTCAGCCTGTCCTCGAGGAAGCGAAAGCCGAGTTGCCCGGTGACCTGGGAGGAAGGGATGGTGACAAGGTCCGCCCGTTCGCCTTCATAGGAAATCGTATGGCCGTCGGTGAACGACGCCGAAAGCCCGGCAAAGCCCCAGGCGGCATCATAGACGCCCTCCATCTCGAAACCGTGGATCTTGGCCTTGGCGAAGTTCTGATACTGGAAGCAGATCGGGATGCCCGGGCCGAACGGGCAGCCGCTGGTCGGGTCGAACGGCGAGAGCGTCACGCCGTCTATGTAATCGTCGACGTTGTTGTTGAAATAGGCCGCCTTCAGCCGCAGCGCGTCATCAGCCTCAATGACGCCGTTGGTGCTGTAATTGACGCCAAACTCCACGGTCTTGCCGGTTTCGGGCTTGAGATTGGGATTGGGGAGGAACGGGAAGCTGACGCCGGCTGGATGGTTGCCGCTGATCAGGGTCTCCGACAGCGACGGAGAACGATAGCCTTCAGCGTAGGTGCCGTAGAATTGCAGCCCGGAAAGGCTGGCGCTCTCGAAGGGCGAAATGCCCACTGTGATGCGTGGCGACAGCCGGTCGCCAGAGGTTTCGCCGACATCGCTGTCAAGCTTGTAGCTGTCGTAGCGCAGCCCGGCGATGATCTCGAGCCGGTCCCAGGTGAGCTTGTCCTGAACGTAAGCGCCGGAGACGTTCCTGTTGCCCGAGGGCGTATAGAAGCTGTCGCCGCCAGCCGTGCCGCCTGTCTCGACATCGTCGCCAACCCAGTCGCCGCCATAGGTCAGCTCATGCGCAATGCCGACGGTCTCGAATCTCGACGTGTTCCAAATGTCGATGCCGGAGGTGCCGATGTCGAACGTCGATTTCGAACCCGCCGGCAAAACCACGGGCAGACCGGTGACCGGATCAAACCGGTTTTGCGCCACAAGGGTCGTCAGATCGAGCTTGGTCTTGTTGTAGGATGCGTTGATGTGGAGGTCGAGCCAGCTCTTGTCTTCGTCGGTGATGTTGTAGCGGGCCGTGAACGTATTCGCCTTCAGGTCGGCGTCGTTCACCGGCGCGCTGCCGCTGGTCTCGGTCCATCCGTCGTTCGAGCCGATCCAGCCCAGCTTCAGCTCGCTGTTTTCGCTGGGGCGGATGGTCGTCTTGAGGAGGCCGCTCAAGACGTCGAAGCCGGTGCCCGCTACAGTGTCGCCGCCGCCATGCTTGTAATCGTCATAGTCGCGGTAGACGATATTGCCGAGCACGTCCCAGTTCTCGTTGATCCGATAGGCGCCGGTGGCGCTGGCGGTCCAGCCTTCGCCGTTGGTTTCGTAGCGCCCGGTCGCGGACGCCGCCCAGGTCTCGTCGGGCTTGAGGAAATCCTGCGCATCCTTGGTGTCGAAAAATACGACGCCGCCGATCGCCCCGGAGCCGTAGGTGTTGGCGACCGGACCGCGGATCACATCGACGGATTTGATCAATTCGGGATCGATGTAGAAGGTCGATTGCGTGCCATGATCCGAGCGCTGGAAATTCTGGCGGGCGCCGTCGACGACGACGGAGACGCGGCCGAAATCCTGCAGGCCGCGGATGTTGATGCTGGAACTGACACGCCTTGCGTCGGCCTGGACGGCGACACCTGGCACACCGAACAGCATTTCGTTGGGCGTCGTCGCCATGCGGCGCTCGAGCTGTTCCTCGTCGACATGGCTGGCTGAAGCAAGCGACTCGATCGCCGTCTCGCCGGTACGGCTGAGGATCAGGATCTTGTCGAGCAGTGTGGTACCCGCCGGGGCCGGCTTTACCTTTTCGGGCTGTTGAGACGGGTCAGTCTGCTGCTGGTCGGCTGCCGGTTGGGCGGCCTGCTGGGCGCCGGCCGGTGTGGCGAGCAGCGGGATCGCCGCCGCGCCGGCCAGCAACGCGGCCATTTTGCTTGTCATAGAACAATGTGTCAGGCCGCTGCCCGCCAGCCGTCCCCAATTCGCCAACCCCATGCTGCAGCTCCAAGAATCCATGTTCGATGCTGGCTGGCTTGGGGCTCGCTGGCATTTTTCATCGCGTCCGGCGTCTTAAATGTTGACTCATTTACTCCGGTATTGCACTGCTAGATAACATGATCATTCGAGTCAAGAATTGAATCGGCATTTCACGCAGGCGCCGAGCCAGATGCCCGGCACAGAAAAGGGATCGAACCAATGAACACGCACAATCCCAGCGACTTTCGCTATCGCGTCCGCCGTTCCGACGAAAATTCCGTCCGTTTCGATCGGGTCCAATCGGCCGTGAGAACGCTGTCCAGCAACACGCTGTTCCAGGGCGAGCACGAGATCGGCATCGAGCATCATGGTGCGCTGTACCGGCTGAAGATCACCCGGCAGGGCAAGCTCATCCTCAACAAGTAGGTGGTAGAAATGGACCAGCGCGTAAAACCCGCCCCGCACGAGATCCGGCGGGCACGGGCAGACAATCCGAAAATGCGCGAGCGCGACCTCGCCGCCCAGCTCGGTATTTCGGAGGCCGAACTGGTCGCCGCGCATTGCGGCGACTGCGTCGTGCGCGTCGAGCCGCGTGTCAACGACCTTTTGACTGGCCTCGAAGCTGTCGGTGAGGTGATGGCGCTGACCCGCAACGAAAGCGCGGTGCACGAGAAGATCGGCGTCTACGACAAGGTCGTCACCGGCAATCACAATGCCATGGTGCTCGGTGAGAATATCGACCTGCGCATTTTCCCAAAAGTCTGGGCGCACGGCTTTGCCGTGGAAAAGCGCGATGGCGCCGACATCCGCCGCAGCCTGCAGTTCTTCGATATCGCAGGCGAGGCGGTACACAAGGTGCATCTCAGGCCAGCCTCCAACCTCTACGCCTATCAGAAACTGGTGGCCGGGCTGGAATCGCCGAACCAGGAGCCGACGGTGGCGATTTCAGCGGGCACCACCGACGAGACCGAGACTGCGGACAATTCGGCGAGCATCGACGATCTGCGCGACCGCTGGAGCCAGCTGACCGACGTGCACCAGTTCTTCGGAATGCTGAAGACACTGAAGATCAGCCGCCGACAGGCGGTGCGCATGGTCGGCCAGGATTACGCCTGGCTGGTCGACAAGGATGCGGTGAACGCCATGTTCAACCACGCCGCTGCCGGCGCCATGCCGATCATGTGCTTTGTCGGCAATCGCGGCTGCATCCAGATCCATTCCGGCCCGGTCGCCTCGATCAAGCCGATGGGACCATGGCTCAACGTGCTCGACCAGAACTTCCATCTGCACCTGCGGACCGACCACATCGATGAGGTCTGGGCCGTGCGCAAGCCGACCAGGGACGGCCATGTCACGTCGCTCGAAATCTATGGCGCCGACGGCAAGATGATCATCCAGTTCTTCGGTAAGCGGCATGAAGGCGAAAGCGAGCGCGAAGACTGGCGCTTTCTGGCCGAAAACCTGCCGCGTATCCCAAGCCCGACCGCAGCCTGAGGAAAACGACGATGGTTCTTTTCTCCAGGCTGGCATCGGTCTCCAGGTCGGCGCCTGGTCCTGCGGCCGCTGTTTTCCTGGCCTTCGCCGCGCTGATGACGGCTCAAGCCGCCGAGGGCATCGCGACTTTCGCCGATCGCTCGAGGATCGTGGCTATCGGCGGCTCGATCACCGAGATCGTCTACGCGCTCGGTGAACAGGATCGTCTTGTCGCGCGCGATTCGACCAGCCGCTATCCGCAAGCGGCGGCGGAACTGCCGGATGTCGGCTACATGCGCCAGCTGTCGCCGGAGGGTGTGCTGTCGGTCAAGCCGTCGGGCATATTGGCCCTGCGCGGCAGCGGACCGAAGGAAGCCGTCGACGTCTTGAAGAAATCAAGCATCCCGTTCATCGAGGTGACCGAGCGCTATGATAATCAAGGCATTCTCGAAAAGATCCACATCGTCGGCAAGGCGCTTGGCACCGAGGCCAAGGCCGATGCGCTGGCGGCCCAGATAGACGCCAAGCTGAAGGCAGCCGAAAAGCAGACCGCCTCGATCAAGGATCGCAAGCGCGTCCTGTTCGTGCTGTCGATGCAGGGCGGCAAGCTGCTTGCCGCCGGCAGCGACACCGCCGCCGACGGCATCATCAAGCTTTCGGGCGGCATCAACGCCATCGACGGCTTTGCCGGCTACAAGCAATTGTCGGACGAGGCAGTCATCACCGCCAGGCCCGACGTGATCCTGATGATGAACAACGCCGGGCCGGCCACCGCGGATGACGAATTGTTTTCGAACCCTGCCGTGGCTTCGACGCCGGCGGGTGCCGCCCGCACGCTGATCCGCATGGACGGCGGCTATCTGCTCGGCTTCGGCCCGCGCACGGCCGACGCCATCCACGATCTCGCCGTCTCGCTCTATGGCGGCCAGGTCACGGATTGAGCGCGATGGCGGATCATTCGATCGCCGGTGCGGCGGGCATCATGGCGACGGCAGCCGAGGGTGATCGTTCGCGGCGCGCCCGCCTCGTCATCGTGCTGCTCTGCGTCGGGCTGGCTATCGCCGTGCTGTTGTCGCTGACCTCCGGCGCATCCGATGCCTCGGCCATCGGCGTCATGCATGATTGGCTGTTCGGCGCGTTGCCCGGCGACGCGGCATTGAGCGCCCGCGACCGCCTGATCATCCATGACATCCGTCTGCCGCGCGTTGTTCTGGGCGTGCTGATCGGCGCATCGCTTGCAGTCTCCGGTGCCGTCATGCAGGGGTTGTTCCGCAATCCGCTGGCCGACCCCGGCCTGATCGGCGTTTCGGCCGGATCGAGCCTCGGTGCGGTCGCCGTCATCGTGCTTGGCTCGACCATGCTGGCGCCGCTGACTTCGGCGCTCGGCACGATGGCTTTGCCGCTGGCTGCGTTCTGCGGCGGGCTGGCTACGACATTGCTGCTCTATCGGGTCGCGACACGGCAAGGCCAGACCTCCGTCGCCACCATGCTGCTCGCCGGCATCGCGCTGGCCGCGCTTGCCATGGCGCTGACCGGCATCCTGATCTTCATGGCCGACGACCGGCAATTGCGCGACCTGACCTTCTGGCAGCTCGGCTCGCTGGGCGGCGCAACCTGGCAGAAGATCGGCTCGGTCGGGCCGGTCATCGTGCTGGCGCTGGCGGCAATGCCGTTCCTGGCGCGCGGCCTCAACGCGCTGGCGCTCGGCGAGGCCACGGCCGGCCATCTCGGCATTCCGGTGCAGCGGCTGAAATACTCCGCGATTGTCGGCGTCTCGGCAGCGGTCGGCGCGTCGGTCGCCGTCAGCGGCGGCATCGGCTTCGTCGGCATCGTCGTGCCGCATTTGCTGCGCCTGCTGATCGGCCCCGACAACCGCTATTTGCTGCCGGCATCGGCACTGCTTGGTGCCGCGCTGCTGCTGTTGGCCGACGCCGTCGCCCGCACCATCGTTGCCCCGGCCGAATTGCCGATCGGCATCGTCACCGCGGTCGCCGGTGCGCCGTTCTTCCTGTGGATCCTGCTGCGCAAGCGCGGCGTCATCGACTTGTGAGACTTTGCCTATGATCGAAGCGCGCGATGTCTCGGTGGCGATTGGCGGCAAGCGCATTGTCGCCAATGTCGATTTCCAGGCGCGGCCCGGCGAAATCGCGGCCATCGTCGGCCCCAACGGCTCGGGCAAGACGACCTTCCTCAGAGCACTGTCCGGCGATCTTGGCTATTCGGGAGAGGTCACCGTCAACGGCCGCAATCTATCGGCGATGAAGCCGGTCGATGTGGCGACGGTCCGTGCGGTGCTGCCGCAGGCGACGACGC
This sequence comes from Mesorhizobium sp. M1182, assembly GCF_040318335.1. Lineage (NCBI taxonomy): Bacteria > Pseudomonadati > Pseudomonadota > Alphaproteobacteria > Hyphomicrobiales > Phyllobacteriaceae > Mesorhizobium > Mesorhizobium sp. M1182. The sequence goes on from NZ_JAMYMD010000005.1 coordinate 135,246, forward strand.
TGTCGTTTCCGTTCACCGTGCGTGAGATCGTCAGGCTAGGCCTGGTCGGCGGGCGCTCCGGCGCGTTGCCCGGCGAGGACCAGCGCCTGCCCGAACGGGCGCTGGCTCGCGTCGACCTCGACGGTTTTGCCGGCCGCTTCTACCAGGAGCTGTCCGGCGGCGAGCAGCAGCGCGTGCAGCTTGCCCGCGTACTCTGCCAGGTCTGGGCGCCGGTGCTCGATGGCAAGCCGCGCTATTTGTTCCTCGATGAGCCGGTGTCCAGCCTCGATATCAAGCACCAGCTGATCATCATGGACATCGCGCGCGATTTCGCCAGACGGGGAGGCGGCGTGGTCGCCATCCTGCACGACCTCAATTTGACGGCGATGTATGCCGACCGGATTTTCGTCATGCATCGCGGCAGGCTCGCCGCGACAGGTTCGCCGCAACAGGTGCTCAGCGACGAGCTGATCGAAAAGGTCTTCGATTGCCGACTGAAGGTCGGCGTGTTGCCGGCGGCAAACATGCCGTTCGTATTGCCGCAGTCGGTCTGTTGATGTTCAGGTGATGCCGGCCTGCAAATGGCGGTTTCCTGCGCTTCCGGCCTTCGCCGGCCGAAGCATTCATGAGAGGTGCGGCAGTTAAGGCTATGGCCGGCGCAGGCCGGTACTCACGTACCCAAACGTACGCTCGGTTCCGGTTCTCGGAACCCACCATTTTGGTCGCTTCGCGCCCGTCTTCGACTCCGGCTCGGCCTGACCTGAATCTCAACAGACCTCACCAATTGAGATGCGACCAAAAATCAGGCGGCCGGCGCCCTTTGCACCAGCATGTCGATGCCGAGCAGGTGGCGCACATTCGGGCGCGCCGCCACCAGATCGGCGATCGTGTAGCGCGACAGCACGGCGAAGAAGGCGTTGAGCGCTTCGCGCAATGCCGAATTCAGCGCGCAGCTGTCGACCAGCGGACATTCGGCGGCGTCGTTCTCGAAGCACTCGGCCATGGCAAAGCTTTCCTCCGTCACCCGCACGACATCGAACAGGCTGATTGATTCGGCCGCGCGGCCGAGCCTGACGCCGCCATTCCTGCCGCGCACCGTTTCGATCAGGCCGTTTTCGACCAGCGGCTGCAGGATCTTGAACAGGAAAAGTTCCGATACCGAATAGGCGGCGGCGATCTCGGGGATGCGGCTCAACCGCTCGGTGTTGGCGGCGCAATACATCAGAATGCGCATGGCGTAGTTGGTCTGACGGGTAAGCCGCATTGTGTCCTCACATAACAGTGGTTGGCGTCAATATGGCCTATAGTTTGGAACAATTCCAGACTGGCGCTGCATAATAGATGAATTCCGGCGTCAAGTTTGCGTGCACGATTGCGCGCACCGGAACCAGCGGCGCGCTTTCTAGGGCAGGCGGCACTAGATAAGTTCGCATACACGATCAGGAGCGGCCCATCATGTCACGACCAGCCCCGGCATTTGCATCCGTCGCGTCCGTCCGGTTCGACGCCGATGCCGACGCCAAGCTTTCGGCGCTCAGGCGCACCAAGTTCGTTGCCGCCGCAGCACTTGCGTTTTGCGTGCTGGTCTTTGCGGTGGCGAAATCGCTCGAGAGCCGGCATGCGTGGCTGGGCTTCGTCGCCGCTTTCGCCGAGGCGGCGACGATCGGCGGGCTGGCGGACTGGTATGCGGTGGTGGCGCTGTTTCGGCGGCCACTTGGCCTGCCGATCCCGCATACGGCCATCATCCCGGAAAACCAGAATCGCATCGCCGACAATCTCGGCCGCTTCATCGAGGTGAATTTCCTGGCGCCGGAACCGGTGCGCGAAAAGCTCGCCGAGGTCGACTTTTCGGCGCTGGTCGCGGACTGGCTGGCCGACCCGAACCGCGCCGCCGATTTATCGCGCTTCGTCGGCCGGCTGGTGCCGCAGACGCTGGCGGCGGTCGAGCAATCCGGACTGCGCGGCTTCGTCACCAGCCGTGTGCTGGAGCAGATCGAAAAGGTGCCGCTGGCGCCGCTCGCCGCCGAGCTGCTGTCGGCGCTGACTGACGATCGCCGCCACCAGAAACTGTTCGACGAGTTCACCAAGGTGGTCGGCCGCTTCCTGAGCGACGAGCAGGCGCTGGCGACGATACGCGAGAAGATCCGCGAGGAACTGCCGTCGCTGTTCAACCTGTTTCGCGCCGACGCCTATCTGTTGAAGAAGATCGTTGCGTCGGCCGGCTCGCTGCTCGATGAGGTGCGGGCCGATCCGCACCACCCGATGCGAGCCGAATTCGACCTTTTCGTCGAAACCTTCGTCGAGCGGCTGAGGACATCCAAACAATATGCCAGGCGCGCCGAAAAGCTGAAGCGCGATTTCCTTGCCCGGCCGGAGCTCAGCGCGCTGGCCGGCGATATGTGGGACAGCCTGCGGCTGTTCATCGAACAGGACGCCAAGGCGCCGAATTCGATGATCCGCGACCATCTCGCCACCATGTTCGTCGAGGTCGGCCGCCATCTTGCCGACGACGCGCAGATCAGGGCCGACATGAACCAGGGGTTCATCGTGGCGCTGGCCTCCTTCGTCGAAAGCCAGAAGAGCGGCGTGTCGAAGTTCATCGCCGACCAGGTCAAGCGCTGGGACCTCGCGCAACTGACAAGGCTTATCGAAATGAACATCGGCAAGGACCTGCAATATATCCGCTTCAACGGCATGATCATCGGTGGCCTTGCCGGCCTCGTGCTCTACACTGCCGAACGGCTGTTTCTTGTCGGCTGACTAGTCCGAATGGACCGCTGAGCTTCGCTGCACTATCTTCCGTGCAGTGGCGGCGTTCGCGGCAACAGGGGAGAGAACCAGCATGGCAAAACGACCGGAGTCCGAGTCCTTCATCGACATGTTCGGCAAATTCGGCCGCGACCTGAAGCTGCCGAATGTCGATGTCGAGGCGATCCTCGCCCACCACGCCAGGAACCTGGAAGCGCTGGAGAAGTCGGCACGGGCGAGCGCCGCCGGAGCGTCGGCGCTGTTGTCAAGGCAACGCGAGATGCTGCAGGACACGCTGCGCGAAATCACCCACATGGCACAAAGCTACAGAGCACCCGGCAATCCGCAGGAAATGATGCAGAAGCAGGCGGCGTTCGCCAGGAAATCCTTCGAGACCGCGCTGAAGAATGCCGGCGAGATGGCCGAACTGGCAAGGGCGTCCGGCACCGAATCAATTGAAATCCTGCGCAGCCGCATCAAGGAGGCGATGGAGGAGATCCGCGCCGGCGACGACAAGAGGTAAGCTGTTCCCCGGCAGCACGCTTGCCGGCAGCGAAGACCGGCGTTCGCGGCCGAAGATTATGGGCTGGAATCGCACTGGCGAATTGACAGGGGCGGCCCGTCGTGGTCCGGAACAGGCAAGCGATCGGGAAAGCAGGAATGACGCAGATACGGCCGAGGACGCCGCCGACCTTCGAGCAACTCAGGGCGATGGCCGGGCAGGAGTTGGGCGTTTCGGACTGGACGCTGGTCGATCAGCACCGCATCGACCAGTTTGCCGAATGCACGGGCGATCATCAATGGATCCATGTCGATCCCGAGCGGGCGAAGCGGCAAAGCCCGTTCCGCACCACGATCGCGCATGGCTATCTGACTCTGTCGATCATCGGCGCGCTGGCGCTCGAGATGGGGATCGTACCTGAAAACACGCAGGCCGCGTTCAACTACGGTTTCGACAAAGTGCGCTTCGTGGCGCCGGTCAGGGTCGGCTCGCGAATCAGGCTGCGCACCACGCTGTTGTCGATGGAAGACAAAGGTCCGGGGCAATATCTGATGAAGGCCGCCAATACGGTCGAGATCGAAGGCGAGCAGAGGCCGGCGCTGACCGCCGAGACGCTCGTCATGCTTTATGCACGCCGCAAGCGGGCAGGGGCCTGAGAGTTCAGCCTCAGTTTTGCGGCAGCGCAATCAACGCGACATCGCCTGTTCAAGCGCCCTGAAAACCCGGTCGTCTCCCGATTGGGCGACGTTGAAGCGCATGTAACGGCTGGCCGAACGAGACAGGCTGAACGCATTGCCGGGCGCAAGCACGACATTGGCCGACAGAGCATGGCGGGCGACGTCCGCGGCATCTATCCCCTCCGGCAGCCTGCACCATAGAAACATGCCGGCGGGCTGATCTATCCATGGCACGATGCCGATCGCCCTGAGGCGGGTGCCGGTTTCTTCCATGGCGCGCGAGAGCCGCGCGCGCAGCAGATCGACGTGCTTGCGATAGAGGCCGTCCTTCAGCAGCGTCAGTACCAGTTCGGATGCAAGCCGACCGCTGCCAAACGACGTGGCGATCTTGAGATCGGTCAATCCTTCCATCCAGTCGCGAGGAGCGGCGATGAAGCCGCAGCGCACCGATGCCGACAGCGTCTTGGAAAAGCTTCCGATATGAATGACCCGGCTGAGGCCGTCGAAGGCAGCCAGCCTGGGCGCCGGTGTGTGTTCGAAATCGGCGAAGATATCGTCCTCGATGATCGTCAGCCCCGACTGGTCGGCGAGCTTCAGCAGCCGATGGGCAACGACCGGGGACAATATCGCGCCGGTCGGATTGTGGAGCGCCGAATTGGTGATGTAGAGGCGCGGCCGGTGCTCGTTCAGCGCTTGCGCGAACCGTTCGATGTCCGGACCCGAGCGCGTGTAGGGGACGCTGATCACCTTGGCCCGATGGGCGCGCAACAGGGCATGGAAGTTGAAGTAGCAGGGATCGTCGACCAACACCGTGTCACCCGGTTCGAGCAGGAACCGGCACAGCAGGTCGATCGCCTGAGTGCCCGATTCCGCCAGCATGATCTGGTCCGGGGAGGCTTCGATACCGTGCTCGGCCATGCGCCGCGCCAGCAGATGGCGTAGCGCCGGCAAGCCGAGCGGCGTGCCGTAATCGGTCAGCGCTGCGTCGTCGGCGCGGGCCATCGTCCGCAGCGCGCGACGCAATCCGGCCTCGGGCATCCATGACGCCGGCAACCAGCCGCAACCCGGTTTCAGGACGCCGTCGCCGGCTTCCAGCGATTGGCGCGAGACCCAGAGCGGGTCGACAGCACGGTCAAGCCTGGGGCCGATCTCGGCCAGCGACAACGGAGCCAGCGGTCCGGCGGCATAGAAGCCCGAGCCCGGCCGCGAGCGGATCATGCCTTCCGCCGCAAGACGCTCATAGGCTTCGACCACGGTGGATTTGGAAACCTGCATGGCCTTGGCGAACGCCCGGATCGAAGGCAGCCGCATTCCCGGTGTGAGGCTGCGCGCGGCGATCCTGTGCCTGATCGTCGCCATGACGCTTTCGACAAGCGTCCGGCCGCCCTCATCTGTTGTCGTCTGCTCATCCATCCGTACTGCTCGCCCTACCATAACGGTTTTGTCAAACTGTACCTGATTGTCTCTGGCGGAGCCATACGCCCGGCCCGATAGAGGGCGAAATCAGCGGGGCATCAATGAACAAGGCGGCGAGTCGTTGGGCGGCGAGTAGTTGGGCGGCGAGTAGTTGGGCGGCGAGTAGTTGGGCGGCGAGTGGCTGGGTTAACGGGTTCATAGGCGTGCTGATCTTCAGCGGTTCGCTTCCGGCGACGCGCGTGGCGGTGATGGATTTCGATCCGGTGTTCGTAACGGTCGCCCGTGCGGCTTCGGCGGGCATCCTCGGCCTGGCGCTGCTGCTCATTTTTCGTCAGAAGCGTCCGGAGCGGCGAGATCTGTTCCCGCTGGCGATCGTGGCGCTTGGCGTCGTGGTCGGCTTTCCCCTGCTGACGGCGCTGGCGCTCAAGCACATCACGTCGGCTCACTCCATCATCTTCGTCGGCCTGTTGCCGTTGGCGACCGCGATCTTCGGTGTGGTTCGAGGCGGTGATCGCCCGAAGCCGGCGTTCTGGCTGTTCTCGTGCCTCGGCAGCGCCCTTGTCGCCGGTTTCGCAGTCACCCAAGGCCTGTCGGTCTCGCCGCTCGGCGACATCTTGATGCTGGCCGCCATCATCGTGTGTGGATTGGGCTATGCCGAAGGAGCGGCGCTGTCGCGCAAACTCGGCGGTTGGCAGGTGATTTCGTGGGCGCTGGTGCTGTCGCTGCCCCTCATGCTGGCGCTGACGTTCATCACTTTGCCGCCGTCGCTCGAAAGTGCCGGCAGGGGCGCCTGGATCGGCTTGGCCTATGTTTCGCTGTTCAGCATGCTGATCGGTTTCGTGTTCTGGTATCGCGGCCTGGCGCAAGGCGGCATCGCCGCCGTTGGGCAGTTGCAACTGCTGCAGCCCTTCTTCGGCCTCGGGCTGGCGGCAGCGCTGCTGCATGAGCAGGTCAGTCCCGCCATGATCGCCGTCACCGCCGCCGTCGTGCTTTGCGTCGTCGGTGCCAAGAGATATGCGAGATAGGTGCGCCGGCTGCCGGAGTTGCATGCGAACCGGGTGGAATCCTCAAGGATGCTTGGCAATGATATCTGTTCGCCCGGCAGTGGCGCGGGCTGAAAATACCGCAAGGATCAGCGCCATCAGCACCAGGCCCGTCGCCACCTGGAAAGTGACCTGCATCCCTCGTGCCGCTGCCGCAGGTGCCAACACTGCCAAGCCAGTGCCTTCCCCAGCCGATGCGAAGGCGAACACCGCGCCCATCACCGACGCACCGGTGATCAGGCCGAGATTGCGCGACAGATTGAGCAGGCCGGAGACGACGCCACGCTGGTCGGATGCGACGCCGGTCATCACGGCCGAATTGTTGGAGGTCTGAAACAGGCTGTAGCCGGTGCAGACGATGATGATTGGTACGGCATAGCCGGCAATACCGAATTCCGCCCGCGACAGAGCAAAGGTGCCAATAGCGAGATCGAACAGGCCGACGATCATGATCCGGTTCGCCCCGAAACGATCGACCAGGCGTCCGGCCGGCAGCGCCGCCAATGCGGTAACCAGAGGGCCGGTCGACAGAACCAGCCCGACCATGGCTGCGTTCAGCCCGAGCGCGCGCGACAGATAGAATGGTGCGACCACCAGCGTCGCCATCATCACCGTGGCGACGATCAGGTTCATGGCGAGGCTTGCGTTCAACGCCTGGTCGCGGAACCTCGCAGGTTGAATCAAAGGGTTCTGGACCCTTGTCTGCGCAATGACAAACAGCAGGCCAGCCACGGTGGCGGCAATCAGCAAGCCGACATTGAGAGAACCGAAACTGCCACGCCCAAGGGTCATGGCGAGCGCATAAGCGGCTAGCGTCAGCGCGAGCAAGGCCGTGCCGATGCCGTCGAAACCGCGCCGATCTGGCGTCTTTTTTCCGGCCGGCAGGAAGCGCCAGGCAAGCGCAAAGGCCAGCACCCCCAACGGCAGATTGATGAGGAAGATCGCGCGCCAGCCGAGGCCGGCAATCAACAGTCCGCCAAGGGAGGGGCCAAGCGTGGTGCCGATCGCCGACATGGCGCCGAGCAGGCCCATGGCGCTGCCGGTTTTATCCGGGGGAACCGCGTCGGCAACAAAGGCCAGCGTCAGAGCCATCATGACGGCCGCGCCGAGCCCCTGTGCCGCCCGTGCGGCGATCAGCAGCCAGAGCGTCGGCGCGAGCCCGCAAAGCACCGATGCGAAGGTGAACAGGGCAATGCCGCCGAGCAATAGCGGTCGGCGGCCGAATATGTCGGCGAGCCGCCCGACGCTGACGATCAAGGTGGTGATGGCGAGCAGATAGGCCAGGACGACCCATTGCACGAGCTGGAACGATGCGCCGAATGCCTGCATCAGCGATGGCAGCCCGACGCTGGCGATGCTGGTGGCGAGCGACGACAGCAGCGTTGAAAGCGACAGGCTTGCCAATGCCCATCGGGTCGAGCGTGCGCTCACCGGGGCAACTTCGTCCCAGGTCTTTTCAGCGGTCGATGCCAAGGTGAACTCCTTTGCCGGCAGCCCCCAATCGGAGCTGTCGGACGCTATTCCCTCGCATGATGTGGCGGAAGGCGCAGTATTTGCATCTTATTCGTGCATGAAACGCCACATCGCGGCCGAGCTGTGCTACGGTCCTTCCATGTCGTCGCCAGATCTCAATCTGCTTGTCGCCCTCGATGTGCTGCTGAGCGAGGGCAGTGTGGCGCGCGCGGCCGGGCGGCTGCGCCTCAGTCCCTCGGCGATGAGCCGGACGTTGGCGCGGTTGCGCCAGGCGACAGGCGACCCATTGTTGGTCCGGGCCGGCCGTGGCCTGGTTGCGACGCCGCGCGCGCTCGAATTGCAGCAACAGGTAGGCCGAGTCGTTCAGGATGCGGAAGCGCTGCTGCGCCCGGCCAAGCTCCTCGACCTCTCTGCTCTCGACAAGGTCTTCACGCTGCGCGCCAACGAAAGTTTCGTCGAGGAGTTCGCACCGCGTCTTCTGACCCGTGTCGAAGCGGACGCACCTGGCGTACGGCTGCGTTTTGCGCCGAAATCCGACAAGAACGACATCTCGTTGCGTGACGCGGCGGTTGATCTCGAAATCGGGGTTGCCAGTGAAACGAGCCCTGAAATGCGCATTCAGGCGCTGTTTTGCGACCGCTTCATCGGTGCGGTGCGAACGGGTCACAGGCTGGGCGAGGGCCCAATGACGCCGGAACGCTATGCTGCCGGCCGCCACATCAGCGTTTCGCGGCGTGGCCGCGAAAAGGGCCCGATCGACGAGGCCTTGAAACAGCTCGGTCTCCAGCGGACGATCGTGTGCATGGTTTCCAGCTTCTCGGCCACGCTCGCCATGGCGCGCGCCTCCGATCTGATCGCCAGCGTCCCCGAACGGCACACGCTGGGCGCGCGCACGGGCATGTACAGCTTCCCGTTGCCGGTCGATATCGAGGAGGTCACCATTTCGATGCTGTGGCATCCGCGGCTCGATGCCGATCCGGCGCAGCGCTGGCTGCGAGCCTGCGTGCAGGGGGTCTGCGCGTCGTTTCGCTGATCCAGACTCAGGGCGTGATCTAGAATCTGGTCACCACGCCGATGCCTATGCCTTCGAAGCCGCCCATCGCCATTAATGCGGCCGGCGCCTCTTCGAGGCTGATCTTCTTGCCGACCAGCAGTTCGGGTTTCAGCTTGCCGGTACGGATCATCTCCATCATCGCCTGGTAGCGAAACGCCTGCATGCCGTGGCTGCCGCGGATTTCGAGCTCGAATGCGATCACCTTGTCCATCGGTATCTGCGGCCTGGCATGGTCGCCGAGCATCAGGCCGACCTGCACGTGGCGGCCGCGACGGCGCAGGTTCGCGATCGAGTTGAAAGAGGTTGTGGGGTGGCCGAGCGCGTCCATCGACATATGCGCGCCGCCATTGGTGATCTGCTTGACCGCCTTGACCACGTTCGGCGTCTTTGCCGCGTTGATCGTCGCCACCGCGCCGATCTTTTTGGCAAAGTCCAGCTTCTCGTCCGTGAGGTCGATGGCGACGACATTGGCGCCCATGGCGCTGGCGATCATGATCGCCGACAGGCCGACGCCGCCGCAGCCATGCACGGCAACCCATTCGCCGGGCGTCACCCGGCCCTGATCGACGATGGCGCGGAACGAGGTGACGAAGCGGCAGCCGAGGCTAGCGGTGGTGGCGAATTCCATCTCGTCGGGCAAGCGTACGAGATTGGTGTCGGCATGGTCGATGGCGACATATTCGGCGAACGAACCCCAGGCGCTGAAGCCGGGCTGGAACTGATGTTCGCAGACCTGGTGGTTGCCCGACGTGCATTCGAAGCAGCGGCCGCAGCCGACGGCAAACGGCACAGTGACGCGCTCGCCGCCCTTCCAGCGGGTCACCTGGTTGCCCACCGCGGCCACGACGCCGGCAAGCTCGTGGCCAGGCACATGCGGCAGGCGGATACCGTCGTCGTGCCCCATCCAGCCATGCCAGTCGCTGCGGCAGAGGCCGGTGGCCTCAACCTTGATGACGACGCCTTCCGGCGCCGGCGTCGGATCCGGCACGGTCTGGATCGTCGGCGCCTCGCCGAATTTTTCGAAGACGACGGCTTTCATCGGCTGTTCCTCATGACTTCTGCGATTTGCGGTCTATTCGGCATCGATCTGGTTCTCAGGCGCGGCCTTCTGGAACGCCGGCAGCGCCGTGCAGGCGGCATTGATGCGCGAGATCGTCGGGTAGGGCGTCATGTCGACGCCGAAGCGGGCATTGCTGGTGACCTGTGCGACCAGGCAGATGTCGGCCAGCCCCGGCGTGTCGCCATGGCAGAATGTCTTGGTCTCGGGCGAGGAAGCCAGAATCTTTTCAAGCGGCTGGAAGCCTTCGTTGACCCAGTGCCGGAACCAGTTGACGACATCCTGGTCGCCGGCGCCGAACAGTGTGCGCAGCGAGGTCAGCACGCGCAGATTGTTCACCGGATGGACGTCGCAGGCGATCATCTGCGCCAGCATCCTGACGCGGGCGCGGCCAGGCGCATCCGTGGGCAGCAGCGGTGGCTCAGGCGTGGTCTCGTCGAGATATTCGATGATCGCCAGCGATTGCGTCAGTAGCCTGCCGTCGTCCAGGACCAGTGCCGGCACCAGCCCTTGCGGATTGACCGCGAGGTAGGCGGGTTCGAGATGCTCGCCGTGGCGCAAATGATGCGGCACGTAGTCGTAGGACAGGCCCTTCATCTCCAGCGCGATCCGCACCCGGTAAGAGGTCGAGGAGCGGTAGTAGTTATGGAGGACGATGTCGCTCATCGGATCGGTTGGCCGATGGTCAGTTCGATTTCGCCGATGCCGTCGACGCCACCGGTGATCTTTTCGCCCGGCCCGACGGCGCCGACGCCAGCCGGTGTTCCGGTGAAGATCAGGTCGCCGGGCTTAAGCTCTAGCGCCTCGCTGCAAATCGAGACGATGTCGGGAACCGGCCAGATCAGTTCGGCGAGGTCGCCGTCCTGCCTGATCTCGCCGTCGACCGCGAGCCAGATGCGGCCCTTGTCGGGATGACCGGATTTTTGCGCCGGAACCAGCGGGCCGCAGGGCGCTGAACGGTCGAAGGCTTTCGACCAGTCCCACGGCCTTGCCGCCTTTTTTGCCTCGTCCTGAAGGTCGCGGCGAGTCAGGTCGACGCCGACGCCGTAGCCCCAGACATGGTCCAGCGCGCGCTCGCGCCGGATGCGGAAGCCGGCTCCGCCGATCGCGACGACCAGCTCGATTTCGTGATGCAGGTTTTGGGTCAGCGGCGGGTAGGGGATAATCGTGCCCGAACCGACCGCCGCATCGACCACTGCGTCGCCTGGCTTCGTGAAGAAGAAGGGCGGGTCGCGCTCGTCATTGCCGAGCTCGCGGGCATGAGCGGCGTAGTTGCGGCCGACGCAGAAGATCCGGCGCACGGCAAAACGCTCCGGCGAGCCGGCCACGGCCACCGACGGGGTTGCGGGCAGGGGAAGGACGAGGCCGGTCATGCACTATCTCTGTTCAGTGGATCTGTCCCCGGCACATTCGGCCGATTTGGGCAAACGGGCAAGGCATTGGATGGCGGAAGAGCAGGCCTGCCGCACGGTGCCGCGGAAATCACCGGTACATTTTGCTCTGCCGGCCAAGATGGAGATGTACCATTTGCCGTTAGGCTGGCCATGGCGCGCAGCGCCTGCCGCCAACGCCTGAGACTGTCGACCGTTGGTTTCGGGGAACGGACGTGACAGCCCCCTTTCGGTCCGCCCCCGTACTTCGGGCGTGTCGTTATCTCGCACTTGCACAAAGCTCTGGTGCGCTGCAATATAGCTGGAGGAATGCGGCCTCCAGCCCACCTTTCGCAGGTTCAATGAAGGGACCGGCATGACGGACATCTCCGCGACGCGTCTTGTCGTGTCCAGGCCTGTCGCCGATAGCTCGGCAAGAACCAGGCTTGCCTATCTCGACGGCTGGCGCGGCCTGTCGATCGCGCTGGTGCTGATCGGCCATTTCTTCCCCGTTCCCGGCATCAATCTCGGCGTCCTGGGCGTCGAATTCTTCTTCGTGCTCAGCGGCCGGCTGATGGCCGAGATCCTGTTTGTCGAATACTATCCGCTGAAGAAATTCTTCAAGCGCCGGTTCTCCCGCATCTACCCGGCACTGCTGATTTTTGTCGTCGCCGCGATGGTTGCCCTGTCCGGCACATTCATCGCCTTCAAGTGGAAGGCGGCGCTGACGGCGCTGACGTTCACCTACAACTATGCCGGAATTCTCGTCACCCGCGCCGGCGCGCTCGACCATATCTGGTCGCTCTGCGTCGAAGAGCACGCCTATATCATCCTGGCGCTGATCAGCGTCGTCGTCTCGGGGCGGTCCCGGGTCATCATGTTGCTCGGTGCATTGTCGGTGCTGGCCATGGCAAACGGCGCCATCTCCTACTGGGTGCTCGCAATAGGCTACGAGGGCACCTATTGGCGCACCGACGTGCACATCGCCTCGATCCTGCTGTCGGCGGTGATATGCCTGCTCAAGGCCGACGACAGGCTGCCGGCGCTGTTCAAGGGGCCACATGTCGCCCTGGCGGCCTCAGTACTGGCTGTGCTCCTTTTCATGGCTGCCGTGCCAACCCCGATCCATTATCTGGTCGCGGTGCCGCTGCTGGCACTCGCCGTCAATTCGCTCGACTTCAGCAGCCGGTATCTGACCGGGTTTCTATCGTCCCTGCCGATGACGATGCTGGGGCTGTGGTCGTATTCGCTCTATCTCTGGCAGCAGCCCTTTTATCAATTCGTCGACATAAAAGGCAGTTCGCCATGGTTGATGCTTGCGGCGGCGTTCGCTTGCGCGCTGTGCAGCTACTACATCATCGAAAAGCCGGCCCGCTCCTGGCTGAACCGCAATTGGTAGGGCAAACGGCGCCCGCCGTTCAGCCGGCGATCCGTCTTGCATAATACCGCACGGCTTTCCTGCCGCCGTGGATTACCGCGTCGCCCACTTTCGCAAAGCCGAGTGCGGCATGGAAGGCGTCCGAACCCGGATTGGGTGGCTCGGCATTGACTTCGCAGGTGACGATCGCCTGGCCCGCGCGTGACGCCTGCTCGAACAGATCTTCATACAGCCGTCGGGCATGGCCGCGCCCGCGCGCTGCGGCGGCGACCACGACGCGATCGACATAGGCGAACCGCGGGTAACGCTGGCGAAACCACAGGAAGTTCGGGCTGTCGTAGCTGGCGTCCTGGTCGAAGGTCATGATGAAGGCTTCGAGCATGCCGATGCGGCGCGTGTAAAACGCTTCGCCGAGCAGAAAGGACAGGCGCTCGGGTTCGAGCCACGACAATTCGGCGGCATGCTCGTTGTTGAGCGCGAGGATGGCGGGCTCATCCTGCGGCGAAACCCGTTCGATTGGCAAACGCACTTCGATCATGTTGTTCGATCGTCCTGGATCACAGCCGGGCGGCTGCGATGGTCGCCGCCACCAGCGCCTCGTCGGTCACGGTGTTGCGGTATTCGCGGTCGAGGTCGGTGCCGCCCATGCCGACTTTCGGATTGCGGTAACGCATGGCACTCGGCACGTCCTTGAGCGCGGCGAAGTGCATTTCGCTCAACCCGGTTTTCCTCCGCACCTTGCCGATGTTCTCGGGATCAAGCCCGCCGCAGCCGAGGATGATGATGCGGTCGCCGGCCTGCCTGACAAGATCGGCGAGCAGGTCAGCGCCCTCGAGCGCCGTGTCGCGCTGGCCGCTGGTCAGCACGCGGCCGACCTTGCAGCGGATCAGCGCTTCCAGCGCCTCGGTCGGGTCGCGGGTCATGTCGAAGGCGCGGTGGCAGGTGACGTTTAAGCTTCCCGCCGCCTTAACCAATTCGCTCATGCGTTGTTCGTCGATGGTGCCGTCGGCAGTGAGGCAACCGACGACGACACCGGCGACGCCGAGCTCGGCAAGCGCGCCGACATCGGCGAGCATCGAACGATATTCGGCTTCGCCATAGAGAAAATCGCCGCCGCGCGGCCGCACGATGACGTGGAAGGGGATCGTCGCCAGCTCGAGCGCCGTGCGCACCGTGCCGAAGCTCGGTGTGATGCCGCCCTCGATCAGGCTGGCACAGAGCTCGACACGGTCGGCGCCTGCGGCTTGCGCGGCCAGCAGGCCGTCTATGCCTTCGACGCAGATCTCGATCAGCGGCAGGCGAGGGCGTTCGGTCTCGATCATAGGCGATCCGTCGATGATTTCAGCTGCCCAGCGGTAGCATCGGGCATGGTGCGATGAAAGCCGGAACTGTTGGCTCAACACGCGACAGGGCGGCCGGCGGTGCTCCAATTTTGCCGCTTGACACATCCATAACCGTTCAGCTATATGTCGATTCATAGCCAGCGAGTTATTGATTGATTAACAGCACAGCCGACCGAAAGCTAAATGTGCGGCCGGCAGAAACACGCCTAAGGAGACCACCATGCAAGCACGGTTGAAAAACCCGGTGATGCTCATTCCCGGCGCCTTGCAGGCACTGCTCGCGCTGGACAAGTCGACGGAGACGGCCGACCTGTCCTATGTGACGCGCAAGCTCGTCCATTTACGCGCCAGCCAGATCAACGGATGCAGCCTCTGCGTCGATATGCATGCGCGCGAATTGAAGAAGGCCGGCGAAAAGGACGAGCGCATCTTTGCCGTGTCCGCATGGCGGGAGACACCCTACTTCACCGACGCCGAACGCGCCGCGCTGGCACTGACCGAGGCGGCAACCCGGTTGGCCGATCGGCCGGATCCGGTGCCGGATGCAGTCTGGGACGAGGCCGCCCGGCACTATGACGAAAAGGCGCTTGCCGCCCTGGTCGTCCAGATTGCCCTGATCAACGCATTCAACCGGCTCAACGCAACCACCAGGCAGATTGTCGGCGCCTGGGGCTGAACGGGGCTCGCTTTTCGCAACGGCACGTCAGATCCGCAACTCGTGAGCGTTCGCGCGGACGAAGTCGATGAAGGCCCGCAGCTTCGGCGGTACGAGGCGGCGGCTCGGATAATAGAGGTGGAGCGGCTCGTAAGCGGGACAGAAAGGCTCCAGCACCTTGACCAGCGCGCCTGAGGCGAGAAGCGGCGCGGCGAGGCCCTCGACCGCGAAGGCGAGGCCAAGCCCTTGCGCGGCGGCGGTAATGCACAGCGGAAGCGTGTTCACGACCAGGCATGCGTCCGGCGTAAATGCGACTTCGCGTCCCTCCACAATGAATTCCCAGGGTGAAATCGTGCGGGTGCGGGTGAGGGCGAATGCGATGCAGCGATGGGCGGCGAGGTCTGCCGGCCGCTTCGGCGTACCGTTGCGCGCCAGATAATCGGGGCTGCCCACCACGACCATCTGCAGTGGCCCGCCCAGACGCGCGCCGATCATGTCTTTCTCGAGAAGCTCGCCGATGCGCAGGCCGGCATCGAAGCCCTCGGCGGCGATGTCGACGAAGCTGTCGTCGAAAATCAGACTAAGCCGCACTTCGGGATAAGCATCCATGAACGGCCGCATCAGTGGCTCTATCAGCAGCGGCGCGGCGATCCAGGGCAGGCTGAGGCGCAGCGTGCCGGCGGGACGATCGCGAGCTTCGCGCAGTGCCGCGCCAGCCGCCCAGATATCTTCGGCTGCCGGGCGCACGTGGTCGAGGTATTCAGCGCCAGCTTCGGTCAAGCCAACGCTGCGGGTCGTCCGGTTGAGCAGCCGCACCCCCAGGCGCTCCTCGAGCCCCTTGATCGCCTCGCTCAACGAGGCCGGAGCGACGCCGAGCTCGGCGGCGGCGCGGGTGAAGCTTTTGGCCTCCGCAACCTTGACGAAGGCGACGATGCCGCTGAATTGGTCGAGGCGCATTGTAAGGATTGTCCAAATAGCCCTGTCGAATTCTACCGGTTTTTCCGGCGAACGAAAGGCGTCATGTTGGGTCTGACGAACGGGCCTCGGTGTTGGGAACGGCTCGAACAGGCAAGGAGACAGGACCGATGACCAGGCTTGCTTTACTCGCCGCCGGCACTCTTCTGGCGGTGTCTGCCGCCCCGGCGCACAGCGGGCCACTGGAAGACCGCAATATCCAGCTCATCAAAGGCTATTACGCAGCTTACGCGACCGGTAATCCCGAGGCCGTGCGGCCCTTCCTCGCGCCTGATATCGTGTGGCGCATTCCCGGCCATCATCCGCTCGCCGGCGACAAGCGCGGGCCGGACGAGGTGGTCGCCTTCTTCCGCGGCCTGGCCGATGGCAAGTTCAAGGCCGAGCCGATCTTCTTCCAGGCGCAAGGCGACCTCGTTGTCGACGTCCATCGCGGCTGGTCGAATGTCGGCTCAGGTCCCGAGATCGACCAGTTCTACGCGCTGATGTTCCGCATCAAGGACGGCAAGATCGCCGAGGCACAGAATTTTTTGACCGACATGTACCAGTCGGACGCTTTCTACTGGGCGCATTACCCGCTGAAGCCGCTGCCCGGCCGACTGGCTGGCGAGCGCTGAGACGGCGGTCTTTCTCGCAACGCGCAGCGCTTCTCACTCCAAGCCAAAGGAGACTTGCGATGTTTAAAACCCTGACACTTGCCGTAGCAACCACCGCCGCGCTCGCCGTCACCAATGCCGTCGCCGCACCGCGCGTCGAGCACGTCACATTCTCCTCGCATGGTGAGCAGCTTGTCGGCGAGCTCTATCTGCCGGAGGATATGGACGCGGCAAAACCTCGGCCGGCGCTGGTCGTGACCGGCGCCTGGATGACGGTGAAGGAACAGATGCCGGCCCGCTACGCCCGCGAGATGGCCGATCGTGGCTTCGTCGCCTTGACCTTCGATTTTCGCGGTTGGGGCGAAAGCGGCGGCCTACGCCGCCAGTACGAGGATCCTAGGGCCAAGATCGCCGACATCGAAGCGGCGGTCGCCTATCTCTCGAGCCGGCCCGAAGCCGATCAGGACCGCATCGGCGGGCTCGGCATTTGCGCCAGCTCCGGCTATATGGTCACCGCCGCCGCCGAAAACGCGGCGATCAAATCGGTCGCCCTCGTTGCGCCCTGGTTACAGGATGCCGAAGTGGTCGAGCAGGCCTATGGCGGCAGGCATGGCGTCGCCAGGCTTGAAGCCACGAGCGATGCGGCAGAGGCGGAATATCGCCGCACCGGCAGACAGGCATTCCTTCCGGCCGCGAGCCTGATCGACGAGCGCGCGATCATGTTCAAGGTGCCTTACTACACCGAACCCGATCGCGGCATGATCCCGGCCTGGCGCAACGAGGCCGATCCGGCGTTCTGGCGCGGCTGGCTGACGTTCGACGTCATCCAGGCTGCTCCGCGCCTGCGCCAGCCTTTTTTGATGGTGCACAGCGAGGCGGCTGCCATTCCGAAGGGGGCGCACAAATTCTACACGCGGCTGAACAGTTCCAGGCGGGAGCTGTGGCTCGACAACGTCACCCAATTCGATTTCTACGATCGTGCCGCGCCGGTGGAGGCCGCAAGCGATGCCGTCGCCGCGCACTTCCGCGCGACGCTGGGCAGTGCGGGGGAGGCGGGACAATGAGCCTCGTCACGCGCCGGCATGTCCTGGCCTCGGCGGTTTCCGCTGCGATGATTTCCGCCGTCTCGGCGCCCGCCTCGAGCGCTCCGGGAGATGCGCTGACGGTCAAAGACAGGATCGCAATCGCCGAGGCGATTGCCGGGATCGGCCTCTATGCCGATCTGCGTGAATGGAACCGGGTCAGATCCTATCTCGCAGCCCGTGTCACGACCGACTACACCAGCCTCTTCGGCGGCAAGGTCACGACTAGCGGCCGCGACGCGTTGATCGCGCAGTGGCAAGGGCTGCTGCCGGGCTTCGACGCCACCCAGCACCTCATAACCAACATCACCGTCGAGGGCGCGGGCAATGACGCGGTCGCACGCAGCCATGTCCGCGCAACCCACTGGATCGGCGGGCGGTTCTGGACGGTCGGTGGCAGCTACCTCCACCGGCTGGTGCGGACGCCGGAAGGTTGGCGCGTCAAGGCAATCTCCATCCGCCGCTTGTACGAAGAGGGGGATCGCGCCGTGCTGGCCGCCGCTGCCGGCCGGGTAAAGGCGGAGGCCAAATGAGTGTTCGGGTTTGCGCAGGCCCAGTCGCGCGGCGAGGTTGCTCGGAGCATCGGCAACGTGAATATTGATCGAAATGTCGGGGCAGGCTTGGCGCATGCGGCATTAGTGCCGCCAACCGCGGAGACAGGACATGACCCTTTCATTGCAGGAGGTTTCCGATAGGCTTGAGATCGAACAGCTGCTTGTTCGCTATTGCTATGCGGTGGACGATCGCGACTGGGAAGCCTATCGCAAAATATTCACACCCGATGCCGTGCTTGACGACACTGTAACAGGTGGAATCAGGAGCGGTGTGGACGAGCATGTTGCTTACATGAAAGGCGCCCTTTCGAAGATATTGATCTCGCAACACGCCATTTCGACAATCCTTCTGGATCTCCGAGGGGATGAGGCCAGCGCGCGCGTGCATTGTTCATGCCCGATGGTGGTCGACCTCGGCGAAGGCAAAAGGCAGGTCTTCTTCCAGGGGCTTTGGTATCGAGACCGCGTCGTACGCACGTCCGAGGGCTGGCGCATAAGTGAACTTGTCGAGGAAGGCTATTGGAATCACAATTTGCCGGAGGGGTTCGCGTTCTGACGTCTGTTACGCGCTGTGCTGGATCCGCCCTGGACGCCGTTCTCAGACCTGGCAGCTACTGGCGCAACACCGTGTTCTTGGTGCCTTCTTCGACCTGGTCGATGACCAGCAGCTTGACCGGGTCGGCGCCGACATTGGTCGCCTGATGCCATTGCCCGATCATCTCGATGATGAATCACCTGTTTGATAGGTGTTGCTCTTGCCGGTCTCGACATTGGTGACCTGAAGCGTGCCGGCCTCGACATAGGCATAGCGCGGAAACGGATGCTTGTGGACCGGCAAGGTCGCGCCCGGCGCGATCTGATAGGCCGAGACCAGGACCTGGACGTTGTTCTGCGGCAGCGTGATCGGCTGGCCGGACGCGGTCTCGGTGCGAGAGGCAAGCGGGGTCACCACTACCGGCGTCCCGCTGGCATCCAGCGCCTGGGCAGCCGTTGCGGATAGAACTACCGCGAGCAGCAGCGTCGATACCAAGATTTTTCGCATGATCCCCCCGAGCTGCGCCAGCATTGCGCAGCGCGCATTGGCGCGCAAGCTTGTCCTGTTCAGCAGCGTTTATCCCGCTTTTCTGAACATGCCTGGCGTCATGCCGTGCATGGCCCGGAATGTACGGGACAGATGGCTCTGGTCGGCGAAACCGGCCGCGATGGCGGCGTCGGCAAGGCCAAATCCCTGTTCGATCAGCGTGCTCGCCCGGCGCAATCGCCGGTCGCGGATATAGGCCGCCGGCGTCAGGCCAATTGCCTTGTTGAAGTCGCGGATGACCTGGAACCGGGTCACGCCAGCCGCGCCGGCAAGCCGCTTGAGATCGAGCCGTGAGCCAAGCTCGTTTTCGACAAGATCGCGGTAGAGCGAAAATCTTCGCTGTGATCCGGAGCTTTCGATCTCTTCGGCCTGTCCGCTCGAATCGCCATGGCGAACGATCAGCCGTCGCAGCGCCACGAGCAGGGACGTCTCGGCCGTCATCGTGTCCGGGGATGTCGAGCCCTGGTGCGCTGCCGTCAATACTGCGGCGAGACTGCTGTCTTCGATCGTCGCGCGCGAAAACACCGGAGCGCCGTCGCGGCCGAGTTCGCGGGCAAGCGCGCTCATCAGCGGCACCGAAGGATAAAACGTCCGGTAGGCCCAGCCTTCATCCGCCCCGCGTTCGCCGTCATGCCACTCCTCGGGATTGACGACGGCAATGGTGCCTGCCGGAGCGAGAACGCTTTTGCGGCCGATGCGAATGCGCTCGCAGCCAGAGGTGATCAGGGCGATCACATAGGTCGGGTGCGTGTGCAAGTCATAGCGATGCCGGGTGAAGCGCGCCTCGAACAGGCCAAGGTCGGGGAAGCACGGATGGCGCCAGTATTTCCCGGTCTCTGCCGCTTCGTTTGTCCTTGCCATGGTCAATCCGGTTCAAGACGCCTCTCGCGGGGCCTTCTATGGCTGGCAAACCAAGCCGCCTTTTGTCGGCGGAAAGGAGGCATCATGTTGCATAATGACCCCGTCGCCGCGCTGACACCAGAGGTTATAGGCTGGCGGCACCATCTCCATGCCAATCCGGAGCTCGCATTCAATGAATACGAAACGGCGCGTTTCGTTGCAGAGAAGCTGCGCTCCTTCGGCGTCGACGAGGTGCATGAAGGGATCGGCGGCACCGGCGTCGTCGGTGTCCTGCGCAGCGGTGGCGGCGCACGCGCCATCGGCCTTCGCGCCGAGCTCGACGCGCTTCCGGTGCTGGAGAAAACCGGCTTGGCCTATGCCTCCAGGAAAGAAGCAGTAATGCACGCCTGCGGCCATGACGGCCACACCGCCATGCTGCTCGGCGCCGCCAAACTGCTCAGTCAATCGCGCGCCTTCGACGGCGCCGTCACTTTCATCTTCCAGCCGGCCGAGGAAAACGAGGGCGGCAGCATGCGCATGATCGAGGACGGCCTGTTCAAGCGCTTTCCGGTCAAGGCGGTCTATGCGGTCCACAACTGGCCGGGCGTCAGGCTGGGGACGATCGCCGCCCGCACTGGTGCGCAAATGGCGGCCGTCGATAATTTCGAACTGACCTTCCAGGGTCTTGGCGCGCATGCCGCGATGCCACAGCTCGGCGACGACCCGATCCTGGCCGCCGGCGCCTTCGTGCAAGCCGTCCAGCGCATCGTCAGCCGCTCGGTCGACCCGCAGAGCGCGCTTGTCGTCAGCATCGCGCAGATCCATGGCGGCAATGTCGGCAACATCGTGCCGGGCAAGGTCTGGCTGCAAGGCACCTGCCGCTTCTTCGAGCACGGCCTTTCCGACCATTGCGAGAGGCTGATCGGCGAGATCGCACAAGGTATTGCTGCCGCGCATTCGCTCAAGGCCAGGCTCGACTACAGGAAGGGCTATCCGCCGCTGATCAATACGGCGGATGCGACGGCCCGCGCGGTCGAGGCCGCCGCCTCCGTCGTCGGCCGGGAGAATGTCTTGACCGAGTTCAGCCCCAGTCTCGGCTGCGAGGATTTCGCTTTCATGATCCGCGCCGCCGGCGGCTGTTATGCGTGGATCGGTGCCGGCGAGGTCGGCCCGGGCGAAGGCCTGCACGGCGACCGCTACGTTTTCAACGACGAAATCGTGCCGACGGTGATGCGCTATTACGTCAACCTCGTCGAGCAGACGCTTTCGCGGGCCGGTCCTTCTACAGCAGTTTTTCCGGCGTGATCGGCAACTCCCGGATCCGCTTACCTGTGGCGTCAAAGACGGCGTTGGCAACAGCAGCGGCAACGCCGGTGGCGCCGAGTTCGCCGATGCCTTTGCCGCCGATCGGGCTGGCATGCTCGTCCACCTCATCGACGAAGTGGATTATGATGTCGCCGGGAATGTCGGCGTTGACCGGAATGGCGACCCCGGAAAGGTTCTTCGACAGGAACCGCCCTAGCACCGGTTCGTGCCTGCTCTGCTCCATTGCCGCCATGCCCCAGCCCCAGATGATGCCGCCCGTCATCTGGCTGCGTGCGGTGCGGGGATTGACGATGCGGCCGGCGCTGTAGCTGCCGACGGCGCGACGGAGCCTGAGCAGGCCGAGCCCCGGATCGACGCCGACCTCCATGAAAATCGCGCCGAAAGTGCGCATGGCGAGGCCTTTGCCATGCTGCGCCGGATCGAACGAGCCGGAGCCGGTGATCTCGCCGATGTCGGTATGGCTCATCACATCGGCGATCGTCTGACCGCCGGCAGCGCCTCTGCGGCGAATCTTGCCGTCCTGCATCTCCACCTCGTCCGGCAGCAGATTGGCAAGACGGGCAAGCTGCGAACGCGCATCTTCGGCGGCGGCAAGCACCGCCGCGCCCACCCCCATGGTCGATGACGAGCCATAGGTCGGTCCCGCCTCCGGCAGCTGCGTATCGCCCATTTCCAACTTGATCTTCTCCATCGGCAGGCCCAGCACGTCGGCTGCGATCTGCGGAAAGATGGTGAGTGTTCCGGTCCCTATGTCCTGCGTGCCGGTGCGGATGAGCACCGTGCCGTCCCTGTGCAGCCTGACCTCGGCTGCAGGCGTCGGGTGGCGGAAACAACCCATGGTACAGGTCGCCATGCCGTAGCCGATCAGCCAATCGCCGTCGCGTTGTGGCTTGCGCGGGCGCTCGCGCCAGCCGAACAGGCGGGCGCCTTCCTCATAGGCCGCGCGCAGCTTCTTCGATGACCAGGGCTGGCCCGTGGCCGGATCCGTGTCCGCATGGTTGATCAGACGCAGGTCGAGCGGATCGATGCCCAGGCGGTGGGCGAGCTCGTCCATCGCGCTTTCGAGGGCCCAGGTGCCTGGACCCTCGACCGGCGCGCGCAGCGCCGTCGGCATGGCGACGTTCGCGCGCTCGACGCGCTGGCTGAGACGCATCGCCGGCGTGGCGTAGAGACCCTTCGAGGCTTCGGTGGCGAACTCGACGAAATCGTCGCTCACGGTGGTCAGGTTGATCACGTCCTGTTGCACGGCGGTCAGCTTGCCCGAGCTGTCCGCCGCCAGCACGATCTTCTGCGCCATGCGCGGCTGATAGCCGAGACAGGAATAGGCGTTGGCGCGGCTTAGCGCCAGCCTGACCGGGCGCTGCATGATGCGCGCAGCGGCGGCGGCCAGCACCTGATGCGGCCAGATCCAACCCTTGCCGCCGAAGCCGCCGCCGGTATGGCGGGAAATCACGCGGACCTTCTCGGCCGGGACATTCATGCGGGCGGCAAGCACCTGGCGGACACCGTAGACGTGCTGCGTGGCATCGTGCAGCGTCAGCTCTCCGTCATTCCACTCAGCGAGCGTCGCCGAGGGCTCCATCGCGTTGTGATGGCGCGACGGCTGCAGGTAGACGGCTTCGACCATGGCGGCTGCGTCGCTAAGCCCGCGGTCGACCTCGCCCTTGGTAAACGTCGGCTCCAGGAACAGGAAGCCGCTCTCCCTCGGCACGACCGCAGCCTTGTCGATGGCGGTCCACTCCGCCGGTGCCGGCAATTCCGGCTCGGCGAACTCGTAGCGTAATGCGACGCGGCGAGCGCCGGCCTCCGCCGCCTCCAGCGTCTCGCCCAGCACAATGGCAAGCGGCTGACCCTCGTGACGTATCTCGTCGCCCTGCATGGGCATGAAGCTCTGCGCTGCCGGCGGGCCTTCGGCCTGCTGCATCTGCGTATCGGGCTCGGCTCTCGGCGATGCGAACCGGCCGAATTTGGGCATGTCCTCATGCGTGAGCACACGCACGACGCCCTCCTCGGCGAGCGCGTCGTCGACCATGATCGACGTCACGCGGCCGGCCGGAACGGGCGCGGTCACGAGTACCGCATAGAGCAGGTCGGGGGTGAAATAGTCGGCCGCATAGCGGGCGCGGCCGGTGACCTTGACGCCGCCGTCAGGGCGGGCAACAGGCTGGCTGATCATCATGACGGCATCCTCGCTGCTCTTTCGATCGCCCGCAAAGCGGCGGTCTTGGCCAGTTCGATCTTGTAGGCGTTCTGCGACAAGGGACGCGCTTCGGCGAAGGATTGCTCGATAGCGGTGCTCAACGCCTCGCGATCGCCGATTTCGGCACCGGCGAGCTGCTCCTCGGCGGTGCTCAGCCGCCACGGCCGCAGCGCGACGGACCCCAGCGCCAGGGCAGCCCGACGGATGGTTTGGCCGTCCATCTCCAGCACAGCGGCGGCGGAGACGATGGCGTATTCGTAGGATTCGCGCTCGCGCACCTTGAGGTAAGCCGATCGCGGCGCCGGCGCCGGCAGCTCGATTGCCGTGATCAGTTCGCCTTGCTGCAACACATTGTCCGCCTCGGGCCGCGTATCGGGAAGCAGGTGGAATTCGGCTGCCGGAATGCGCCGGCCGCCGCTGCGGTGCGCGGTGACGATGACCGCATCAAGTGCTGCCAGCGCCACGGCCGGGTCGGATGGCTGGGTGGCGACGCAATCCTCGGTCCAGCCGAATATCGCGTGATTGTCGTTGATGCCATGCAATGCGGAGCAGCCGGAGCCGAGCTGACGCTTGTTGCATGGCAGCTGCTCTTCGGCACGGAAATAGGCGCAGCGCGTCTTCTGCAGCAGATTGCCGCCTATCGTTGCGAGGTTTCTCAGCTGCGGCGACGCTGCGTTGAGGATCGCCTGGCTCAACACCGGATAATCGCGCATCACCAGCGCATGCTGCGCGACATCGTTGAGATGCATCAGCGCGCCGATCGTCAAGCCGCCGCCTGGCAGTGCCTCGATCTGATCCAGCCCATCGAGGCGGGAGATATCGATGATCCGCGCCGGCCCGGCAATTCCAAGGCGCAGCCAATTGAGCAATTCGGTGCCGCCGGCGAGAAAGGCGCTGTCCGGCGCGGCACCGGCCGCGATCGTGTCGCCCAGGCTATCGGCGCGCGCGTAGACGAATGGGGTCATTGGCTCACCCTCCCGGCCGCCGCGCGCACCGCCTCGGCGATTTGCGGATAGGCGGAGCAGCGGCACAGATTGCCGCTCATCCATTCGCGGATCTCGGCATCGGAGCCGGTATGTCCCTCCTCGATCAGCGCCGCCGCCGACATCACCTGGCCGGGCGTGCAGAATCCGCACTGGAAACCATCATGATCGATGAACGCCTGCTGCACGGGATGAAGCGCGTCGCCGTCTGCCAGCCCTTCGATCGTCGTGACCTCGCGTCCCTCGCAGGACACGGCAAGTATCATGCAGGCATTCACACGCCGTCCGTCGAGGTGCACGGTGCAGGCGCCGCACTCGCCGAAATTGCATCCCTTTTTCGTTCCGGTCAGATGAAGCCGCTCGCGCAGCAGGTCGAGCAGCGTGACGCGGGGATCGAGATCGGAAAGGCTGTGGTCCTCTCCGTTCACCCGCAACCGCAATAGGTGCCGATCGTGGAAGTCCATTGGGGGTTACCTGGAAGCACATGCCGTACTCGCCGCAAGGGACTCGTCCAGCAAGCAGCCACCCACCTGTCGAGGCGAAATAGGGCGGTCAATTCCGGTGAAAAGGCGCTGCCGGTCAGGGAAGGCTAAAAAACGCGCATTTGAGATTTGCGGCGGAAACGCCCTGAATGCCGCCGCAAAAAGTGTCACCGTAATTCCGTAATTCCCGTCATTCAGGTTGGCTTGGGCGGCCTGCATTGGGAACATTGCCGCGCCGCTGTCCAATCTAGGGCAGGCGGCTTTCCAGGGCAGGGCGGCCTTGCGACTGGCAATGTCGTCCGGCAAATGAAAGATGAAGCTGAGAACTACGAGTTCGCGATCGGACGACGCCAGGATTCGCCGCAAGCGCACAGGAAACGAAACGTGACGGTGATCGCACTGAGGCGCTACTCGTTGCCGGCGGGCCGAGGAGGATTGCTCGTGAAGGTCGGCTAGGGACGGTATCGCGCGGCAGTGTTGAACGCGGCCTGGGGATCAGTACGATCACGAGGGAAATCAGGGAGCGGGTCGCCGCGGTGGCAAGGAGGTGCTCCATGCCGGTCGTGGCGTCTGTGACCGCAGGGGCAGGCGCTGTCGAAATCCGCACCCGGCTCGTGCCGCTGTTTCCCGTGATGCCACCGCGCTGCACACGCCTCAGCCAGCACGTTCAATTCTCACCGTGACGGAACCGGGACGATCAAAGGTCGAAACATCGCCGGCGACCTTCCCGAGCACACGATGCCGGGCGACGGGATGCGACCATTCCGATAGCAGATTACGAAATGATCGGAACTCCACAGCCCGAGCGTGCCGACCGAGAAGTCGCGCTGCCGTGTCTGTTCCGGAAATGGAGCCGGTAGATTTACCGGTCTTCTTCCTGGCGAAGGTGGTCGCTCATCTCAATGGTAAGCGGCAACATCTGAGCAAGAGATTTTGCGGCTTCGTTATCGGCAAGATCGGCCGTGACCTCGCCCCAGTCTGATAAAATGCGAATACGTTCTTGAGCCATCCTGGGTCCAACCATTCCAAATGCGATAACGCCAGCGCTCAGCAGTGATTTCAGCACGGGTCATTCCTCCGTTTTCTAGGCAGATGGAGCCCGCCCCAGCAAACACAGGCTCCATCTCGTCAGTCACGCGGAGAGGTGCTGATTGAAGAAGCTGGTAAGCCTGTCGAACGGAATCAGGTCCACACGGTCGTAGAGATCGACGTGACCGGCGCCCTGGACCCAAACCAGTTCCTTGGGCTCGGCTGCCAGTCTGTAGGCTTCCTCGCTGAATTCCCTCGAATGCGCCTGATCGCCGCTGATGAACAGCATTGGGCGCGGCGAGATCGTCTCGATGTCATTGAACGGGTAGAAGTTCATGAATTTGACGTTGCTGGTCAGCGTCGGCTTAGTCGTTATCTGGTCGGAGACACCCGCCGGGGTAAACTCTCCGCGGGGTGTCCGATAGAAATCGTAGAACTCGCGCTGGATGGGATGCGTCGACGCGGTCAGTTCGAGATCAGTGCCGGCCGTATACTGGACTTGGCCGCCTTCGAATTCGGAGTAGCGCTGTTCGGCGGCCGCTGCGATGATCTGCTTCCGTTGCTCGACGCTTAGCGAGTGATTGAGTGCGTTTCGGTTCGCCGCGCCCATGTCATACATGCTGACCGTGGCGATGGCGCGCATGCGCGGGTCGATCTTGGCGGCGCTGATGACGAAGCTGCCGCTGCCGCAGACACCAATCGCGCCAATGCGGTTGCGGTCCACGAACGCGTGTGTCCCGAGGAAGTCCACCGCCGCGCTGAACGCCTCGGCGTAGACATCCGGCGAAACGATCTGTCGGGCTTCGCCCTCGCTCTCGCCCCAGGATGGCAGGTCGATCGCCATGGCGATGAAGCCCTGCTCGGCCATCTTGGTGGCATAGAGGGTCGCGCTTTGCTCTTTCACCGCGCCCATTGGATGGCCGACGACGATGGCCGGATGACGTGCATTGCGGTCGAGGTTCTTGGGAACGAGCAGATTTCCCGCAATATTCATCTGGTATTGGCTTTTGAAGGTCACTTTCTCCAGCGTCACCTGACCGCTTGTATAGAAATTGTTTGCACCGTTTGACATGTCTTGAGCCTTTGCGAAGGGAAAGTTGAAGAGTGACGCCCCACTGAAGGCGGCGATGCCGGAGCCGGTCAGCTTCAAAAGCTCCCGCCGGTGGATTTCACGCGCTGGTATTTTCGTATCAGGGGTATTCAAAGGCATTTCCGATCTCCTGTAAGTTTGGGTTGGAATTGAACCACTCGCCACTTTGGCCAGTCCTCTTCGAGTTTGAGCAGACGCCGACCGTTGCCGATCAGCGCGATTGCGAAGCCGGCCAGAACCAAGCTGCCGATGAAGATCGCGGAGATCGTCAGACCATACAGCAGCACCCCTCCGACTACCGCGCCCAGAAGGATCGAAGCCTGGATCGCCGCGACCATCAGGCTTGCCGGCGGCCTCGGCCGCATTTTGCGACATCCATGTCATCCAAATCACCGACATCGCGGTAATGCATTGTTGCAGTGCAAACCTAATGGTTTTGCCATAAAGCGATTACCCATATAAATCGGCATGAACCTATCGACTATATCGAATAATCCGCTGCAAGCGACGGAGAGAGAAACTTCATGGCCAGAACCGATCTCAACCAGTTGACGTGGTTTCAGGCTGTCGCAGAAGAGCGCAGCTTCACCAAGGCGGCGGCAAAGCTCGGCGTCGCGCAATCGACGCTCAGTCACACGATCAAGCAGCTCGAAACACGCATGGGCATACGCCTTCTGACCCGCACGACGCGTAATGTCGCGACGACCGTTGCGGGCGAAAGGCTGCTACAGACGATCACCCCGCGCATTGGTGAAATCGAAGACGAGATCACAGCGCTGATGGCGCTCCGCGAAAAGCCGTCAGGCTCGATCAGGTTGACCCTGTCGGACCACGCGCTCGAAAGCGTGGTCTGGCCGAAGCTTAAGCCGGTCCTCAGCGGCTATCCCGACATTGGCGTCGAACTGATCCTGGACAGCACCTTCCGCAACATTGTCGAGGAAGGCTTTGATGCCGGTGTCCGGCTTGGAGAGAGCGTCGAGAAAGACATGATCGCGGTCCGCATCGGCCCGGACTGGCGCTTAGTCGCCGTGGCTTCGCCGCGATACTTCGCGGCGCACGGCGTGCCTGTGCATCCGCAGGATCTGGTCCGGCACGTCTGCATCAACATGCGTCACGAAACCGCCGGTGGTCTGTACGCATGGGAGTTCGAGCAGGATGGACAGGCGCTGCGTGTCCGTGTGGACGGTCAACTTACCTTCAACAACTCCTACGCCATGATCGACGCGGCAGCGAGTGGCTATGGCATCGCCTATGTTCCCGAGAACATCGTGGAGCGGCACGTCGTCTCAGGATTGCTGGTGAAGGTCCTCGACGACTGGTCACCCTTCTTCGATGGCTATTTCCTCTATTATCCGAGCCGCCGCCAAAACCTTCCTGCGTACAAGATCATTGTCGACGCGTTGCGGCATAGGGATCCGTCGGGATCGTGATGTCCCTTCGTCATATTGCACTCAGGGGCGTGGTCGATAGCGGCTCATTCCTGAATCTCGATAGGCGCAGCAGGAAAGGCTTAGGTCGAGGTCCGGTATCCAACTTGAAGCGTTCGTTATAACCAGAACATCGCGTCGATGCTTGCGCGGGCGTTGGCCACAACTTTCTTCCCCATCGCGCCGGCTGGAGCGAAGCGCATGATCCTACAGGGAAATTGAATAGGTCGCAGCCGCATCGCACCGCAGCATGCATGTTGGCTCCCCGGGCCGGATTCGAACCAGCGACCAACCGGTTAACAGCCGGTTGCTCTACCACTGAGCTACCGGGGAACAGAGGCTCTTGCGTGAGTGGGGCAGCCTATAGCAAACCCGTTTCGGCTTTGCAAAGAAGCATTTCGCATTTTTTCGATGCTTTTTGGCGCAGGGCTTGCTGGCAATGGCCGGCGAGCGCCCTCATATGAGCTATCTCTCGCATGTCACGGAACAGAAAAGGCCGTTGCGGCTTTCTCCGGCTGACGGTGCTACTGATGCAAACGGATCGACATTTCACATGACGGCAACGAGCGACGAACAGCCACCGGCCCGGAAAATCTCGGTCTTCGGCCGCCAGTTCACCATGCCGCGCTCGCGCGGCCTCAGGATTGCGATCGGCGTCGTGCTGATCATCGGCGGCATTCTCGGCTTCCTGCCGATCCTGGGTTTCTGGATGGTACCGATCGGACTGCTGGTGCTCTCCTACGAATTTGCCCTGGTGCGTCGTCATCGGCGCCGCTTCGTCGTCTGGTGGGAGCGACGGCGCCGGCCTGACTGAGATTGCCCCGCTGACGGCCGCCAGCCTGCCATATGTCGGCGAGCGGCGTCGTCCGCCCATACGTTTACCGAGGTTGGTCGAAGCAGCTCTCCAGACGTTCGCAAAGCTCCTTGAGAACGGCGGTAGCCGATGCCAGCCGCGCCCGGTCGCGCGGCGGCAGGGTGTTTGCGCCTTCTATGCTGAGGCGGTCGATGGCATAGCGCACAAGCTCTGCAGACTGCGACAATCCGCGCGACGTGCCGTCCTTCGTAGCTGCTCGACGCATGGCGGAGCCTCCTCTTTGCCCAACGTGGCCGCCGGTTTCGGGTTCCCGTCGCCCAGAATCATGCTTAACGATAAGCTAATATGTTATTGCTAAGATGGGCATTGCGTTGATAAGGCAGGGCATGGAAGGTCGAGGAACCGTTGGGAATGCATGGTGGCCGCTTGACGGCATTTTCGCCGCAACCTATTGGAGCCGGGTGGAACG
Organism: Mesorhizobium sp. M1182; assembly: GCF_040318335.1. Classification (NCBI taxonomy): domain Bacteria; kingdom Pseudomonadati; phylum Pseudomonadota; class Alphaproteobacteria; order Hyphomicrobiales; family Phyllobacteriaceae; genus Mesorhizobium; species Mesorhizobium sp. M1182. The sequence goes on from NZ_JAMYMD010000005.1 coordinate 164,886, forward strand.
CTGGGAGCAATGAGGCCTCGTGGCGGAGTGGTTACGCAGAGGACTGCAAATCCTTGCACCCCGGTTCGATTCCGGGCGAGGCCTCCAATGCCCGAGCTCCCGCGCGTCAGCGCCAGGGGGCTTCAGTTCCGGTCGAAACAGCCGCGGCCTTTGCGCGGCAAGCGGATGGTTGGAACATGAGCGCTGATTTTGCCGAACGCCGGGTGAAGATGGTCGACGGCCAGATCCGCACCACCGACGTGACCAGCGCGCCGTTGCTCGAGGCGATGCTTGTGGTGCCGCGCGAGGCCTTTGTTGCCCCCGGCCAGCGCGATCTTGCCTATATCGACGAGGACATCCGCATTGCCGATACGGCCGATGGCCCGCGCTATCTGATGGAACCGTCGCCATTGGCCAAGCTGATGCAGCTGGCCGATATCGGCCCAAGCGATTCGGCACTCGATGTCGGCTGCGGCACCGGCTATGCGGCGGCGATCCTGTCGCGGCTGGCAAGGTCCGTGGTGGCGCTGGAAAGCGATCCGGCGCTGGCCGAGACCGCCACTTCGACGCTTGCGGCGCTGGGTTGCGGCAATGTCACGGTGGTCCACGGGCCGCTGCCGCAAGGCCACGCAGAGAAGTCGCCTTACGACGTCATCCTGATCGGCGGCAGCGTCGGCGAGGTGCCGGCGGCGCTGTTCGACCAGCTTGCCGAAGGCGGCCGACTCGTCGCCGTTGAAGGGCAGGGCAATTCGGGCGTAGCCCGGCTTTTTTTTAAGACTGGAGGGGTTGTAACGGGAAGACGCGCATTTAATGCGGCAATTAAGCCACTACCGGGATTCGAACGCATTCCCGCCTTCGAATTCTGAGTGATTTTGCCTTGCAGCGAAGGCGCTGTCATGATCGCTTGCGTTTGAACAATCGTTGCTGATCTGCATAACCGGGTGTTTCTTGGGGGCTTTCAGCGGGGGAACGATAAAAAACGCGGCGCCGGCTGATCAGAAGGAGAAGCCAGCGTGGCGCAGTTCCCGTGCAAAACGAATGAGGGAATATAACGTGCCGTCTGTACGCAAGTTGCTTTTTACCGCTGTCCTCGTTTCGGCGACCGCGCTTTCTCCAATGGCCGCCTCGGCCGAAACCATTCTCGGGGCACTTTCAAAGGCCTATCAGAACAATTCCTCTCTCAATTCTTCACGCGCCGGCGTTCGCGTCACCGACGAGGGCGTTGCCATCGCCAAGTCCGGCTGGCGCCCGACCATCACCGGTTCCGGAAGTATTGATTATACCGCCAGCCACAGCAACCTGTTGCACCGAAACATCTCGTTGACCACCGGCAACTTTGGCGTCGAGATCGACCAGACGCTGTTTGACGGTTTTCAGACCAGGAACAATGTGGCGGCCGCCGAATCGCGGGTCCGCGCTTCGTTCGAAAGCCTGCGCAACGCCGAAGAAAACACTCTTTTCAACGCGGCAAGCGCCTATATGGACGTCATCCGCGACCGTCAGGTCGCCGTGCTGACCGAACAGAACCTGCAATTCCTGACCGAGCAGGCGCGTGCGGCGCGTTCGCGCTTCGAGGTCGGCGAAGGTACGCGCACCGACGTCGCGCAAGCCGACGCCCAGCGTGCCTCCGCGGTGGCGCAGTTGAGCGCCGCCCGCGCCACGGCGCTGGCAAGCGCCGCGACCTATCGCCAGATCGTCGGCGACGAGCCGGGCAGGCTCAGGCCGGCTTCGCCGGTGTCGAAGCTGTTGCCGTCGAGCCTCGATGCAGCGATCGCGATCGCATCGGCCGAGCATCCGGCCATCCTCGCCACCGCGCATCTGGTCGACGCGGCGGCGTTTTCGGTGAAGTCTGCCGAAGGCGCGCTGCTGCCGCAACTCTCGGCGTCGGCGGGTGTTTCGAGCGCCTATCGCGGCACCGCGCCCGGCTCGCTCTCCTCGACACAGGATGGCGTAACCAATTCGGCGAACATCGGTGCGACATTGACGATACCGATCTATTCCGGCGGCCGGACCTCGGCATTGGTTCGCCAATCAAAGGAATCACTTAGCCAGGCCCGTATCGAGGTCGATGTCAGCCGCGACACCGTGCGCCAGGCGGTGACCTCGGCATGGTCGCAATACACCGCCGCGCAGCAAAGCGTCACGGCCAACCGGCAGGTGGTCGCCGCCGCGCAGCTTGCCCTGAACGGCGTCATCGAAGAGCGCAATGTCGGCCAGCGCACCACGCTCGACGTGCTCAACGCGCAGGCGACCCTCATCACCGCCAAGATCAATCTTGTCAGCGCCGAACGCGACGTGGTGGTGGCGAGCTATGCCATCCTCTCGGCGGTTGGCCATTTGTCGGCAGACCGCCTTGCGCTCAACGTGACGAAGTACAGGCCCGAAGAGCATTACAACGCCGTCAAGGACAAGTGGATCGGTCTGCGCACGCCGGACGGCCGCTGATCGCCAGGCCGTGTTTTCAGTCCGCGCTCGAACGACGCGCGGGCTTTCAACTCCCGACCCTAATCTGTTGAAATCCGAGATGTCGCCAGATTGGGGATTCTCGCAAGCCGTTCCGTCGGTTACGCTGTTGCCATGATTCGAATCCGGCATTGCCGGACAGGAAATCTGGGAACGAGTCACAAGGGCGGCGGATGTGACGATGGCGACGGCAAGCAGCGTACAGCGCGAACCTTCCATGGAAGAAATACTAGCTTCCATCAGAAGGATCATCGAGGACAGCGATACCGGCCGCAAGCAGCCGGGCGACGCCGACGAGCTGCGCCAGGATCTGCAACCGGCGCCGGCAGCCGGACGGGCAGCGGAGGGGGATGCGTTCCGCTCCGAACTGCGCGGCGGGCTGGAGATCGCCAAGCCGGCCACGCGCGCCGAGGTGCAGCCAACGGCCGCGCCGGTCATTGAGCCCCTGGAAACGCCGCTGCGCGCCGGCCCGGAAAAGGCAGCGGTGACGCTGGCTGAGGTGAACACCGCTCCCGCAAAGCCGGATCGGCCTGCGACAGCCAAGGCTGCCGAGACGACCGACACCATCATCGCCGATTGGCGGCGCGAGATCGCGGCGGTCGGCGACGCGATGGCCAAGCCGGAGCGCGCCGAGCCACGCCGGACGCCGGACGCCGAGCCGAAAGCCGAGGTTTTCGAGAACGAGGCGACTGCTGAACCTGTGCCGGAGCCTTCGGAAATTGGGCCGGAGCCTTCGGAAAGCGGCCCGGAACGTTCTAAAATCGGCCCGGAATCTTCTAGAATCGGATTGGCGCGTCCGGCGGCCAGCGAGGCGCCGTCCCTTCGGCCGGCGATCCTTTCGGAGCATACGGGCCGGCAGGTTGCCGCCGCCTTCGGTGAGCTTTCAGACGCGTTTGCCAGCCGCAGCAAGAAGACCTTCGACGAGATGGCCGAGGAGATGCTGCGGCCGATGCTGCAGGACTGGCTGGACAACAACCTGCCGACGCTGGTCGAGCGGCTGGTGCGCGAGGAAATCGAGCGCGTCGCGCGCGGCGCGCAGTAGCAATTCGGAGAGCCGCCAATGGGCGGCGCTCGACCGGCGAATTGTCGAAGTCGGCGCTGCCCCTCATCCGCCTGCCGGCACCTTCTCCCCGTATAGTGACGGGGAGAAGGGGTTGACCGCAATTTAGGCGCCTTTTCCGCAACGTTCGTGACTGGCGAAAGCTTCAGTGCAGGCGTTTTTCTCCCCGTCACTATACGGGGAGAAATGCCCGGCAGGGCAATGAGGGGCAGCGCAAACCTGAAGCGATTGCCTTGCAACATTCAGTCCCGCGAGTTGCACCGAACCATCCCGGCGCTATCTATTGGCCATGCCGCCCTTGCGGTTGACTTGGCAACAACCTTCCGATTTACACCGGACCACAAATTCCGGACAGCGCGGACCGTTTTCCCATGCTCGAAAAGACCTACGACGCGAAAGCCGTCGAGCCGAAGATTGCCAGGATCTGGGAAGAGGCCGACGCGTTTCGGGCCGGTGCCGGGGCCGAGGAGGGGGCTGAAGCCTTCACCATCGTCATCCCGCCGCCGAATGTCACCGGCTCGCTGCATATGGGCCACGCGCTCAATAACACGCTGCAGGACATTCTGGTGCGCTTCGAGCGCATGCGCGGCAAGAACGTCTTGTGGCAGCCGGGAATGGACCATGCCGGCATCGCCACGCAGATGGTGGTCGAGCGCCAGCTGATGGAGAAGCAGATCCACCGCCGCGACCTGACCCGAGATGAGTTCATCGACAAGGTGTGGGAATGGAAGGCCGAATCCGGCGGCGCCATCCTCAACCAGCTGAAGCGGCTCGGGGCCTCGGCCGACTGGAGCCGGGAGCGCTTCACCATGGACGAGGGCCTGTCCAAGGCCGTGCTCGAAGTGTTCGTGACGCTCTACAAGGAAGGGCTGATCTACAAGGACAAGCGCCTTGTGAACTGGGACCCGAAGCTGTTGACCGCCATCTCGGATCTCGAGGTCGAGCAGCAGGAAGTCAACGGCAACCTCTGGCACTTCCGCTATCCGGTCGAAGGCATGACCTTCGATCCGGAAAATCCGAAGACCTTCATTACCGTTGCGACGACCCGCCCGGAGACGATGCTGGGTGATACGGCTGTCGCCGTCCACCCCGACGACGAGCGTTTCCGGCATCTTGTCGGCAAGAACCTCATCCTGCCGATCGTCGGCCGCAGGATCCCGGTGGTGGCGGACGAGTATTCCGATCCCGAAAAAGGCAGTGGTGCGGTCAAGATCACGCCGGCGCATGACTTCAATGATTTCGAGGTCGGCAAGGGCCACCGGCTGCCGGCGGTCAACATCCTCACCGTCAATGCGGCGGTGAGCCTCAAGGACAATGAGGACTTTCTCGCCGGACTGGATGTGACGCCGGAGCGCCAGGCCGTCTGGGACAGCCTCGACGGCCTCGACCGTTTCGATGCGCGCAGGAAGATCGTCGAGCTGATGCAGGCGGGCGGCTTTCTCGAGAAGGTCGAGCCGCATCGCCACACGGTGCCGCACGGCGACCGCGGCGGCGTGCCGATCGAGCCGTTTCTGACCGACCAGTGGTATGTCAATGCGGCGGAACTGGCCAAGCCGGCGATCGCCTCGGTGCGCGAGGGCCGTACCAATTTCGTGCCCAAAAACTGGGAAAAGACCTATTTCGACTGGATGGAAAACATCCAGCCCTGGTGCATTTCGCGCCAGCTCTGGTGGGGCCACCAGATCCCGGCCTGGTACGGGCCGGACGGGCATGTCTTTGTCGAAAAGACCGAGGAAGAGGCGCTCGGTGCCGCCGTCGAATACTATCTGGCGCTGGAAGGGCCGTGGAAGGCCTGGGTCGAGGACAAGCTTGAGAATTTCCAGCCTGGCGAGATCCTGACCCGCGACGAGGACGTGCTCGATACATGGTTCTCGTCGGCGCTGTGGCCGTTCTCGACGCTTGGCTGGCCGGACCAGACGCCGGAGCTGAAGACCTATTACCCGACCGACGTGCTGGTGACCGGTTTCGACATCATCTTCTTCTGGGTCGCCCGCATGATGATGATGGGCCTGCATTTTATGGACCAGGAGCCGTTCCATACGGTCTATGTCCACGCGCTGGTTCGTGACAAGAACGGGCAGAAGATGTCGAAGTCGAAAGGCAACGTCATCGATCCGCTCGAGCTCATCGACGAATACGGCGCCGATGCGCTGCGCTTCACCTTGACGGTGATGGCAGCGCAAGGGCGCGACGTTAAGCTCGATCCGGCCCGCATTGCCGGTTATCGCAATTTCGGCACCAAGCTGTGGAACGCGACGCGCTTCGCCGAGATGAACGACGTGGCGCGCGACGACGATTTCTGGCTGCGGGACGCCAAGCTGGCGGTCAACCGCTGGATCCTGACGGAGCTGACGCGAGCCGCGCGCGACATAACGGACGGTATCACCTCATACCGCTTCAACGAGGCGGCGGGTGCCGCCTACCGGTTCGTCTGGAACCAGTTCTGCGACTGGTACCTGGAACTGCTGAAGCCGGTGTTCATGGGCACCGACGAGGCGGCCAAGGCCGAGAGCAGGGCATGCGTCGCCTTCGTGCTCGACGAGATCTACAAGCTGCTGCATCCGATGATGCCGTTCATGACCGAGGAACTGTGGGCCGAAACCGCCGGCGAGGGCAGGCAACGGCAATCGCTGCTTTGTCATGCGGCATGGCCGTCGCCCGACTTCGAGGACGAGGCGGCCGCCGCCGATATCAACTGGCTGATCGACCTTGTCTCCGGCATCCGCTCGGTGCGTTCGGAGATGAACGTGCCGCCGGCGGCTATCGCACCGCTCGTGGTGATCGGCGCCAACGACGCGACACACGAAAGGCTCGAGCGTCAGGGCTCGGCTATCAAGCGTCTGGCGCGGGTCGGCGACATCTCGCTCGCCGAGGCGCCACCCAGGGGATCCGCCCAGATCGTCGTCAACGAGGCGACGATCTGCCTGCCGCTCGGCAGCCTGATCGACCTTGCCGCCGAGGCAGCGCGCCTGCACAAGGAGCTTGCGAAGGTGACCGAGGAAATAGCGCGGCTCTACAAGAAGCTGTCCAACGAGAAATTCGTCGCCAACGCGCCGGAAGAGGTGGTGGAGGCCGAGCGTGAAAAACTCGCCGAATATCGCGAGGCGCAAGAGAAGCTTTCGGTGGCATTGGCGCGGGTGCGCGATGCCGGTTGATCGAATAGATTGGGCCGGTTGATCGAACAGATTGGGCCGGCTGATCAAACAAGTTGATCGAACAGATTGGGCCGGCTGATCAAACAAATTGGGCCTGCTGGCCGCAATAGATTCGCCGGTCACGAATCTGCCTTCCAGACAGGCCGCCTGCCACGAAAACGGGCATTCCGCAGCGTAAATCTTGAGGCAAACTGAATGTTTTTGCCCCATTGTTGCCATAATGTAACAATGGCTGACTGGGCACGCAAAAATGCCCTGTTCTGCAGTGATTTAGGGGTTTTTCCCGAGTTTTCTCGTCGATCTGTATTGTGGCGGCCATCTTCCCGCCTCGGCAACAAGGCCGACATCTTGTCGGAAATGCGTTCAGCCAAGCTGTACATGTACGCACGGCGAATTCGTTGTTGCGCCGTTAACCTGAATTGGTTCTAGCTTGATGCAAGGACATTTCGGGGAGGAGATTCATGTGTTATTCGCGTCTGAAAGTGCTGCTGGGCGCGGGGGCTTTTTCGCTGGCTTTGGCTGGGACGGTGCAAGCCGGGGGCTTTGACCGGGGCGGCGTCAATATCGACCAGCTGTTCGACCCGGCGCCATATTCGTTCGACGCAGGCGTCACCTATGTTTCGCCACAGCGCAAACTCAAGAATGTGCAGCGCCTCGATGGCTCGGGTTTGTCGACATCGGCGGTGGACGTTGGTGGCGATTATGCGGTGCCGCATGTCGGCATCAAAGCCAACATCTTTGAGCCCGTAGACTGTCTTGCCACCTATACGAGACCGTATGGTGCGGACGCGAATTTCGGCATGAACAACGCCTATTCGCCGACAGCGGTCAAATACGCCGTCGACACAGACGATTTCGGTCTCACCTGCTCCTATAAGGTGAACGTCGGCAAGGGCGCCATACGATTCATCGGCGGTGTCTCCTACCAGCAGGTAGACGCGTTTCTTTCCCGTCAGACACTGCTCGCCTTCGGCAATACCGGCCTCGGTGTCTTCAAGCTATCCGACGAGGCATGGGGTTGGCGTGCGGGCGCAGCCTATGAGATCCCCGAGATCGCTCTGCGCGCCAGCCTGATGTACTCTTCGAGCTACAAATATGACGGGCTGTCGGGAACCGTCGACACGACCGGCTTCAGGGGCGCCTTTCCAGCGGATCTGATTCCCGGCTCTACCGGCGTGTACCCAGTCTCGGCGTCGGCTGAGATACCTCAGGCTCTGGAATTCAAGCTGCAGAGCGGCATAGCTCCTGGCTGGCTGGCCTTTGGTTCCATCCGCTGGCAGGAGTGGAGCAAGCTTGGCGTTATTGCCATCAATGGCGTGCGCAGTCCGGTAACCGGTTTGCCTTCGCCCGTTTCATTCGACCTGCTTTATCGCGACGGCTGGACGGTCACGGGCGGTATCGGGCACAAGTTCACCGATCAATTGTCGGGCGTGGTTTCGCTGACCTGGGATCGCGGCACCTCGACGACCTCCGGCTATCAGTCGGATACCTGGGCCGTTGCCAGCGGCGTCTCCTATTCGCCGAACGACCAGGTCGAGGTCAGGCTCGGCGGCTCGATCGGTGTGCTGACGAGCGGGTCATCGACTTTCAGCGGTGTCGGCGACGTGGCAAATGCCGTTACCTATACCTACGGCAACGACCTGCTTCTCGCCGGTTCGGCTTCCGTCAAGATCAAGTTCTAACTATTAAATTTTAAACGACAAAAACGGCCGGGCACTGCCCGGCCGTCGGTTGGATGCATGGCGTCCGGCATTCGGCTGGCGCAACAATTGTCCCCATGATGTTCGCTTCTGTAATTGTGACGTTTTGGCAACAGTTTCTGAACAACCCTCGCGTCGCCCGGCCGCCCGGGAACATTGCCTATTTCCCGCCATAAACCCGGCGCACCTCGAACCTGTCTCGGGACATGCGCCAAAAGGCTAGGCGAAGAGGCAGGCCGCACCGCCCGCGGCAAGGACGAGTATGGACGCCAGAGCGATCTCCAAGGCCAAGCTGCCGAGCCGCCACGTGACCGTTGGTCCCGAGCGGGCGCCGCATCGCTCCTACCTTTATGCTATGGGGCTGTCGGCGGCCGAGATCGCGCAGCCTCTGGTCGGTGTCGCCAGCTGCTGGAACGAGGCCGCGCCCTGCAACATCTCGCTGATGCGCCAGGCGCAAGTGGTCAAGAAGGGCGTGGCGGCCGCCAACGGCACGCCACGCGAATTCTGCACCATCACCGTCACCGACGGCATCGCCATGGGTCATCAGGGCATGAAGTCGTCGCTGGTGTCGCGCGAGGTCATCGCCGACTCGGTCGAGCTCACCATGCGCGGCCATTGCTACGATGCGCTGGTTGGATTGGCCGGTTGCGACAAGTCGCTGCCCGGCATGATGATGGCCATGGTGCGCCTCAACGTACCGTCGATCTTCATCTATGGCGGCTCGATACTGCCCGGCAGCTACCGTGGCCGGCAGATCACCGTGCAGGACGTGTTCGAGGCGGTCGGCCAGCATTCGGTCGGCACGATCGGCGACGCCGAGCTGCTCGAGATCGAGCAAGCCGCCTGTCCGTCGGCCGGCTCCTGCGGCGCCCAGTTCACCGCCAATACCATGGCCACCGTCGCTGAGGCGATCGGCCTGGCGCTGCCCTATTCCTGCGGCGCGCCGGCACCCTACGAGATGCGAGACCGCTTCAATTTCGCTTCCGGCGAAAAGATCATGGAGCTGATCGCAAGGAACATCCGCCCGCGCGACATCGTTACTATAGAAGCGTTGGAAAATGCCGCGACTGTGGTCTCGGCCACCGGCGGCTCGACCAACGCGGCGCTGCATCTGCCGGCGATCGCGCACGAGGCCGGGATAAAGTTCGATCTTTTCGACGTGGCCAAGATATTCGAGAAAACACCCTACATCGCCGACCTCAAGCCGGGCGGCAAATACGTCGCCAAGGACATGTTCGAGGCCGGCGGCATTCCGCTGTTGATGAAGACGCTGCTCGACCATGGCTATCTTCACGGCGATTGCCTGACGGTGACCGGCCGCACTTTGGCCGAAAATATGGAACATGTTTCCTGGAATGACAGCCAGGATGTGGTCCGTCCCGCCAATAGGCCGATTACCCAGACCGGCGGGGTCGTGGGCTTGAAGGGTAACCTTGCCCCCGAAGGCGCGATCGTGAAGGTCGCAGGCATGGCGGAACTCAAATTCTCGGGTCCGGCACGCTGCTTCGATTCGGAAGAGGAATGTTTCGAGGCTGTTACGCACCGTAACTATAGCGAAGGCGAGGTTCTCGTCATCCGTTACGAGGGTCCGCGCGGCGGCCCGGGCATGCGCGAAATGCTGTCGACGACGGCGGCTCTCTACGGCCAGGGCATGGGCGGCAAGGTGGCGCTCATCACCGACGGGCGTTTTTCGGGCGCAACGCGCGGTTTCTGCATCGGCCATGTCGGGCCGGAAGCGGCTGTCGGCGGCCCGATCGGGCTGCTTAGGGATGGCGACTTGATCTCGATCGATGCGGTGAACGGCACGATCGAGGTTGCATTGTCCAAAGCCGAACTGGCAGCGAGGGCAAAGGCATGGAAGGCGCGCACGACCGACTATCAGTCGGGCGCGATCTGGAAATACGCACAGACTGTCGGATCTGCCCGCGACGGCGCAGTCACCCATCCCGGCGGTGCCAAAGAAACACACTGCTATGCGGACATCTGAGTTGTTGAGGTCGTCTGTCCTTTCGGCACTGGTTGCGCTCGCCACGTTTGGCGCGACCTTGGGCGCCGTCGGCCAGGCCATGGCCTTCGACGACAAGGTGTTCGACGACAAGACCGGCGTGAAGCCGCAGTCGAGCCCGTGGGCGGTGTTCCAGTTCGGCTTTTCCGCCTACAAGAACGGCCATAAGGAGCAGGCTGCGGAAGCCTATAAATATGCCGCCGAGAACGGCCAGATCGGCGCCACCTGGAAGCTTGCGCGCATGTATGCCGAAGGCGATGGCGTGGCGCGAGACGACTACGCGGCGTTCAAGTTCTTCAGCGAGATCGTCGACCAGGATGTCGAGCCCGGTTCGCCCGAGGAAAGCTATGTTTCGGACGCGCTGGTGGCGCTTGGCGACTATCTGAGGAAGGGCATTCCCGGCAGCCCCGTCGAGGAGAACGAGGTGGCGGCCCAGGAATATTACATGCGCGCCGCCGCCAACTACCGCAACCCGAACGCCCAGTTCGAGATGGGCCAGATGTTCCTCAAGGGTGAGGGCGGCGTCAAGGCCAGCGTCAAGCAGGCCGGACGCTGGTTCCAGCTGGCGGCCGAAAAGGGCCATGCGGGCGCGCAGGCGACGCTCGGCAACCTGCTTTTCCAAAGCGGCAAGATCGTGCGGGGGCTGGCGATGATGACCGCGGCGCTCGAACGGGCCTCACCCGCCGACCAGCCATGGATCCGCGGCATGCAGGAAGAAGCGTTTGCAGCCGCCGGCGAAGCCGACCGCCGCACCGCGATCTCGCTGGCCGACGACATCCTCACCAAGGGTGGCGGCGACCAATAGGTCGGCAGAATTTCCGTTTTTAGATCAATTGTCGGTCGGTTCCGCCGGCATGCCGCTGGGCGCCGGTGTTGAGATCAGCGTGCCCTGCAGATGTGGGGCCAGCTTGTTCTCCGGGCAGCCATCCCGCTGCTTTGTCCAGGACGTGTTGTTGAGCACCATCTCGCAACGTGCGAGGTAGCTTTGGCCGGCAAGCGTCAGGCAGGCGACCCGGCCGATCTGGAATGATTTGCCGTTAGCCAGGCACTCTGCATCGGCAAAAGCCGGCGTCGCCACCGCCATCGCAAGCGCGCAGCCGATCGGGCAGAGTGCAAATCGAGTAGTCATGGGAACCCCAGCCACCATGATGATTTCTCATTAAGCGCGCGATTTGTGGCGATAAGAGGTCAACTTATCAATGTGCCGCCGGGCAGCAGCTCCGGTCAGGCCGGCTGCAGCGCCAGATCGATCGCCACCGGCACGTGGTCGGAGGGTTTTTCCCAGGCGCGCACCTGTTTTTCGATCGAAGCCGAGGAAAACCAGTTGGCGGCTTCGGGCGACAGAAGCAGGTGGTCGATGCGGATGCCGTTGTTCTTCTGCCAGGCGCCGGCCTGATAGTCCCAGAACGTAAAAATGTCCGGGGCGTCGGTGACGGCACGCACGGCTTCGGTGAAGCCGAGATTCTTCAGCCGCCGGAACGCTTGCCGCGTCGCGGGCTGGAACAGTGCATCGCTTAGCCAGTTTTCCGGATACTTCGCGTCGATCGGCTCGGGAATGACATTGTAGTCGCCGGCCAGGACCAGCGGCTCTTCCAGAGCAAGCCGCTCCTCGGCCCAGCGCTCAAGTCGCGCCATCCAGGAAAGCTTGTAGGAGAACTTCTTCTCGTCGTCGATCGGGTTGCCGTTCGGCAGATAGATCGAGGCAACGCGCAAGGCGCCCTTGTCGGTCGAGAACACGCCCTCGATGAAACGCGCCTGCTCGTCGGCATCGTCGCCCGGCAAACCGCGATTGACCTCGTCGAAACGCAGCTTCGACAGGATGGCGACGCCGTTGAAGCCTTTTTGGCCGTAAGTCTCGACATTGTAGCCGAGCACCTCGATCTCGGCGCGGGGAAACTGCTCGTCGACCGTCTTGATCTCCTGCAGGCAGGCGATGTCGGGCGCGCTTTCCGTCAGCCAATGGGTCAAATTGCCGATGCGGGCACGAACGCCGTTGATGTTCCAGGTGACGATTTTCATGGCGGCCTCGATAGGCTGGTGGTCCGGAGACTAGCGATCCGGTGGATGACGTTCGACAAGGCCGATCGTATTGCCTGCCGGGTCCTTTAGGAAGGCCATCCATTCGCTTTCCCCCGCCTGGCCGAACAGGCCTTCGGTGTCGCGATGGACGAGCGCCGGCGGCGCAGTGAAGGGAACACCGGCGGCCCTTGCCGAAGCGTGGAACTCGTCGAGGCCCGATATGTCGAGATAGACGGTGCCGGCAGGCAGGCCGTCGGTGAAAAGCAGGCGCACGTCACCGGCCATGATAAAGGCGATGCCCGGCGGATCGAAACGCGCATGCAGGTTCATGCCGAGCACCTCGCGCCAGAACGCCAGCGTCGCATCGAGGTCGCGCCCGGCGGAAAGCGCGACCTGACGGACCGCGCCGATGTCGGGCATTTCTAGATCGAGAAGCTGGTGCCGCAGCCGCAGGAGGCGACCGCATTGGGGTTTCTGATCTGGAACGACTGGCCCATCAGATCGTCGACGAAATCGATCACCGAGCCGCCCATATAGACCAGCGACAGGTCGTCGATCAGCACGATGGCGCCGTCCTTCTCGATGGCGACGTCGTCGTCATTGCGCCCATCGACCAGGTCGAACTTGTAGGAGAAGCCGGAACAGCCGCCGCCCTCGACCGAAACGCGCAGCGCCGTCTTGCCGGCTTCGCTCGCCACAATCTTGGCGATCCGCCTGGCGGCGGCGTCGGTCATCTCGACTTTCATGGCGGTCTTGGCATCAGCGCCCATGGGCGTCACCTTGCATTCGGTTTCGTATGATAGGTATGAAGCGCGACGGGGCAAGTCAACTGCGGCATACGCTATGACCAACGAGTTGGGCGACATCGGATTCGGCTATCGGCCGCGCGCGGCCTATGCCAGCGACCCGGCGAAGTCGCGCGGGCGGCTGTTCGACGAGGTGGAAAGCCCGACGCGCACGCCGTTCCAGCGCGACCGCGACCGCATCATCCATTCGACGGCGTTCCGCCGGCTGAAGCACAAGACGCAAGTGTTCGTCGCGCACGAAGGCGACCATTACCGGACGAGGCTGACGCATTCGATCGAGGTGGCGCAAATCGCACGCGCTCTGGCGCGGGCGCTGCGCGGCGACGAGGACCTGGCCGAGGCGGTGGCCCTGGTGCACGACTTCGGCCACACGCCCTTCGGCCATACCGGCGAGGACGCGCTGAACGACAAGATGGCCGCCTGGGGCGGCTTCGACCACAATGCACAGTCGCTGCGTGTGGTGACGCGGCTGGAGCGGCGCTATGCCGAGTTCGATGGGCTGAACCTCACCTGGGAAACGCTGGAGGGGCTGGTCAAGCACAATGGCCCGCTGACCGATGCCAAGGGGAAAGGGCTGAAGGGGCCGGTGCCGCAGGCCATCCGCGACTATTCCGAACTGCACGACCTCGAGCTCGACCGCTTCGCTGGTATCGAGGCGCAGTGCGCGGCGATTGCCGACGACATCGCCTACAACACCCACGACATCGATGACGGCTTGAGGGCAGGGCTGTTGACGCTCGATATGCTGGAGGGCGTCTCGCTGCCGGGGTCGATCCTCAAGGGCGTGCGTCAGCGCTATCCGGCGCTCGATGACGTACGCACCGGCCACGAGCTGATGCGCCGGCAGATCACCATCATGGTCGAGGACGTGATCGTCTCGACGACGGCCAATCTGGCGCGCATCCAGCCCGACAGCGCCGAAGCGGTAAGGGCGGCCGGCGAGACGATGGTGAGCTTCTCCGCCGAGACGGCCGTATCGGAAAAGGAGCTGAAGGCCTTTCTCTACAAGCACCTCTACCGGCATGCGGAGGTCATGCGGGTGCGCGCCGATGCCGACCAGATCGTCAGGGACCTGTTCGACGTCTATTTCGCCGATCCGCGCGCCATGCCGGATGGCTGGCGCGAAGGGCTCGACCGGGCAGAGGACCGCGTCAAGGCGCGCAGTGTTGCCGATTTCCTGGCCGGCATGACGGACACTTATGCGCTCAAGGAACACAGGCGTTTGTTTGACCATACGCCGGATTTGAGCTAGGGCGGGCGCGATTTTGCCGGCCAACGCGCCGGATCCATGCAAAACCGTCAGAGCCATAGCAATGAACATCTTCGCCGATTTCAACGCGCGAATCATAAAGGCCGTCGAAGCGCTTGATTTGAAAGACAAGGATGGCGCGTCGCCGGACCTGTCGCGCATCGCCGTCGAGCCGCCGCGCGATGCCAGCCATGGCGACCTCGCGACCAACGCTGCCATGGTGTTGGCCAAGCCGACCGGCCAGAGCCCGCGTGCGCTGGCCGAAAGGCTGGCCGAGGCGCTGCGCGCCGACGAGGATATCGCGGCCGCCGAGATCGCCGGCCCGGGCTTCGTCAATCTCAGGCTCAAGGACGGTTTCTGGCAGGCGCATCTGACGGCGCTGCTCGGCGAAGGCCGCAACTACGGCCGCTCGACTGTCGGCGGCGGCAAGAAAACCAATGTCGAATATGTCTCGGCCAACCCGACCGGCCCGATGCATGTCGGCCATTGCCGGGGTGCTGTGGTCGGCGACGCGCTGGCCAATCTGATGGCCTTCGCCGGTTACGACGTGACCAAGGAATACGTCATCAACGATGCCGGTTCGCAGATCGACGTGCTCGGACGCTCAGTCATGCTGCGCTACCGCGAAGCGCTCGGCGATGAGATCGGCGACATTCCGGCCGGGCTTTATCCAGGCGACTATCTGATCCCCGTTGGTCAGGCGCTGGCCAGCGAATTCGGCCGCTCCCTGCTGCAGATGCCGGACGAAGAGGCGCTTGCCATCGTCAAGGACAGGACGATCGATGCGATGATGGCGATGATCCGTGAGGATCTGGCGCTGCTCAACGTGCATCACGACGTCTTTTTCTCAGAGCGCACATTGCATGCCAACAATGCCAAGAAGATTCGCTCGGCGATCAGCGACCTGACGCTGAAGGGCCATATCTACAAGGGCAAGCTGCCGCCGCCCAAGGGCGAGAAGCCGGAGGACTGGGAGGACCGCGAGCAGACGCTGTTTCGCTCGACCGCGGTCGGCGACGACATGGACCGGGCGCTGGTCAAGTCGGACGGCACCTTCACCTATTTCGCCGCCGATGTCGCCTACCTCAAGGACAAGGTCGATCGCGGCTTCGTCAACCTGATCTATGTGCTTGGCGCCGATCACGGCGGCTACGTGAAACGGCTGGAAGCGCTTGCCCGGGCGATTGCCGGCGACGAGGTCAAGCTTACCGTGCTGCTTTGCCAGCTGGTGAGGCTGTTTCGCGCCGGCGAGCCGGTGCGGATGGGAAAGCGAACTGGGAATTTCGTCACTCTTCGGGAGGTCATCGAAGAAGTTGGACGAGATGCAGTTCGCTTCATGATGCTCTACCGCAAGAACGACGCGCCGCTCGACTTCGACTTCGCCAAGGTGACCGAGCAGTCGAAGGACAATCCGGTGTTCTACGTGCAGTACGCCTCGGCGCGCTGCCATTCGGTGTTCCGGCAGGCGAGCGAGCAATTGGGCGAGGCCATGTTCGACCGCAGCCAGCTGGCCGCCCAAGTGGCTTTGCTGGCCGATGAGGGGGAGATCGGCCTGATCAGGAAGCTCGCCGAATATCCTCGGCTGATCGAAGCCGCGGCGCTCGCGCTCGAGCCCCACCGGCTGGCATTCTACCTCTACGAACTCGCTTCCAGCTTCCACGGACACTGGAACCGGGGCACCGATAATCCCGACTTACGTTTTGTTAAGGTTAACGACCGACAATTGACGCATGCCAGACTAGGGCTGGTGCAGGCTGTTTCGGACGTTTTGACGTCCGGCCTGACGCTGATCGGAGCCAATGCGCCCACCGAAATGCGTTAGGTTTGAGTAAAAAACCTGTCACCTTTTGCCCACATTGCGCTGGTAAGGGCCAACCCTACGCGACGTCCATGGCGTCCGAATGAGTGCGAGTTCGGGAACAATAATGGCAGACAGAACCCAGCTGAGAGCAGCCGACCACAACGACATCGCCAACGATGATCCGTTCGCGGAACTGACCAGGATCATGGGGTTCGACCCGCGCCAGCCGGTCAAACCGCAAACGCCGGCACAGCCGAAAACCGCTGCCGCCGAACCGTCGGTGGACGAGGGCGATTTCGAGATCGATCTCGAGAAGGAGTTGATGGGCGAATTCGGCGCCGACGCCAATGACAATGCTTCCCCTGCCAAGCTTCGCGAGCCGACACCCGAACCGGCCGCCGCCGACGAAATGGAGGACGCGCTTGCTGCCTCGTTCGAACAGGATTTCGCGTTCGACGACAGTGCGGCGGATGATGCTGCTCCTGTTGCGGCCGCTCCTGTTGCCGCCGACGAAATTGCCTCCGCCCCCGAAAGGGCGTTCGCTCCCTCCGTCGAGCCGGAGCTCGACGACGAGTTCGATAACGGCATCGCCGGCTCGCTCGAAGACGTGTCGCCGTTCGAGGACGACCTTTCGAGTGACGACGAACTTGCCGCCTCGCTCGACCAGGATTTTCGGCACGACGATGTGACGGCCAAGATCGCGGTGACCGGCGAGGATGAACCCAGGGCCGCAGCCGAGGCGATCGAGCCGGTCGACGAGCCCGCCTTCGACGATGAGTTCGACAGCGCCGTGGCAAGTTCGCTCGAAGACGAGCTGATGCTCGAAGAGCATGAGCCGATGGAGCAGACCGTCGCCGTTGAAACCGCCGCGCAAGCGGCCGCGCCTGCGTTCGATGACGAGTTCGACGATGCCGTTGCAAGCTCGCTCGAAGACGAGCTGATGTTCGACGAGCATGAGCCGGCGGAAAACGTCGCCGCCCCGGCATCGCCGGTTGATGCGGTTTCGGCCGATGAGGATCTTGCCGGCCATTTCGATGATGCCATGGCCGATGTCGAGATGGACTTCGACGTTCGCTCGGACGGGCCTGCCGAAATCGAAGAACCAGAGTTTATCGAAGAGCAGTCGATCGAAGAGCCAGAGGCCGCCCGGCTTTCCGGCACGGCCGCTGAAGCGGCGTTCGACGACGATTTCGATCTGAGCTTCGACGATGCGCCTGCCGAGGAAGCCGAAGAGCCCGTGGCGCAGGTTGCGGCCGAACCAGCGGCGCCGGCCGCTGTCGTCCCGACGGCCCCAGTGGCTGAGGAACGCAGCCTGGAAGACGAACTGAACGCGCTGCTCGGTGCGATGAGCACACGGCCGGCACAAGTGGTCAACGAACCTCAGACAAGCCCGCAGACTGCCCAGAAGCCCGTGATGGCTGTTCAGCAGCCTATCGCGCCGGTAATTCAGAAGCCAGCAGTGGCCGCTGAACAGCCAATGGCGGCGGTCAAAGACGTCGCCAACGAGCCGGTGCATGCTGTCGACGAGCTGGATTGGGAACTCGACGAGCACGAGCCCGCTGAGCCGCAGCAGTCCAGTGCCGCCGATGACGCCGATCTCGGCAGTGTCCTCCTCGATGAGCTTGAAGGCGAGGATTTCGGTGTTGAAGCCGCTGCCGGACCCGCGGATGATCTCGACAGCGATGCGCTCGATGCCGACTTCGCCAGGAATATCGGCCTGGATCACGACTCGGCCGACAAGAGTGCGGCAGCTGCTGCCGAGGAAGACCCGCTCGATGCGCTGAACTGGCTGACGACACGCGCCACACCGCCCGAGCCGGCCCGCTCGTGGAGCCGCGTGACACCGGTCGCACAGCCTCAACCCGCTTTTGCAAGCCAGCCGGTGGCTTCGGCGCGTCCGGCACCACCGCCGCAGCCGGCTGCAACGCCGTCCTATCGGGCCGCACCGGTCGAAGAGAGGCCGTCCTATGAAGGCCAGGCATCCCGTGAAGATAGGTCATCCTATGAAGATCGGCCCGCCTACGTGGAAGCTGCACCAACCTCGCATCAACAGCCTTCCGCCTATGACGAGATGCCCGATGTCGAGACGGTCGACGTACCCGAGCGCGTCGTGGCGCTGGCGGACGATCTCGACATTCCGGAGCTCAACTTCGACGATGACGAGCCGGTGGCGCCCGCCTACGACGATCTCGATGCCGATTTTGCCAGCCTTCTCACCGAAATGAATGCAACGGATATAGCGCCTGCCCCGGTGCGCAGTGCTGGCTATGACGATGAATACGATGCCGGCTTCGTGTCTGGGTATAAGCAAGATCGTAGCGAGACGCGCGCCTATGGCGCCAAGCCTGCGGAAGCGCCCGTCAGCGCGGCAGCCGCTTCCTATGCCGATGCAGCGGACGGTTTCGATCTGGGCCCATTGCCCGGTGGCCAGCCGGTTTCGCAGGCCGACGATTTCACCTTCGATGAGCTCGACTACGATCCCGAACTGGACGAGGAGATGTCGGTTCCGGGCCTTGCCGAACGCGGGGCCGAAAGGCAGCCGCGCCGGCGTGGGCTGCTGATAGGTGCGGTGGTCGGCGCCGTGGCGATCGCCGGAGGCCTTGGCGCCTTTGCGTTGACCCTCGGCGGCAAGAGCGGCGGCGATGCGCCGGTTATCGTCAAGGCCGACAACAGGCCGATCAAGATCAAGCCGGAAAATCCAGGCGGCACCGTCGTGCCGAACCAGGACAACAAGGTTTATGACGCTGTGGTCAAGGGCACCAAGCCCGCCGAGCCGGTTCAGCAGAAGCTGGTCACCAACACCGAAGAGCCTGTGGACCTGAAGGCCAACGAACCGGAGAGCCGCGTCGTCGATCTTTCGCCCAATGACCCCGATGCCGCGGACGATATCGACGCGCCCGGCACCGCGGCGTCCGACACCGGCGGGTCTGGCACCAATGCGCCCGGCACCAGCGCGTCTGACTCCAGCACGCTTGGCGCCAGTGCGGCTGGCGCTGCCGAAACCGCCGCCGCACCGGCGCCCAAGTCCGAGGATCGCATCGCGCAGGTTCTGCAGGAGGCCGAGAAGGGTGCAACCCCCGAGATCGTCGCCGTTGCGCCGCGCAAGGTACGGACGATGGTCGTGAAACCTGACGGCTCGCTGGTGGCGCGCGAGGATCCGGCGCCTGCCGCCCCGCAGATGGCTGCTGCCGAGCCGGCCGATCCGGCGCCGCAGCACGTGGCTCCGTCGGCCCAGGCCGACGCCGCCGCGCAGACCGGCACCGTGCCCCTGATCGACCAAATAACAAGCGATCCGAAGATTGATGACCAGCCGAGTGGCGACCAGGCGAGCGGCGATCAGGCCGAAACCTCCAAGCTGCAGCCGGCGCCCAAGCCCGACACAAAGGCTGAAGCCAAGGCCCAGGCGTCAGCCAGCAAGCAGTCCGCCAGCACCCCGGCCACGGTTCCGGTGGCGCCGCAGCGCCCGTCCGACCAGCCGGTCGATGTGGTTGGCGAGGTCAAGCCCGATCAGGTCGCTTCCATCGATCCGGCCGCGGCCGGGGCTGGTTCGTGGTCGATACAGATCGCTTCGCAGCCGACAGTCGAAAGCGCCCAGGCGACTTACCAGGATCTGCAGCGCCGCTACGGCAGCGTGCTTTCCGGCCGCACCGCCAACATCGTCAAGGCCGAGATCGCCGGCAAGGGCACCTTCTACCGCGTCCGCGTTCCGGCGCAGTCTCGCAACGAGGCGATCAAACTGTGCACCAGCTACAAGGCTGCCGGCGGCAATTGCTTCGTGTCCCACTAGGCACCAAAACCTCTCGAAAAGCCGGCGTCCGCGCCGGCTTTTTTGCGTGAACGGAAACCTCTGAAGGCAATTGCGGGCGATTCCCTTTGTCGGCGCGAAGCTCTAAACTGTTCCGCATGACCGAATCAAAATCCATGATCCTCGGCTGCGCCGGGAAATCACTGACCCGCGACGAGATCCGTTTCTATCGCAACGAATGCCCGTGGGGCTTCATCCTGTTTGCGCGCAATATCGGCGAGACCGAGCAGATCCGCGATCTGGTCGCCGCGATGCGCGACTGCGTCGGGCGTGCGGATGCGCCGGTGTTCATCGACCAGGAGGGCGGCCGGGTGCAGCGCCTGCGGCCGCCGCTGGCGCCGAACTATCCGGCTGCCGGTGCACTCGGCGCCTTGTGGCGCGACGACCATGACGCCGGCACCCGTGCCGCATGGCTGATGGCGCGGCTGCATGCCTTCGACCTGCTGCGCTACGGAATCACGGCGGATTGCCTGCCGGTGCTCGACGTGCCGATCGAGGGCGCCAGCGACGTCATCGGCGCGCGCGCCTATGGAAAGGAGCCGCGCGCCGTCATCGAATTGGGTCGCGCCGCGGCGGAAGGCCTGATGGCGGGCGGCGTGCTGCCGGTGATGAAGCATATTCCCGGTCATGGAAGGGCCTTCGCCGATACGCATTTCGAACTGCCGACCGTCGACGCCTCGATCGGCGACTTGCAGCGGCATGATTTTGCCCCGTTCAGGGAGCTCAACCATTTGCCGATGGCGATGACGGCGCATGTCGTCTATAGCGCGATCGACCCGAAGAACCCGGCCACCACATCCGGCAAGGTCATCGAAAAGATCATCCGCGACGAAATCGGCTTCGACGGGCTGTTGATGAGCGACGACACCTCGATGAAGGCACTTTCTGGGGATTTCCCGTCAAAGGCGGCCGCTATCCTTGCGGCGGGCTGCGATCTGGTCCTTCACTGCAACGGCGTGTTCGAGGAGATGGCCGGCATTGCATCGCGCACGACCGGGCTGGAAGGCAAGTCGTTTGAACGCGCGGAGCGGGCGCTGACCTATATCAGGAACCGTGACGTGGCGGACGAGACCGAGATTCGGACCGAATTTGCCAGTTATTTCGACGCGGTGGCCTAGCATCAAAGGAAGCGAAGTGGCGGAAACATTGGACCTGAAGGCCGGCAAGGCCGCACCGATGGACCGCTTGTGGGCCGAGAACGACGATTCCCGGCTGACCGGCGATCCGGCGTTGGTCGTCGATGTGGCCGGCTTCGAAGGTCCTCTCGATCTTCTGCTGCATCTTGCCCGCAATCAGAAGGTCGACCTGTCGCGCATCTCGATCCTGGCGCTGGCCGAACAGTATCTGGCCTTCGTCGAGAAGGTGAGGGCGCTGAGACTGGAGCTTGCCGCCGACTATCTGGTGATGGCGGCGTGGCTGGCGTTTCTCAAGTCGAAGCTCCTGATCCCCAAGCAGCCCGGCGACGAAGGCGAAAGCGGCGAGGAACTGGCGGCGGTGCTGCAGTTCCGGCTGAAGCGGCTGGAGGCGATGCGCGACGCGGCGGCACGGCTGGTCAACCGCAACCGGCTCGGACGCGACGTGTTTGCACGCGGCATGCCGGAAATGGTTATCGTCGAGAAGCGCAATGCCTATTCGGCCTCGCTCTACGACCTGTTGACCGCCTATGCCCAGCAGCGCCAGAAGCAGGCGATCACCAATGTGACGATCGCCAGGCGCGGCGTGTGGTCGCTCAAGGATGCGCGCGACGTGCTGACCAGGCTGATCGGGTCGCTGCGCGACTGGACGGCGCTCGACAGTTTCCTGGTCGAATATCTGGCCGGCCCGGAAGAGCGGCGCACCGCGGTTGCCAGCTCGTTTGCGGCGACGCTGGAACTGGTGCGCGAAGGCAAGATGGAAATGCGGCAGGACCAGGTGTTCGCGCCGCTTTATCTGCGCGGCCGCGCCCAGGCCATCAAGATAGTCGAGGTAACACCATGAACGAACGCGCCAACGCTTCGGTCATTCCGTTCAAGGTCGACGACGACGCCGAGCAAGGCGCGGTCGCCGAAAACCCGGCACAAAATCAGGGGCAGAATTTGTCGCGGAATCCTGGCGAGCGGCTGCATATGGCGGAGGCCGTACGGATGGCCGAGGCGATCGTATTCGCCAGCGCCGAGCCGGTCAGCGAAAAACAGCTCACTTCGCGACTGCCCGACGGCATCAACATTGCCGCGGCAATGGCCGAACTGCAGCAGATCTATGCGCGGCGCGGCGTCAATCTGGTGCGCGTCGGCGATGCCTGGGCGTTTCGCACCGCCGGCGACCTCGCCTTCCTGATGAGCCGTGACACGGTGCAGCAGCGCAAGCTGTCCCGCGCCGCCCTCGAAGTGCTGGCGATCATCGCCTACCACCAGCCGGTAACGCGCGCCGAGATCGAGGACATCCGCGGTGTCGAGACGTCAAAGGGGACGCTCGACACGCTGATGGAGACCGAATGGGTGAGGATGCGCGGCCGGCGCCGCACGCCCGGCCGTCCCGTCACTTATGGCACGACCGACATTTTCCTCGACCATTTCGCACTGGAGGAGATACGTGATCTCCCCGGCATGGAGGAATTGAAGGGTGCCGGGCTGCTGTCCGGCCGCATGCCGTCGAATTTCTCGGTGCCGCTGCCGCCGGCCGACGCCGATGCGCTCACCGACGACGAGGATCCGCTGACCGACATCGACCTCGAAGAACTCGGCCTTTTGACGCCGCGCGTCACGGAAGATTGAGCCGAGCGCCATCTTAAAGCCACAGGCAGGATGGAACTGCGCCGATTGGTAGCGGGCCGCCGTTCCGAAAGTGCGTGACTTCGGCGACTCATTCATGAACTCTGTCGCAGTTCTGTTTGAATCCGAACCCGAAAGCGCATAGATCAGCGTCTGGGAAACCGTTCGAGAGAGATTTGCTATGGGTTCATTTTCGATTTGGCACTGGATGATCGTTCTGGTGATCGTGCTGCTGGTGTTCGGCCGCGGCAAGATCCCCGAGTTGATGGGCGACATGGCCAAGGGCATCAAGAGCTTCAAGAAGGGCATGGCGGACGACGAGACTGCCGAGGACAAGCGTACCGTTGAACACCGTGCCGACGAAACCGTTTCGGTACCGAAGGAAAAGGCCAGCAAAAGCTGAGCCCAAACTTTAGTCGGAACGTATAGCCATGTTCGAAGTCGGCTGGACCGAGATGCTGGTGATCGCGATCGTCATGATCGTGGTCGTCGGGCCCAAGGATTTGCCCAACATGCTGCGCACCTTCGGCCGCACGACGGCGAAGCTGCGCGCCATGGCGTCCGATTTCCAGCGGCAGTTCAACGATGCGTTGAAGGAAGCCGAGCTCGACGACGTCAAGAAGTCGGTCGATTCGCTGAGAAGCCTCAATCCGGCCGCCGAGATCAGGAAGCAGCTCAATCCATTCGAGCAGGCCGCCGCCGACGTCCGTTCCGGCGTCGACGCAGTGATGAAACCCAAGCCGGCCGTCGATGCCGCCGCTTCGACGGAGCAGGCGGCCGAGCCGCTTAAGAACGGCGCAACGACGATGCCGGGCGTCAGCCCGCCGGAGCCGACGCCGGCCACGCCGATCTTTCCGGCGATGACGGACGAGTCCGTCGTAGCGCCGGCAGTGCAGGCGCAAACGGCTGCAGCGGCCGTGCCGAAAAAAGCACCTGCGGCAAAGAAGAAGCCAGCGCCCGCGAAAGCCGCGGCCGCCGTCCCGGCCAAGCCGGCAAAGACTGCTGCGCCAAAGGCTGCCGCAAAAGCTGAGCAAAAAGCGCAGTCGTCAGCAGCGAAGAAGCCGGCGTCAGCAACGAAGAAGCCGGCCGCCAGGAAAACGGCGGGAGCCGCAAAGTGAGCACTTCGGATAAGGATAAGGACGAAATCGAGAAATCGTCGGCTCCGCTGATGGAGCACCTGATCGAGTTGCGCCGGCGGCTGATCTGGTCGATCGGCGGTTTTTTTGTTGCCTTCCTGGTCTGCTTCTTTTTCGCCAAGCGGCTGTTCAACCTTCTGGTCATTCCGTTCAGATGGGCGACCCAGTGGGCCGGGCTCGACCCGCACAAGGTCGAGCTGATCTATACGGCGCCACAGGAGTTCTTCTTTACCCAGGTCAAGCTCGCCATGTTCGGCGGCATGGTCATCGCCTTTCCGCTGATCGCCACGCAGATCTACAAATTCATCGCGCCCGGCCTCTACAAAAACGAGCGCAACGCCTTCCTGCCGTTCCTGATCGCCTCGCCGATCCTGTTCCTGATGGGCGCATCGCTGGTCTATTTCTTCTTCACGCCGATGGTGATGTGGTTCTTCCTCGCCATGCAGCAGACCGGCACCAACGACCAGGTGCAGATTTCGCTGCTGCCGAAAGTGTCCGAATATCTCAGTCTGATCATGACGCTGATCTTCTCCTTCGGCCTGGTGTTCCAGCTGCCGGTGGTGACAAGCCTGATGACGCGGGTCGGCATGCTGTCGTCAACGGCCCTGGCCGAGAAGCGCAAATGGGCGATCGTCATCGCCTTTGTGGTGGCGGCGGTGCTGACGCCGCCCGACCCGATGAGCCAGATCGGCCTCGCCATTCCGACGATCCTGCTCTACGAGGTCTCGATCTGGTCGGCCCGGCTGATCGAACGCAGCAAGGAGCGCGACCGTGTGGCCCGCGAAAAGCAGGACGCCACCGAAGAGGTGGCCGAAAAGCCGGCGGACGCGTCTTCGACGTAGGTTCGGTTGAAACGGGCAGCATTTTTTGCCGGCCATAGCAACTTTGTTCTTGCTTTGTGCCGGCAGCTATGCTATTAATTTGGGTATGGTGCTGATTCGGCGCCGACGACCCGCCCACTGAGGCGGGTTTTTTTGGTTCAGATTCCTTTCGACCAAATGTTGCGAGTGCTGCCGACATCAATGTCGGCGGGACAGCGCCCCCCTCTGTCCTGCCGGACATCTCCCCCTCAAGGGGGGAGATCGGCCGTCATCGCGGCTTTCGCAGATCTCCGGCGCTGAAAAAGCAAGCCGTCGGCGAAGCTGCCGATCTCCCCCCTTGAGGGGGAGATGTCCGGCAGGACAGAGGGGGGCGCGAAGGAACTCGGCTTGACATCTTGCATCGATCAGGGATGCGGTTTACGCCCTCTGGTCTTTGTTTTGGGCATTTCCTTGCCCCGAAACCGCCGTGCCGAGGACGAACAGACCATGCTTGACATCAAATGGATTCGCGACAACCCGAAGGCCCTTGTCGAGGCGCTCCAGAAGCGCTCGTGGTCGGCCGGGGATGCGCAGTCCACGGTCGACGACCTGATCGCCGCGGATGAGGCGCGGCGCGAGCATCTGACCGAGCTGCAGACCAGGCAGGAACGCCGCAACGCCGCATCGAAGGAGATCGGCAATGCCATGCGCTCGGGCGATGCAGCTCTTGCCGAAAGGCTGAAGGCCGAGGTCGGCGAGATCAAGGCCTTCATCCAGAATGGCGAGGCGCGCGAGCGCGAGCTCGACAAGGCGCTGAACGATGCGTTGGCAGTGCTGCCAAACGTGCCGTTCGACGACGTGCCGGTCGGCAAGGACGAGCACGACAACGTCGTCAAACGCGTCGTCGGCAAGGTGCCGACGCGGCCGAACTGGGTGAAGGAGCATTTCGAGATCGGCGAAGCGCTCGGCATGATGGATTTCGAGCGGGCAGCACGGCTTTCCGGCTCGCGCTTCACCGTGCTCAAAAGCGGCCTAGCGCGGATGGAACGCGCGCTCGGCCAGTTCATGCTGGATCTGCACACCACCGAGCACGGCTATGGAGAGATCCAGCCGCCGTTGATGGTGCGCGACGAGGTGCTTTTCGGGACCGGGCAACTGCCGAAATTCGAGGAGGATTTATTCTTCGTTCGGCACGGGGACGGCAGGCTTGGCCTAATCCCAACCGCCGAAGTGCCGCTCACCAATCTCGTTCGCGACGAGATCACGCCGCACGAAAAACTGCCGCTGCGCTATACGGCGCTGACGCCGTGCTTCCGCTCCGAGGCGGGCTCGGCCGGGCGCGATACGCGCGGCATGCTGCGCCAGCACCAGTTCTACAAGGTCGAGCTGGTCTCGATCACCGACCAGGAGACTTCGGTTGCCGAGCACGAGCGGATGACCGCCTGCGCCGAGGAGGTGCTGAAACGGCTCGGCCTGCCGTTCCGCACCATGACGCTGTGCACAGGCGATATGGGCTTTGGCGCGCGCAAGACCTACGATATCGAGGTCTGGCTGCCCGGCCAGAACGCCTATCGCGAGATCTCGTCGTGCTCGGTATGCGGCGATTTCCAGGCGCGGCGCATGGACGCCCGCTACAAGGACAAGGACGGCAAGGGCAACCGCTTCGTCCACACGCTGAACGGCTCCGGCACCGCCGTCGGCCGTGCGCTCATTGCCGTCATCGAAAATTATCAGAACGAGGACGGCAGCGTAACCATTCCTGAAGCGCTTCGGCCTTACATGGGCGGTCTGGAAAAGATCGAATCGAAATAATGCGCATCCTTCTGACCAACGACGACGGCATCCATGCCGAGGGCCTTGCATCACTCGAACGCATCGCGCGTACGCTGTCGGACGACGTCTGGGTGGTGGCACCGGAACAGGATCAGTCCGGCTATGCGCATTCGCTGTCGATCTCGGAGCCGCTGCGGCTCAGGAAAATCGGCGAAAAGCACTTTGCGGTGCGCGGAACGCCGACCGACTGTGTCATCATGGGCGTGAAGAAGATCCTGCCCGAAGCCCCTGACCTGATCCTGTCAGGCGTCAATTCCGGCGCCAACATCGCCGACGACGTCACCTATTCGGGCACGGTCGCCGGCGCCATGGAAGGCGCGCTGCTCGGCGTGCGATCGATCGCCATCAGCCAGGCCTATTCCTATGTCGGCGAGGACCGCGTCGTTCCTTACGAGACCACCGAAGCGCTGGCGCCGGCCCTGCTCGCAAAGCTCGTCGCCGTGCCGTTGCGGGATGACGTGCTGCTCAATGTCAATTTTCCGAACTGTGCGCCGGAAGAGATCGCCGGAACTGTAGTCACTTCGCAGGGCAAGCTGGTCCACAGCCTGTGGGTCGACGAGCGGCGCGACGGGCGCGGCCTGCCTTACTACTGGCTGCGCTTCGGCCGCGAGCCAGTCGAGGGCAAGCAAGGCACCGACCTCCATGCCTTGCGCAATCGGCTGGTGTCGGTGACGCCGCTGCAGCTCGATCTCACCGCGCATGAAATCCGCGATCAACTGGCCAAGGCGCTCGCATGAACTTGAACCACGCTGCAACGGTCGACGAGCGCGAAGGTTTCGCTGCCTTCCTGCTTCGCCTGCGCGGCAGGGGGACGGTGCCGAAGGCGCTTATCGCCGCCTTCGAGGCGACGCCGCGGCGCGGCTTTCTGTCTCCGCATTTCCACTCGATAGCCTGGTCGGACCGTATGCTGCCGATCGAATGCGGCGAGGCCATCGAAGGCGCCGACCTGCAGGCGGCGGTGATCGCGGCACTTGCCATCGAGCCGGGCAACCGGGTGCTCGAGATCGGCACCGGATCCGGCTACACGGCGGCGGTGATGTCGCGGCTTGCCGCGCGGATCGTCACTATCGACCGTTACAAGACGCTGGCCGAACAGGCCCGGCAGCGGCTCGAGGCGCTCGCCATCGGCAATGTCATCGTGCGCCAGGCGGACGGTTCCAACGGGCTGGCCAACGAAGCGCCGTTCGACCGCATCGTCGCCTGGGCGGCCTTCGACAGCCTACCGCGCTTCCTGCTCGACCAATTGTCGAGCGGCGGCATCGTCATCGCGCCGATCGGACCCGACGAAGGCGAGCAGGTGCTGGCCAAGCTGACCAAGGTCGGCAGCCGCTTCGAACGCGAGGATATCGGCCTGGTGCGCCTGCAGCCGATCCTGCACGGTGTCGCCGCGGTGATCTAGACTGTGTCGATATTCAGGTGAGGCCGGCCTGCAAAATGGCGGCTTCCTCCGCTTCCGGCCTTCGCCGGCCGAAGCATTCATAAGAGGTCGCGGCAGTTAAAGCTATGGCCGGGGTAGGCCGGTGCTCACGTACCCAAAAGTACGCTCCGCTCCGGTTCTCGGAACCCACCATTTTCGGCTCCGCCTGACCTGAATCTCGACACACCCGGCGCTCGATCCTCGAATATTTTAAGAAAATTTGCGTCTGATTCTACAGGTTTAACCGACCGGTAACATTAACGCGCT
Organism: Mesorhizobium sp. M1182; assembly: GCF_040318335.1. NCBI lineage: Bacteria > Pseudomonadati > Pseudomonadota > Alphaproteobacteria > Hyphomicrobiales > Phyllobacteriaceae > Mesorhizobium > Mesorhizobium sp. M1182. Next base: position 193,131 of record NZ_JAMYMD010000005.1, read on the forward strand.
TTAATCACACTCAGTTGTACCGGGTCTGTGCGGGTTAGTGCGATGCAATTCAGTGTTTTGAAGGCAAACGGACGCAATCTGGCGCGTGGCTGCGCCGTCCTCATGATCGCAGGCGCTGCGACGGGGTGTAGTTCCCAAGTGGCGCGGTTCAACAGCGTCGACGACGTGTTCACCGCCTCGACCAACAACCAGCGCGCCATCATCGACAAGCAGGATGCTGCCCAGCCTTATCCGGGCGATGTTGCGGCCGCCCCGATCGACGGCAGCCACACCCAGTCGGTCAGCCGCTCAAGCCTCGAACCGGTTACGGCACAGCAACTGCCGCCGCCGGCTCCCGCCCTGGCCCCTGCCGCCCGCCCGGTGCGTACCGCTGCCGCGCCGGCCCTGGCGCCTGCCGCTCCTCATGTCGACAGGACGGCAACCGGCACCGTTGCTCCGGCGGCAAGGCCGTTCAAGAACGCCGAGCCCGACGCGCCGCGCATGGCGACGGCCGCCGGCGCACCGCATGCAACCGAGATCATCGTCAAGGATGGCGAGACCATTTCCGGCCTGTCGCGGCGCTACGGCGTGCCGGCGGATGCCATCATGAAAGTCAACGGGCTGAGCGCAACCAAAGGGCTGAAGACCGGCCAGAAGCTCGTCATCCCGGCCTATGCTTACTCGAGCAACGGAGCCGCGCCAAAAGTCGCCGACGCCAAGCCCGCGAACGGCACCAGGCACGACCAGCCGGCCGACGCGCCGGAGAAGGTGGCCGTGCTGCCGCAGCAACCGAAGCTCAGGGAAGGCAAGTCTGCCGCGCAGGTGGACGCCTCGGCTGCGGCGAGCCAGCCGAAGGATGGAAAGACCGCGCCCAAAGTGGCTTCGGCGACGGCCAAGCCAGCCGGTGCCGGCGGCACCTACACGGTTCAGCAAGGCGATACGCTGTCGGCCATCGCCAGAAAGACCGGCGTCGGCGTCGTCGCGTTGAAGCAGGCGAACGGCATGCAGGATGGACTGCTCAAGATCGGCCAGACCCTGAAAGTGCCGGCAGGCGGAACCGCTGTCGTCGCCGGCGCGAAGCCGGCAAAGGTCGATCCGGTGACGACGGCCACCACCCAGCCGCCTGCCAAGGCCACGCCGACGCAGACGCTCGCCTCCTACACGCCGCCAAAGAAGGACGCGAAAGTCATCCAGCAGGCCGAGGACGACGATGCGGTGGCGCCGGACGCAACGGGCATCGGCAAGATGCGCTGGCCGGTGCGCGGCCGCGTGATCTCAAGCTTCGGCGGCGGCAAGGACGGCGTCGACATTGCCGTGCCCGAGGGGACGCCGGTCAAGGCAGCTGAAAACGGCGTCGTCATCTATGCCGGTGACGGCCTCAAGGAATTCGGCAACACGGTGCTGGTACGGCACGAAAACGGTCTGGTCACCGTCTACGGCCACACCAGCTCGATCGAGGTGCAGCGCGGCCAGAAGGTCAAGCGCGGCCAGGAAATCGCCCTGTCCGGCATGAGCGGCACCACCGACTCGCCGAAACTGCATTTCGAAGTGCGCAAGAACTCGGCGCCGGTCGATCCTTCGACCTATCTCGAATAGAAGACGAAAGCGATTTGCGGGCCACCTGACCTTCAGCCCGCCGAGGAAGTCCGCTCCGCAAGGTGCGGGCTTCTTTTGTTGTTAGTCGTTGAGCGGCTAATCCTTGAGCGGCTTGCCGAGCCGGCCTGCCAGATCCTGGGTGAACTGCCAGGCGACGCGGCCCGAACGGCTGCCGCGCGTCGTCGCCCATTCCAGCGCCTCGGCGCGCAGCATCTCGGGATCGATGGCGAGATCGTGATGGCGGACATAGCCGTCGATCATATCGAGATATTCGTCCTGCGAACATTTGTGGAAGCCAAGCCACAGGCCGAAACGGTCCGACAGCGAAACCTTTTCCTCGACCGCTTCTGACGGATTGATCGCCGTCGAGCGCTCATTGTCGATCATGTCGCGCGGCAACAGATGCCGCCGGTTCGAGGTGGCGTAGAAGATGACGTTGGCCGGGCGGCCCTCGACGCCGCCCTCAAGCGCTGCCTTCAGCGATTTATAGGACGTGTCGTCATGGTCGAATGACAGGTCGTCGCAGAACAGGATGAAGCGGAAGGGTGCTGCCTTCAGCAGGCCCATCAGCTTCGGCAGCGTGTCGATGTCTTCGCGATGGATCTCGATAAGCTTGAGCGGCAGATCGAGCTTGGCCGAAGCGTTGACCGCGGCGTGCACCGCCTTGACCAGCGACGATTTGCCCATGCCGCGCGCGCCCCACAACAGCACGTTGTTGGCGGCATAGCCTGACGCGAAGCGCTCGGTGTTGTCGACCAATATGTCGCGGACGCGGTCGACCCCGCGGATCAGGCCGATGTCGACGCGGTTGACCTTGAGCACCGGCTCCAGATAGCCGGGATCGGCCTGCCAGACGAAGCAATCGGCCTCGCCCAGGTCGGTTTGCGGCACCGGCGGCGGGGCGAGGCGGGCGACCGCCTCGATCAGGCGGTCGAGCTTCTGGCTCAGGGTATCGATGGTGCTGTCCGTCATCTCTTGTCTTTTTTGTCTCGCGTTCAGGATGGTGCGGCAGGCCAACCTACCTGATTTCAGCGGTTTCGAAACTCGTCCCAAGCATTTGTTCGGGCATGATCTTTTGCGGAAACCGAGCGTCGCTTTTGGGGATCATCCTCTAACACGGCTCACCAGGCCGGAAAAGCAGCCGATTTGCCCGGCGGCGCAGTTGCATTGGCAACGTTACCGACTATATTCCGGCCAAATTTGGCGGGGCCGTCAAATTCCCAGAACGGTTAAGGCGGCTGTTTTTAAAATTCAGGAGTACCTCGATGTTCGTGACACCGGCATACGCCCAAGGCATCGGCGGGGACTCGTCCGCAATGTTTATCCAGATCGTGCCGTTTGCTCTGATTTTTGTGATCATGTATTTTCTGATCATCCGGCCGCAGCGCACGCAGCTGAAGAAGCGCGGCGAGATGCTGGCGGCGGTTCGCCGCGGCGATACCGTCGTCACCGGCGGCGGCTTGGTCGGTAAGGTGACCAAGGTGATTGACGACAACGAGCTCGAGATCGACCTTGGCGGCGGCACCAAGGTGACGGCGCTGCGCTCGACGATTGCCGATGTGCGCGTCAAGGGCGAGCCGGTGGCGAACCAGAACGCCAAGAAATAACCGAATTGTCGGCGGAACGATCCGCCAGTACGCCCTGACGGACGACGCCATATGCTTTATTTTTCGCGCTTCAAGATGATCCTGATCTGGCTGGCCGTGGCCGCCACAGTGGTCCTCGCTGCGCCCAACCTTTTTTCCGCCAGCACGCTGGCCAAGCTTCCCGACTGGGTGCCGAAGCGGCAGATGACGCTCGGCCTCGACCTGCAGGGCGGCTCGCACATCCTGCTCAGGATGGATCCGAACGATCTGATCAAGGATCGGCTGGAGACGACGCGCGACGAAATCAGGACGCTGCTGCGCGATGCCAAGATCGGCTATACCGGCCTTGCCGGGTCGGGGCGCACGGTGCAGGTCCGCATCACCGATCCCGCACAGATCGACGCCGCCAAGAACGCACTGAAGCCATTGACCAATCCGGTGGCGGCCGGCCTGTTCAGCGGCGGCTCCATCCAGGAGATGACCCTGGATGATTCCGAGGCCGGCCTGCTTAAATTCACCGTCACCGATGCCGGCATCAAATACCGTACGTCGACGGCGCTGACCCAGTCGATCGAGGTTGTCAGCCGTCGTGTCAACGAACTGGGAACGACCGAGCCGATCGTGCAGCGGCAAGGCGACGACCGCATCCTTGTGCAGGTGCCTGGTTTGCAGGACCCGCAACGGCTGAAGGAAATTCTCGGCCAGACCGCCAAGCTGACCTTCCAGATGGTCGACCAATCGATGCCGGTGCAGGATGCGCTGAACGGCCGTCCGCCGCCGGGATCCTCGGTGCTGTATTCGCAGGACGATCCGCCGGTTCCGTATCTGATCGAGAACCGCGTCATCGTTTCGGGTGAAAACCTCGTCGATGCCCAGGCGACGTTCAACTCGCAGACCAATGAGCCGGTGGTTTCGTTCCGCTTCGATTCCAAGGGGGCGCAGCGGTTCGGCCAGGCGACAGCGCAGAATGTCGGCAAGCTGTTTGCCATCATCCTCGACAATCAGGTGATTTCGGCGCCGCGGATCAACGAACCGATCCCTGGCGGTTCCGGCCAGATATCGGGGAATTTCACTGCCGAGAGCGCCAACGATCTCGCCGTGCTGCTGCGCGCCGGCGCCTTGCCGGCGACCCTCACCGTGATCGAGGAGCGCACGGTTGGCCCTGGCCTCGGCCAGGACTCCATCCATGCCGGCAAGGTCGCCGGCATCATCGGCTCGATCCTGGTGGTGGCGTTCATGTTCGTCGCCTACGGTTTCCTCGGCTTCCTCGCCAACATCGCGCTGGCGGTGCATGTCGCGATGATCGTCGGGCTGCTGTCGCTGCTTGGCGCGACGCTGACCTTGCCGGGTATCGCCGGTATCGTGCTGACCATCGGCATGGCGGTCGATTCGAACGTGCTGATCTATGAGCGTATTCGCGAGGAGCGACGTGCCGGCCGCTCGGTGATCCAGGCGATCGATACCGGCTTCAGCAAGGCGCTGGCGACCATCGTCGATTCCAACGTCACTTCGCTGATTGCCACCGTGGTGCTGTTCTACCTCGGCACCGGGCCAGTGAAGGGTTTTGCCGTCACCTATGCCATCGGCATCCTGACCACGGTCTTCACCGCCTTCACCTTCACCCGCCTGCTGGTGTCGATCTGGCTTCGCCGGGCCCGTCCGAAGGAGTTGCCACGGGCGCCGGTGACCTTCATTCCGCCGGGAACGAAAATTCCGTTCATGGGCATCCGCCGCTGGACGTTCACACTGTCCAGCGTGCTTTCGGTGCTGTCGGTCATCGGCTTCATGACCATCGACATCAATTACGGCATCGATTTCAAGGGCGGCTCGCTGATCGAGGTGCAGTCCAAGGCCGGCAATGCCGATCTGGCTGACATCCGCGGCAGGCTGACGGAACTCAATATCGGCGAGGTGCAGGTTCAGCAGTTCGGCGAGCCGAACGACGTGCTGATCCGCGTCGGTACCCAGGAGGGTGGCGAGAACGCCGAGCAGACCGTCATCGACAAGGTGCGCGGCGAGCTGCAGGACCAGTATGATTTCCGCCGCGTCGAAGTGGTCGGGCCGACGGTCTCGGGCGAGCTTGCCAAGCAAGGCACCATTGCCATGCTGGTCGCGCTGCTCGGCATTCTGATCTATGTCTGGTTCCGCTTCGAATGGCAGTTCGCGGTCGGCGCCATTGTTGCGACCGTTCACGACGTGGTCATGACGATCGGCTTCTTCGTCCTCACCGGCCTCGAATTCAACCAGTCGTCGCTGGCGGCGATCCTTACCATCATCGGTTATTCGCTCAACGATACGATCGTCGTCTATGACCGCGTTCGCGAGGATCTGCGAAAATACAAGCGAATGCCGCTGCCGCAATTGCTGAACAACGCCATCAACGAGACGCTGTCGAGGACGACGCTGACCTCGGTGACGACGATCCTGGCGCTGCTGGCGCTGGTGCTGTTCGGCGGCGAGGTGATCCGCTCGTTCACCATGGCCATGCTGTTCGGCGTCGTGTTCGGCACCTATTCGTCGATCTTTATCGCCGCGCCACTGCTTATCCTGTTCAAGCTGCGGCCGCAGGCCACAGCGTCGGACGAGGAAAAGCCGGTGGGCGGCGGCAAAGCCATAGCCACCTGACGGCTTGCCTCAAAAGTGGCCAAGGGCATCGTCATCCGCGAGGCGCATTTCCCCGGCCGCGCACCGGTCGAGGCTTACGGCAATGGCGGTTTCCGCTTTGCCGACATGTCGCATCGCGGCTCGCTGCTGTGCCTGCCTTCGGGCATCTATGGCTGGGAGCCGGCCGATCCGCTGGCGCTGACGGCAGCGGATTTCGCCAAGCTGTTCAACGAGGCAGACAAGGTCGAGATCCTGCTGGTCGGCAGCGGCAAGGATCTGAGGCCGTTGCCGGCCGCGCTGCGTGCCGCGCTGAAGGATGCCGGCATTTCCGCCGATCCGATGTCGACCGGGGCGGCTGTGCGGACCTACAATGTGCTGCTGGCTGAAGACCGCGCGGTGGCCGCAGCACTCATCGCCGTCGACTGACGTGGCCGAAAACACCAAACTCGTCATGGAGACGGTGCGCGCCGCTGATCATGACCGCTACCTGACCGCGCTCTACGCGCCCGAAGACAAGCGGGACGCGCTGTTTTCGCTCTATGCCTTCAACGCCGAAATTGCCGGCATACGCGACCGCATCCACGAGGCGCTGCCGGGCGAGGTGCGGCTGCAATGGTGGCGCGACGTCATCGCAGCCGAAGAGGATGGGGCTGAGGTCGGCCATCCCGTGGCGGACGCGCTGAAGGCGACTATTTCCGCCCACCATCTGCCCAAGGCCGCTTTCGAGAACATGCTCGAAGCGCGCATCTTCGATCTCTATGACGACCCGATGCCGTCGCGCAGCGACCTCGAAGGCTATTGCGGCGAGACTGCCGCAGCACTTATCCAGCTTGCGGCGATGGTGCTCGATCCGGTCGAAGCACCGCGCTTTGCCGAGCTTGCCGGCAGGGCAGGTTGTGCGCAGGCGATGACCGGTCTGCTGCTTCTGCTGCCGCTACATCGCGAGCGGGGACAGTGCTTTGTGCCGGCCGATATTTTGGCGGCGGCGGGATCCTCGCCGCAAGAATTCGTTACAGGTGACGGCGGGCCGGGCGCGGAACGCGCCGCTGCCGCGATAATCGCGCTGGCACGGGAACATCTTTCCGCCTTCGAGCAGGGGGCGTCCGCTCTACCGGTTTCGCTGCGCCCGGCGTTTCTGCCGCTGGCTCTTTCGGGCGCCTATCTCGACAAGATGGAGCGCGCCCGCCGCTCGCCTGTCAAGGAGGTGGCGCGGCTCTCTGTCCTGCGCCGGCATTGGCTCTTGTTCCGGCGCGCGACGCGGGGCTGGCCGGTCGCATGAAGGCTGCCGCGTAGCCAACCCGACCGTTATTCCGCAGCTTCCGCCTGGGAAGGCAGCCCCAGCCATTCGCGGCAGGCGGCGAGCGCGCGCGACGTTACCGCGTGCCGCTTGGCGACCGTCTTGTCCTTGCCACGCAGCCGCTTGCCTTCGATCTTCGGCGCGTCCACCGGCGGGAACAGGCCGAAATTGACGTTCATCGGCTGGAAGGAGCGCTTTCCCGGCTCATCGTCTGAAACGATATGGCCGCCGGTGATGTGGTTGAGCAAGGCGCCGAAGGCGGTGGTCAAGGGCGGCAGCGACGGCGCATGGCCAAGCCTTTCGGCGGCTGCAAAGCGCCCGGCGAGCAGGCCGATGGCGGCGCTCTCGACGTAGCCCTCGCAGCCAGTGATCTGGCCGGCAAAGCGCAGGCCGGGCCGCGACTTCAACTGCAGCGACGCGTCGAGCAGCGTCGGCGAATTGATGTAGGTGTTGCGGTGCAGGCCGCCTAGGCGGGCAAATTCGGCGTGTTCCAGCCCGGGGATGGTGCGGAATATGCGCACCTGCTCGGCGTGCTTCAGCTTGGTCTGGAAGCCGACCATGTTGTAGAGCGTACCCAGCGCGTTGTCCTGCCGGAGCTGGACGACGGCATACGCCTTTACAGACGGATTATGCGCATTGGTCAGCCCCATCGGCTTCATCGGCCCGTAGCGCAATGTCTCGACGCCGCGCTCGGCCATCACCTCAATCGGCAGGCAGCCGTCGAAATAGGGCGTGCCTTCCCATTGCTTGAATTCGGTCTTCTGGCCGTCGACCAGCGCCTGCACGAAGGCAAGGTACTGCTCCTTGTCCATCGGGCAGTTGATGTAATCCTTGCCGGTGCCGCCGGGACCGACCTTGTCGTAGCGCGACTGGAACCAGCAGATATCCATGTCGATCGTGTCGAAATGGACGATCGGCGCGATGGCATCGAAAAAGGCGAGCGCGTCGGCGCCGGTTGCTTCCGCAATCGATTGGGCGAGCGAAGGCGCCGTCAGCGGGCCGGTGGCAACGATCGCCTGGTCCCAGTCCGCCGACGGCAGGCCGGGCACTTCCTCGCGACGAATGGTGATGAGCGGGTGCGCTTCGAGCTTTCTGGTGACCGCTTCGGAAAATCCGTCGCGGTCGACGGCCAGCGCTCCGCCGGCCGGCACCTGATGCGCGTCGCCGGCGCTCATGATCAGCGAACCGGCCAGCCGCATTTCGGCGTGCAGCAGGCCGACGGCATTGGTTTGCGCATCGTCGGAGCGGAAGGAGTTGGAACAGACGAGCTCGGCCAGCCCGTCGGTCTTGTGCGCGTCGGTACCGCGGACGGGACGCATTTCATGCAGGACAACTGGAACGCCGGCTTCGGCCGCCTGCCAGGCGGCTTCGGAGCCGGCGAGACCGCCGCCGATAACGTGAATGGGGTTCTTGTCCATGAGCGCCGAAATAGTCGCTTGGCGCAAGGATTGCAATTGCCACGCGGGAGAATGGCTGACGGGGGAAGCCGCCCCAAAACAACAACACCCGCCGGGGGAGGAGGTCCGGCGGGTGTCGTTTTGTTGGTCGATCCTCGGGAGGAGGTGAAGATCGACCGTATTCGTCATCGCCGGGGAGGAGGTCGGCTTTGACGAAATTCCTTTCGCCATTTGAAAGGGCGCGAAACCCTTTTTAGAAACAGCGCCCGCCGGGGGAGGAGGTCCGGCGGGCGCCGTTTTTGTGGTCAACCCTCGGGAGGAGGTGAAGGCTGACCGTATCCGTCAGGGTCGGGGAGGAGGTCGACCCTGGCGAAATTCTTGTTGTTAGATCGCCCTGCGAGCGACCATCTTGATCTCGTCGCGGACGATGCCGAGATCGTTGAGCTGGCGGTTCGACAGGCGACCCAGCTCGGTAACCGTCTCGCGGTAGACGCGCCAGTTACGATAGTTGCGGATCAGGTTCATTGTCGTTCTCTTTTCAAAACTGGTTCGGGCCATTTGCGGCCCGAAGGATTAGACCGCCTTGCGGGCGACGTAGTGAATGTCGCTGCGGCTGATGCCGAGATCGGTCAGTTCACGGGTGCTCAGGCGGCTCAGCTCGGACACGGTGTCCCTATAGCGGCGCCAGTTGCGATAGTTGCGGATCAGGTTCATGGTAGTCTCGTTTCGTCTTTCTTTCGGATCATTCCGTCTTTGTGTGCACCGTGAAAATAGGTGGGGTCATATCGATTTGAAAGCGCTATTGGTGCATGGCAGCAATGCAAATTGTGCAATGCAGCATTAGCGCGCGTCCAGTTTTCCGCCCAGATCGGAAAATGCCGTTAGGTCAAACGCTTGGCCGGACGAGCTAAAAGAACCAAGGAAAGGGGGAGGGGCATGGCGAGCTATTCGTCACGGGTCAGGTCGGATATCGCGCGATGGCAGCAGGCCGGCCTGATCGACGCGCCGACAGCCGAGGCTCTAACGCGCGACGTCGAGGCAAACGAACGCAAATCGCTGAGTTTCGGCTCGATCCTGGCGATGATGGCGGCGCTGCTGTTCGGCGCGGCTATCCTGATCTTCATCGCCGCTAACTGGGAAGTCATCCCGCGGCTGGTGCGGGTCGCGGCACTTTTTGCCGTTATCCTTGCCGGCTATGTCGGCGGCGCGGTGTTGAAGATGCGCGACCATGCGGCGATCGGCGAAGCACTGTGGATCGTCGCGGCGGCGGCATTCGGCGGTTCGATCGCGCTGATCGGCCAGATGTATCATTTGTCGGGCGACGAGGCCTCGGCCTTGATCACCTGGGGGGCCGGCACGGCGCTGGCGGCGGTGGCGCTGCGCTCAAACCCACTGACCGTCGCTGCCGTCGGCATCGCCGATGCCTGGCTGTTCCTGAGAGGGTTCGACTACTTCCGGCGCACGGAATTTCCGCATCTCTTCGTGGTCATGGCGCTAATACTGTTCGCCGTTTCGTTCTGGACGCGCAGCCAGGCGGCGCGCCACCTGATCATCCTGTCGGTCCTTTTCTACCTCGTGCTGTTGGCCATGGAATACGACACGCTGCAAGTCGCCATCCCGCTCGTTGCCGCGTCGGTGCTGCTTTTTACCGCTGCGATCTTTGCTGCCGGGCCGGTCGAGAGGGTTTTGCAACTCGGCGGCAGGTTGCCCTTGCACGCGCTGATCGGCTTTCTCACCGGCCTGGCGATGATCCAATTCGAACTGGCGGATGAAAGCAGCTACAATGGCGGCTTTGCCATTGCCTCGGCTGTTGCGCTGGCCGGCATCATCGCGGCGATCGTGCTGGGCGGCCGCGAGAGCCGGGGACTGCGCTGGGTTGCCTATGCGGGCTTCGCCTTCGAACTCGCCATCATCTATGTGGTGATGCTGCAATCAATGCTCGACACGGCAGGCTTCTTCCTTGCGGCGGCGGTGCTGCTCGCCGTTCTTGCTTTCATTATCATCCGCATAGAAAGGCGCATGAACGCCTCGAACATGACAGGAGCGGCGGCATGATGACCGGCAAAAGACTGATCATCTCGGCGCTGGTCCTGGCGCTCGTCCAGATCGGCTTTCTGAGCTGGATCATCGCCGGACGCGCGGCGATCCTGCGCGATGGCAAGCAGGTCCTGCTCAAGGTCGAGCCGATCGATCCGCGCGATCTCTTGCGCGGTGACTACATTCTGCTCGGCTACGACATTTCACGCATACCGGTGAAACTGATCGGCAACATTCCGGCCGGCAAGCTTTCCAGCGAGGAAACGTCGATCGTGGTCAGGCTGAAGCAGGGCGCCGATGGCTATTGGGGGTCGACCGCGGCTTGGTTCGGGCAAGCGCCGGCGCCGGCAGCATCCGATGAAGCCGATATCGTCGGACACGTCTCCGAGGGCTGGAATATCAGCCAGGGAGCAACGACGATCGCGCCGGATTACGGCATCGAGCGCTTCTATCTGCCGGAAGGCGAGGGGATGGCGATCCAGAACGACATGCGGGTGCGGCCGTTCGGCATCCGCGTGGCGATTGCGGCCAACGGCACGGCGCAGATCAAAGCGCTGATGGATGGCGACAAGACACTGTTCGAGGAGCCGCTTTACTAGATCGCGCTACGGCCTTGGCAATGATCTCCTGCGCCAAGGCTCGGAGGAGCTTCGAGTGGCCTGCCACCCCAAGCTCGAAGAGCGAAGGGTGGTGCGGATGAAGGGACTCGAACCCCCACGCCTTTCGGCACTGGAACCTAAATCCACTTCTTTGAAGCTGATTGTCAACACAAAGGCCGCTAACGTATTGTTAGCGCAACGCTTTGGCTTCTGTCGACTAGGTGCAGGGATTGGCTGAGGTGCCCTGTGCCACGACTATGCCACAGGGCATGTCACAAGTTATTGGCGGTCAAATTTGCTCGATCATTCGAGCCACGATGTCGTGATCTCTGTAGCCCTTGACTGGGTCCCATCCTGAGAACATTTGCCAAAGAAATCCGCTGAGCCTGTCACCGTCATCCAGATCAACGGTGCTTCTTCCCACGGAATGGATCGCTCCCAACAATCGCTGGAAGAAGTCGAAAGCCTCATCGCTCTCGATATCCACATTATTCAGGACGTAACCGATCTCATCCCTGAAGACCTCCATCGCGATCATCAAATCGGAGACGTTATGGGGTTGGATTTTGTTCTGAAACGCATCCCACCGATTTTGATCCTGAGTGGCTTGGGCGTTGAAGAAAGCGCGAAACTCGTTCTGGCCCATCAGTTGATGGACGGTTTCCATCTTGAAGGCACCAACGGTCACCCCGACCATCGTGGCTAGGCAGTCCTGTTTGAACATTCGGTACTGGGTTGTGAGGCTCTTCTTCAGCCGCTTCCGTTTCTGCATCTCGGGAACGCGTACCAGTAGCCAATAGAAGACAAGACTCAGGAAAACTCCCACGCCGGTGTCGTAGGCTAACTTGTTCCATGCGGAAGCGTGACCGGAGGTAGGGCACACGCCAAAGCCGCAGAGTAGGTCCCGTGCGAATGGGTCTTCATTTCCAAGGGCAATCATCGATGCGCTGATGGCCAGCAGAAGCCAAAGAACTGGTGACAGATATTGCCCCATATCGACTTCCTAAATGGTGGTGCGGGTAGAGGGACTCGAACCCCCACGTTTTCACGCCAGAACCTAAATCTGGTGCGTCTACCAATTCCGCCATACCCGCTCGGTTTGTGGCACCGTGACACGTCTATGTCACAAGCCGTGTCACAAGTTCAAGGCCTTGGCACGCTTCTTCATGGGCGGTAAGGTTCCTTTCAATGCGGGGGGATGGTGCCGTGAAGAAATGTGCGCTCGTACTGGCTTTTTTGGGCCTGATCTCTCAAAACTCATTTGCTGAAGCCATAGCCGGGAGCGGGCTAGGGGTGCTCACATGCGCCGAGATCACGCGGATGCATAATCAAGACGACACAGAGGTTTACACATTAATTTGGGCGCAGGGATACATGAGTGGCGCAAACGTCGAGAGATTAGTGCGCCGCGAGAACACCCGGGATTTGGGAGCGGTGTCGCGCAGTGGCCAGAGAGCGTTTCTGCTAAACTATTGTGACAGACATCCGCTCGAACGCTATTGGGTCGCCGTGAAAGGCCTCATGGATAGTTTGCCAGAGCACCAGCTGGCCAAATAGTCACAACTTCAAGCCCGCTTCTTCACGATCTTGAGCTTGGCTGGTGTCGTCATCCGGTCGAGCGCGTCGGCCCCGACCTCAAGGTTCTTCGGGCTCAGCTTGACGTATCGCTGGGTAACCAGAAGGCTGGAGTGATCCATCCATTCCTTGATGCGGTTAGCATCAATCCCAGCGATGGCCAAGCGGCTGGCACAGGAGTGACGGAAGACGTGGAGTGGCTGGGTCACGTCGAGGTATCGCCCGCCGAGGTGTTCGTAGACCTTGGTGAGCTGGGCCACGGCCCACTTGTATTTGAAGTCGCCGAATGGCCGGTCGACGTTCGTGCTGTGGATGCGGCGGCGCTCCAGGGCCAGGGTGGCGCGCTTGGTGAGCGGGATGACGCCGAACGATCCGTTCTTCCTGTTCTCCAGCCGCAGCCGACCACCGTGGATGGTCTTCCAGTCGACCGTCAGGGCCTCCTCAATGCGCGCTCCGGTGTCGACGAGGAAGATGACGAGGTCATACAACTGGTCGAGCCCACGGTGCTTGAGGTGGGTGAGGATTGGGTCTTCCTCGCCAAACTCGAAGTAGTTGACCGAGCCGGCGCTCTCCCTGAACTTCTCGCAGTACGGGACGCCTGGGATGATCTCGCGCTGCACGGCGACACGCATCATGGTGCGGCCAGCCGAGACCTTCCGGTTGATGGTTGCGTTCTCGTTGCCCAGCGAGCGGCAGTGGTCGACGTAGCTGTAGAAGTCAGCCGACTTGATCGAGGTGATCAGGCGGGCGCGGCCTAGGAAGTCGGTGAACAGCTTGCCGTTGCGCACGAGGAAGCTCGACGCCTTGGCGTTCTTGGCTGACCACCGGGTCTTGGTGACCTCGTCGAAGAGATCGCCCAGCGTCTCGATCCGCCCGCCGCCCTGCACCGTGGAGTTGGTGGCCTCAGGCAGCGGGCGACCCATCTTGTCCGCATGGCGAGCGTCAGCCTCCCACGCCTTGGCCTTGGCCTCGGTCTCGAAGAAGGGCCGGTGACGGACACCGGACAGCTTGACATCGACTTGGAAGCCTTTGCCGCGTGGATTGACTGACATGCTCAGCTCCCTAGGATTTGGATGAGAGTGTTGTAGACGCGGACGCCTCGTGGGGTCAGCTTGACCCGCTTGAAGCGCCTGTCCATGGCGTCTTCGTACAGCTCGATGAGGCCGTAGCCGTCGACAAGTGCTGGCACCTGCTTGCCCGTTTGGGGGTCCTTCTGGAGAACCTTACGGGTCGGGCTGAGTGCGTCTAGGTTGCGAGTGATGGTGCCACCATCGCCAAGGTCGGCGCGCTGGCTGTATTCCCTGATGGTGAGGTCAGGCTGGGCCGCAACGTGGAGAAACAGGGCAATCTGGTTGGCCTGCATCTCCTTATTGAGCTTCCGGAACTCTTCAATAAACGCGATGAACTTACGAGCTGTCTTGTTCTCCACAGGCGTAGATATCGTCTTGGTCATGGTCTTGTCCTCTCCCTGCCATAGTCATGGCTTATGTAGGCTTATCCCAGTACCGCATCTTCTGCAACAGCGGAGATATAAGCCCCCGTAATCTCCGCTGTTGCGTCCTAACTAGGCTATCAAACTACGCTGCGAGCCGTTCCGCCAGGAGGCTCACAGGGTAGGCGTTCAGCTCGGTGATGCCGCTGTCGATCAGGGCCTCAGGAGCGGCAACCTTGACGACCTTAATGCCGCGTCGGGCTGCCTGATGGGTAAGCCAGAAACCATCGCGCTGGGTGTCCGCGACGGGCTCAGACATCATGTCAAAGGCGCTCGGCAGCATCTTGGAGAAATAGCCGAGGACCGTATCATACTCGTTAGGAACGTTCGGGCTGTCCCATGGCGAAGCGGGTATCTCAGCCTGAACGGGAGGTGCGGCGGGCTTGAAGGAACCTCCGCTCATAACCGTAAGAGCCTCTGCGATCTGCGAGAGGTGATGGATGATCTGTACTGCATGCACTGCGGTCATCATGCTATTCTGCTTTCCTGAGGGTGCGAGCGACCCAGAGCGGGGGCTCATGCCGGCTCATTACCGATCGTTAACATTTGTGTCTACGCGTGAACTGTCCACTTTGGACAGGTTAGAAGATGCTTGATTAACGAGCTGCTCAAGCTTCCCATAGAAGCCTTTGACAAGCGGCAGATCACTTCCGATTAGGAGTGGAATCGCTCGCCGGCCGTTTGTGACCACCTTCACCCTGCCAAGCTCCTCAAGGGCATGAATGTGGCGGATCACGGTGGTACGCGGCAGGCTGGTTGCCACAGCGAGAGCAGTCACATCCATAGGTCGCCGTTGGTAGTTCCCAAGTCGGATTGCCATCAGGACGATGTGCATGTCCCGGCTGGTGCCGAGCTTATCAAGTTCGGCGACAAGGTCGAGAACCAACTCGATAACGGCCACCCGCTTCAATCTTTCCTTGGCTGGTATGTTCGGCATTGGCGTGGTCCCTGCACTGGTCCTTTAGAAGGGCGTAATGCAGGGATGTAGGAGGCGCGAGGTTGCCTTCGTAGGGTCTCGCGCCTCTCCTAACTATGCCACTTGAAGGTGGTATCGAGCGTACTTCTGCCCGGTGTGGTCCAGCTTCAGCTCGGTGATGATCTTGTGCCCGAGGCGCTTCAGTTCGAGGACGCGGGCCGGCAACTGGCGACACCGCAGCACCCCCTGGGCTTCGAGCGACGTGATGGCACCCTTGCGGCGCAGGAGAGCGAGGACCGACTTTGTCATGGGTGCGGTCGGTTCCTTGGCGTCGATCACCTCGAACTCGTCGGGGTAGAGATTGGCGGTGGTGCCCGTGGAGCTGACGGCTTCAACCAGCCCATGAAGGTCTGGCTCGGTGATGGTCACGGTGCTGCCCGTGGCGAAGCCATCGGTATGGTCGGCCCACGTCGGCTCGATGATGCGGATGCGCTGGCCTTCGAAAAATTCATTCTTGAGCTTGAACATTGTGCTGTTGCCTTTGAGAGTTGCTGAATATTTGGACCCCGGTAGACCGCCCGAACCGGGCAGCCGACCAGAGGCAAGGAATGTGCCACCATTAGTTGAAGCGGGAGCCGACGACTTCCCAATACTGGCCGCAGCGGGTGCGCCGCTTGGTCAGCTTGGTGCCGTAGGTGGCCGGCCGGAACTCGTCGAGGTAGCCACGGAGGAATGACAGGGCCTTGCCCTCGTTGAAGAACTGCTCGTTGATGGTGTGCATCGTGATCTCCTGTTCTTGCTCTGTTCACGTCGAGGCCCTATTTGCCCTGGCATGAGCGAGATCGAGTTGAAGTTGAGGTGGAGGCGGACGTGGGATGACCATCCCGACGACTTCTCGGGCTTTGCCGAGGAGCAGGGAGTAGGTCGCATCTACAAAATGGCTGGCGGCCCACAGGGTCGCCGCTGGTATTGGACGATGAATGCCATGATCGGGCACACAGGCTTCAGCCACGCAGGGTTCGAGGACACCCCGCGCGAGGCCGCGAGGGAAGTCGAAGAAATCTGGTTCACTAGGGGTGTGGCAGTGCTGGCCCGGAAGGTAGCCGCAAAGGGCAGCTGACGGGAAGCTTGCGCGAAAGCCAAATTTGACCGTACAGTCAAATATCGCTTATTATGCGTTAAACGTATTCATTTGACGGTGTCCGTATCGTCTGGGGTCGGTTAAGGTTTACGTACACTTGACGCGGGAGGCGAATTTCGTTATAGTCGAGTAATGGCACACCCTATCGAAAAACGAATCGCAGAGCGTCAATCGCAACTCGAAGACATTGACGCCCAGATTAAAGAGCTTGAGATGTCACGGCACGCCCTCAGGGCGGAAATCGCCGCGTACCGCGATGCACTGCAATATCTGAACCCACAGTCGAGTGGCCCTCGAACGCGCCGGGCGTCGGCATCGCGCGAACGCGGGATTTCCAGCCAATGGGCACAACTTCTGTCTTTAGCGTCCGATGAGGGAACCAGCGAATTTGGCATAGACGACATTGTGATGGCTGGCGACATTATCGGACACCCGGACATGAAGCGTCCAAGCGTACGTACGCAAGCCGCAAACATGGTTACGCGTGGCGTCCTTGAACGCGTAACGCCCGGAACATTTCGGGTTACAGAAAGCGGCAAGAAAGAAATCGCGGAGTCGTTGCCTCCGAACGAGAATGGGGAGGCAAGTGCCCCCCCAGACGTCGAACAGGATTACAGTCCTGTTCAAACTCCCAACCCGACCGGCGCGGTCTTCGATTAAGGAGTATCCCATGTGGCAAGCCGAGTTGTTACACTAAGCAGGGCTAAGGCTCTGCGTTAGCATCCGAAGCTCGGGTGCCGTGGCCTTTTGGCTACGGCACTTTACTAGCAGTAAAATTCGAATCAGTCAACGTTTTCTGCAGCTTGATCCTTGCGGAAAACTCAACCCTTTTATGGAAAAAATCATGACGAAAAAGCAATCTTCACCAAAGGTTTCGAGTCTTGCCGGAAAAGTCCTGTCCGGCGCAATAAAGCCTAGCAAAGCCCAGATCGCCACCTTGGCAGCCTCCGCGCTTAGCCAGGATGAGAAGAAGGGGAAGTAATTCCCGCCTCACTAGATGGACGGTACGCGTAATGCAGCGCGTAGGGTTTCGGATCACTCCGGAGACGTACGCGCTGCTCTCGCTTTTGGACCTTCCCGAAATTGGGCGCGTAGGCTTACGGGGCGAAGTAGGTGCGCGGCGGCTCATGCCGGCTTGTCCCATGAGAGATCGAACACGCTGACGAAGAACTCGGCCTCGTATTTGTCGCCCACGGCCTTGACGTACACCCTGTTGCGGCCGGTCTTCTCCCAGCCCGTCACGATGTACTTCTCGTCGCGGAATGACGTGACCTCGTCGCCGACTGCGACCGGGCGACCATCCTTGTGGAATAGGTGACGGTTCATGACCGCACCTCAGCGATGAACGCGGCGACACAGAAGCCGGCGATGAGAGACCAGAGAACGGCAGCGGTTGCGTATTCCATAGCGGAGCCTTTCGATTGAACGGAGAGTGTCCTTTAGCGGAGACATTAGTCGATAACAAAGCCGGAGCTGTCGCGCTTAGCGTCATTGCCCTTGGCGTAGAGGCCGACGACGTGCGTTGCGCCCTTAGGGTCAAGGAAGCGCATGTCGGTTTCGTCGCCGTCAATCACCTCGACACCCTCAAAGCCATCTGCAGCGGCCATGTAGCTGTCGCGGATTGCCTTGGTGCGGAACACGACCGCCACGTTCACCTTAGACCATGTCGCGGCCATCTTGACGGCGTCGGCATAGGCGCGGCTTGCCTCGCTATAGGACAAGGTGAGCGAATAGTTGGCCGGCAGCGCCTTAGAGACGCGCTTGTAGACCTTGGTGTAATCGTAGAATTGCACCTCAGGGAACGCCTCAAAGATGGACGCGAAGCGCTGGCCGTTGCGGTAGCAAGGATGCGCGGTTTCCCAAAGTATGTCCGACGTGCCATTAAGGCGCACGGCCGGCTTAAGACCATGCTTGGCAGCCTTGCGGGCAAAGCGACCGATATCCCGCACCAATTCAGCTAGGAAGGCTTCGCGGCTGGCGAGGTATCGTTGTGTCTTGGCAATGCGCGCCAGATTGATGTTTGGCGTGTAGGAAGCGCGGCCAGCCTTGACCAGACAGCCGCCGCCGTGGCTCGGATCACAGCCGGCCAGCGTGGCCATGCTGCAGAGATTAGCGCCGCCAGCCATGCGGGCCGGTGCCAAGTACATAATGGCGGTTACAAACTCGCCAGCTTTATCGCCCTTGATAGTCTTGGCGTTGCCACCGGAGCGAACCGTTGCACTGTGGAAAGGCTTCATCTGATTGACCCTTAAGATGTTTCCAAGCATGTCCTTAGGACAAGCCAAGAAACACCATTAGGGAAACTTGCGTTCCCCTTAGGTGTTTGTTGCTGGCCTAACGTGGTGGCCTCTATATGCTTTCCGATTGCTTCGGCTGTGGTCATCTAAGACCTATTCAGCGCACGGGCCAGCATTTACAGGCCTAGATGCAATCCCTCATGGTCTTAGGTGCCATTCGGTAAACCCCGGTCTTTCCCGGCGTCCGAGGCGACAAACCTCAGGTAAGCCCTTGGTGGGCAGTGTCGGCGATCTCTCTGGCCCTTGGCCCCGGCCGAAGCGCCATCCGCTCCGGTGTCTCTTTCTCCCATAGCGGAGACGTTGGCGCAAGCGGAGAAAACAATAGATGCGGAGAAATACGCCGATATGATGCCTATTATTAGTTAAGCCATTGATTTTGCTGCCAAAGAAAGTTTGAAGAAATCTTCGAATATTCGCTAGGCACCGCTCCCAGCTGATCAAAATGACCCTGTTTTGAGCCCTGTTTGAGAGCCCAAGTCGCATGGATTGTGTAATGATATCAGGCACATAGCCGAGGTGCTAAGGCCTTGATTTGGGGCGCCGGTTGCCGATGTGCGTTGCCGATCATGCTTGGCTTAGGTGGAAACCGCATGCCTGCCCGCGCGTGCTGTATATGGGACAGGATCAATGCACCTCATGGATTGTGAAGGTGGGCTTAGGTTGTGCTGATGGTTGTGATGCATGGAACGTCAGGCTATAGCTCACGTCATGTAATACCGTAACAGGCAAAAGCACCGATTGGCGAGGGAACGCCTAGGCATTTGTTCCTATGCCCTTCACATGCCCATTTAGAGCCTGTTTAGAGCCCCATCAGGCCCGCCCTAGGCCTTGCCATGGTCCTATGATCCAGTCCGAATGCGTATGAAATCAACCGGTTAGGCGCATGCTGTGGCACAAGCTGTGACCTAGGGTGCGACACAAGGCCAAATCGAGGGGAACCGAAGGGGGCACGGGGGGAGTCGCGCGCTGCCGTATATCTGATGGGGGTCACGGACTTTTGTACCAAACATTCCGGTGCCCCTAGAAATCTGCTATCCCAGCGATGTGGCTTCAAAGGGGGTACGGAAATGGTTGTCGCCTATGTCGTAGCGGCTATCGTCTCGGGCGTGATCAGTTGGTTTATCATGCGCCGATTTCGTGGATGGATTTGTGGGACTGTTGCGTTCGCTTCGGCCTTGATCTGCGGATGGGTCGCGGGCTGGGTCCTCGGTTGGTCAATGCTCCAGGCTGAGGATTTTGACGTCGGGTCAAAGGAAGCAGCGCTGCGCGTGGTTGGAATGACGTTTTGCTATTCGGTGTTTGGAGCGGCGGCTGGTCTTTGGGCTGGACGGAAAGCCCGGAAGCCTCTTCCAAGCTGACCCCTATGGGTCTCCATTGGTTCTACCCTCCGGTCTGCGTAAGGGGTGATCGGCCCGGCGTGAGGTACGGAATCACCCACGTCGAGGGTGCATCCGAGCATCTCCTCAAGTGGACCAAGCGTGGCCCGAGGTGGAACCTAGCGGTGCGCGTATGTGTAGCCGCACTGGCCGATGAGGTTCCCCCAGAGGAGGCCCGTAAGGCATTCCTGGCTGCTGCCAAGGAGGAGAAGATGTTCCTTCCTGATGTCTAGGGTCTCCTGGGTCCCTCTGCCCCGTAAGCCCACCCTGGGGGAACTCCAAGGCAGGCTCAGGTGGCTATCAGGTGGCACTGAAGGGTCCCCTTAAGGGTCCCTCTCAGGTTCCACTTAAGGGTAACCTTAAGGGGGAGAACCCTTAGGGTAGTGCCACTGTTCACCCTATTCAATCTAGGGGTATCTGAGGGGGTACAGCGAGGCTTTAGCCGAGCCTCACCGTTGCCCCATCCAGTTGGGACCAGACACAGCAGACCCTCCCAGAGCATTCTCCATGAACCTAGCCAGCTCTGCATCGAGCAGCTCGGCCTTACGCTGGTCAGCAGCCACGGTGGTGTTCCGAGACATCCATTCCAGCCAGTAGGCAACACAGCCAGCCAGGGCATCGAGCCTGTCATCATGTGCCAGGGCACCACGGGCTCTGGTGATCCGGGTCATCTGGTAGAACAGCCGGGTCTTGTTGACCTCGTCAGCCGGTAGGTTCTCTGTGCTGAGGTAGTCCTTCTCGATGACCGTCTCACACACCACGAGCCTGTGCTGGTTCATGATCGGCTCCAGGGTGTCGATGATCCTGGCCTCCTTCTGGGTCTTCGACCACTCAGCATCCTCAATGAGGACCGGGTAGAACACCGCGGATTTGGCCCTTAGGAGCTGGGCGAACATGCCGTCACCGAAGTTGGGCTCGACCTTGATGATGTTGACGCCCTGGTCGCGGGCCGTGGTCAGTATCTTGGTCAGGGTGTCATCGCCGTAGCCGGCCGAGCGCACCGCGCCCATAGCTGTCAGGTAGAGGGTGCCGTGGAGCATCTTGACGACGGCCCAGGCGGTCTCGTCCTTGCCGCGTCCCGAGGGATCGACGAACATGGCTGAGCCCTCGTAATCGAGGTAGTCCTTCTCGATGAAGATCGGGCGGTTGTAGCGGTCACCGGGCAGCCCCACGTTGGGGAGCTTCTCGTGGACCTGTTCAGGGCCTGAGCCCCAGACCACAGACCTGGGAGCCTTCTTGGGGTTGAGCCCCATGACGATCAGGTCGGACAGCTTCAGCGGGAACTTGTCCTCGTCGGAGAGGCTGGTATCCAGCATGAACTGCAGCGAGAAGCCCGAGCGCCCATAGGACAGCTCACGTTCACTTAGGTCGACGTCATTGAACCGCTCAGGGTCGCTGGGGTCACCCACGCGGCCACTGTCGAGGTCCAGCTCGCGGCCGATGATCGGGGCAAGTCTCGAGCCGTACTTGGCGCGGCGCTCCTCGTCGGGATAGCGGGCCGGCCAGATGCGGACGACATAGCCACGTTCGGGCAGCTTATTGTAGATCGACTGCTCGGTCTGAGGGGTGCCGAGGAAGATGATGCGCCCGCCTGGGGACAGAACCGCGTCGAACTCCTTGATCTGCTCGGCGAGCTTGTCACGCTTGAGCTGGGTGTCGGAATTGTTCGGGACTTCGATGTCGTCGGCGATGATGTAGTTTGCGCGTGATCCGGCGATCTGGGAGGTGATCCCCAGGGACTTCACAGAGGGGGCGTGGGAGGCAGCAGCCGGGTGGACGTCGAATGCCACCTTGGACATCCGATCGTCGCCCTGTGGCCTCAGGTGGGCCAGCAATTCCATCTCGAAGATGAGACGGAGGGTGAAGGTCGAGAAGTCGTCCGAGCGCTGCTTCGAGGCCGAGATCACGAGGACTTTGGCCTGGGGGTCGCAGTAGAGTATCCAGCAGACGAAGGCCGAGGTGACCCAGGATTTGCCGACGCCACGGAAGGCTTCAATGATGAGGCGTTTCGGGCCGTGCTGAAGGAATGAGGCAATGTCGTATTGAAGCTTCGTGGGCTTCGCGTTGGGCAGGACGTGCTTCCACACGAGGAACAGGAAGTTCCGGAAGTCGTCGCGAATTGGATCTCGTTCCGTCGACAAATGCGTCGAGGAACCAAGGGATTTCTTGGTCATCAAACCTTTCGG
Organism: Mesorhizobium sp. M1182; assembly: GCF_040318335.1. Taxonomy (NCBI): domain Bacteria; kingdom Pseudomonadati; phylum Pseudomonadota; class Alphaproteobacteria; order Hyphomicrobiales; family Phyllobacteriaceae; genus Mesorhizobium; species Mesorhizobium sp. M1182. The sequence goes on from NZ_JAMYMD010000005.1 coordinate 215,209, forward strand.
AAAGGGGGTAGGGAGCGCTCAGGACGAGCGTTGTGAGCTTGGGGGCTGTGGGGTTGCTGAGCGACCTAGCGCTCGTCCTGAGGCGTCCGTTAAGCCGCTATGAGCGACTCGATTGCAGGCTTGAAGGCGTCTGCCCAAAGCTGCTGGCCGGCATCGTTGAAGTGGACGATGTCGATGTAGTAGTTCGCGGACCAGTAGGCGAACTGCGGGATGTCGAGTTCCACGAGGCGCTCCGCATACGTCGCGTAGTTGGCGCGGAGCCAAGTGTTGTACGAGGTCCGATAGGTCTCCTGCTGCGTGGTCGCGGTGTCCCGGTAAGGGATCGTTGCGGCGATGAGGAGCTGGCTGGCGTGGATGCCGTTCGCGTAGCTCTGGAAGTCAGCGATGAGCTGCGCGTCCGTCCTACCGTTGGTGATGTCGTTGATGCCTGGGCCACCCATGCAGACGATGTTCTTGGTGAACGCTGCATCGTACTGGTTGGTCACGCGACCGGCGACATTCGTCACCATGTTGCTGAGGTACTGACCGCCAACGGCCATGTTGACCGCGTAGATTGGCGTCGACAGCGACTGGATCAGCTTCTTCGTCCACGTCTGGTTCTTGGAGTGGCCAGAGCCCTCGGTCCTGCTGTCGCCGTCGAAGACGACCTTGACAGTGGACGAGGTGACAACGTTGCACTGGGCCTTGAGGGCGGCTTCGACAGCCAGGCATTCGGCATCGGACAGGGCTGCCGGATAGGCAACGTAGGCGATGATGTCGAACTCGCCATCGTAGCTGGTCGGTGTGGTGGCATTCCACCTGCCGAAGCCCTTGCCGGTCACGTTGCCGGCCACAGGGGCCGTGCCCACGAGGAACAGCGAGCCGTTGACGCCGAACTGTTTGCCGGTCGGACCACCTCTCCAGCGGAGAACATGCTGGTTCAGAGGCGGCACCTTCCGGGGACCCGTGCGGGTGTCGTTGAAGGGCGTGGTGTTGTTGCCCCTCAGGCCGACGTTTGCCGTCGTGGTGAACAGCGAAAGGGTCGTCGCATCTGCCGGCATCGAGCCGAAGTAGTTGTCGTTGAGAGAGAAGTTCGGCGAGAGCAGGTAGAACTCGGTGAAGTTCTCTTTGGCGACGGTCGGGCCGGTGGTGCAGGCCGTGAACTTCGAGCTTTGGTTCTGGACCAGTGCGGAGCTGTCAAACGAGATCGACGGTGCGCCGTTGTAGAGGACCTCAGGGAAGACACCCGGCTGGTTGGCCTTGGTCGCCTGCTCTTGGTGGAAGCCGTTGCCGGTCTGATCGTACCATTTGCGCAGCCCCAGAGAGCTGGCCCCACGGAACGATGTGGCGGCGGCGGTGTCGAAGTATTTCGAGCCGAAGCTGATGTCCTGCTCAACGTCGTCGACGGCGCGCTGAACCCGGATCGCTGGGCCTGAGTAGGCGGCGAGAAGCCTCGTCGTTCCATAGACGACTGCTGGGGCTGTCGAGAGGACCGGCAGATAGGTCGGATCGACAACGACCGGAGGTGGCTCGGCCGGTGCTGCGACCGAGGTAGAGGACCACAGGACGTCGCTTAGGACGCCCCTGAAGAACATGTAAGGGACGCCCATTAGTAGATTGCAGCCACGATGGTGCCTGAGGTGAACTCTCCGGTCTTCACGCCAACGCGGAAGTACCAAGCCGAGCCGGACACGCCCGTCTTCTCAGCGGCAGCCGTAAACTTGTCGATGTCGAACCATGTAGCGGCGTCCTTGGACCGCTGGACGGTCACTGTTGCGACGAATGTGCCGCTGATCGAGACGTCAAAGATGTTGCCGGACTGGATCAGGACAGCGGGGGTGAAGGTGTTCTGTGCGGTGATGTTCACTTAGTGTCTCGCTTGCTCGTCATGTTCAGAGCCGTCGAACGGGAGGCTCGCGGCGATGTCGTTGACCACCTTGTTGGTGTTCGGGGCGACGGTCGTGTTGGTGTCCTTGAGGAACTGTCGGATCACGTTCAGGGAGGCGGCGTCGGGGCTTAGCCGAACGATCTCGCCTTCCTTGTCCATGACGGTCTTGCCCTCGGTGATGAGCTTGCTCAGCTCACCAGCGAAAGCATCGAACAGGGCGCTCAGGGCCTTGTTGTCGGTCTTCATTTGCTGTCCTTACGGAGGATGTCTTTGGTTCTTCCGATGATCTGAACAACGAGCCAGATCGTGCCCAGGATTGGGGCGATGATCGCGGCCCCGTCAGACACGGAGTGGAGCATGGGAAGCCAGACAGGGCTCGCGACAGCAGAGATCGCCACGCCTGCTGTGGTGTTGTCCAAGGTAGTAGTTCCTGTGATGAGAGAGAGGGCAGCCATCAGATGGCCTTAGCGAACACCCAGAGGTCGTCGATCTGCTCGGGGGTGATCGAGAAGACGGCTCCCATGGTGTTGATGAGTGGGTGCTTGCGAGAGAATGTGGTTGCCCACTTCCACTCGATCTTGCCCTCGGGGTCGTTGACGAGGACAGCTTCGATGGCATCCTCGGTGATCCCGATGGACTGGAGGGTCAGCCTAAGCTGCCTTGGGGTGATCGAGGGCAGCACCGCGCGGCGCTCCTCAATCGTCGGCTCAGGGAGCGAAGCATACGGAGCTGCGATTGCCCTGGTGGAGGCGTAGAGCTGCCTTCCAAGAGCCTCAGCGTCCCTCGGGGATGCAGTGAAGGGCACCCACCCGTGGACTGGGTGATTGACCTCCACGTCGATGGAGCCTGCTGCGTTGAACTTCGGGTAGCGGTATTCCATTAGGCGATCCTCACGAATTGAGTGAACCGGGCGAAGTTGGTGCCAGTGCTGTAGGAAGACCGACCCAGTGCGCGCCATGTGCCAGACAGAGCGGACCCACCCTTCGTCACGGTACGGTCGCCCGAAGGAGCGTTATCATCCGCCATGGCGGTGAAAGAACTCAGTTGCAGACCAGCAGGCTGGATGGAGGAGCCGGCGTAGGTCCCACCTTCAGTAATTCCGGTGTTGTAGATGTAGCCAAACACGGACGAGCCAACAGCGCCGTATGCAATGCCAGCGATGGCTGAGCCGACTGCGGCTGAGGTTATTGTAGCGTCTGTGCCAGCTGTGCCTTGTGGACCCTGCGGGCCAGCAGCACCCTGCGGGCCAGTCGGACCAACGGGACCCTGCACACCTTGGATACCTTGGTCGCCCTTGGATGACACGAGGTTCCAGTAGGTCGCATTAGTCGGGAGGTTACCAGTCGAGGCCAGGATGTTGATGTAGGCCGCGCCGTTGTAGGCGACGACATCCTTCGGGGTGTAGGCCGTCGGGCCTGCGTAAGCGCCACGCCAGATCATCCCTGGGGTGCCAGCCGCTCCGGTTGCACCAGCCGCGCCCTGCGCACCAACTGGGCCTTGAATGCCTTGGATGCCCTGAGCGCCGGCACCAAAGGCGATCCCTGCTGACCAATCTCCTGAGATTGCGCTGAGCTTCCAGTAGAGAGTGCCGGTTTGGATATCGAGGTAGGAGAAGCCAAGAGCCTGAGCGTTGAACGCAGATCGGCCTGCGGTCAGACCTTTGCCGTCCGGGGAGTAGTTGTCGCCGGCTGGACCTTGTGGACCTTGAAGGCCCTGCGTACCCTGAGGACCCACTGGTCCCGTGGCACCTACATCGCCCTTGTCACCGGTCTCACCCTTGGGCATGTCCGCTGGGGAGTAGGCGCGGAACTGGCCGTCTGCGTCGAAGCCGAGTGCGTTGTTCCTGCGGCTTTCGATGGATGGGAACTCCAGCGCCACGCGGCCTGCGTCACTGTCTGGAGGCACGAGAGCGCTGGACTTCACTAGGAGAGCTGCGTCGGCCGCTTCCTGCGCCACATACATGGCTTGGAGGGACTGACGATTGAGGTCCACCGAGCGGAGAGATGTGCCGTCGCCAATGGTGACCAGGGGGCTGTCGCCGGGTGTCTCGCGGGCGATCTTGATCTTACCAGCGAGCGTCGGAAGGGTGGTGTTGGTACGGATGGAGAAAGGCCCAACCCACGCGAAGTCGCCATAGCCGACACCATCAACATAGACTTTGACGTGGTCTCTGGAGAGGTACGGGAAGCTGAAGGTGAAGTCCCTCGTGACGCCATCGGCATCATAGAAAACGAAGGACTTAATTGGTGAGGTCATTGTGATCCTTGAATAGAAAATGGCCCCCAGGGGTTAGCCTGAGGGCCTGCTTAGGTGACCGTTGGTGGAGCTATTTGCTGTCGCGTGGAGCGAACCGTGGGAGGTTCCCAACCATGGCGCTGACGGCAGTGGTGACGGGCAGCGAGTTGCCGAATGGAAGGACCCGAGCGAGCGCCCGAGCTTCCTCCTGAGACCATGCGCGATCCTCGGCCAAACCGGCGATGCCACGGAAGGCCTGCGCTATGTCGTCCAAGCCACCCGTCGTAGGGTTGCCGAACATCATGTTGCTTGCCTGACCGGTGGTGCGGGTGTGGCTGAACAGCGCGTTCTGCCCGGTGAAGTAGGCTCCGGTGTCGATGAGCATAGGAATGATTGACGACGCGCCGGCCCTTGCGAACGCGGCCTCGCCGATCTTGTCCCAGCCCAGCCTCTCTTCAAGGTAGGCATCCCTGTCCGAACGCCCGATTGAGGCGATCTTGGATTGGATGACGTAGGAGAGGCCGGCGAAGCCCATGGACGCGGCCAGTGCCTTGGCGGCAACCGGATCACGCATGTGCATCGACTTGAGGGTGTTCTTCTCGTAGGCACCAACCACAAACGAGCGGAACTGCATGAGCAGCTTGGCGGCTGGATGAGACATCCACATAGCCATGTTGCCGATGTCGTTCTTCTGGATCACCGTCGTGCCCAGGCGATAGGCTGCCTGACGGAAGGCTTCGGCTGCCTCTTTGTCCTTCCACTTAGCGAAGTGTGCGCGGGCGACCTTCTTCTTGGTGAGCAGGCCAGTCGTGTACTCGAAGTTGCCTGGTTCCTTGAACGCCGCGAGGACGCGCTTGGTCATGGCCGGATCGAGACCGAGGTCGGCGAACCGAGCCCCGCTGAACAGCTTGCCACCGTGCGCCATGTCGGCGAAGCGCTGGACGATGGAGGCCGCCGCCCACCTGTTGAGGGCGATGTTGGCAGTGGTCAGGCCTGAGGTCTCCGAAGTGAACCTTCCGGCCACGTTCAGGGCATGCTCAGCCTTGTCTCTCCAGTTGCCTGAGGGTGCATCGTGGATGCCAGTCAGGTCGTCGAAGCGGTACTCTGCGGACGCCGTCAGGCGCTCGCCACCAAACCCTGACCAGACTTCGATGTCGTCGGCCAAGCCAGACCTGAGAATGCTCTCACCGTCCATGTTAGCTACGCGCCTGAAGGCTGGCATCTGGGAGAAGGAAGCCTTCACGCCGAGGTGAGCTATCGGCATCCCGACCTCCGAGACCTGAGCGAAGCCAACTTGGTTCATGATGCGCGCGAAGTTGAACTTGCGGATCAGTCGGCCCCAGTGCCCAAAGGCCGTGTTCTCGGCGTCGTTGACCGGACGGCCCATGATCGAGCTATAGGCGAAGTTGAGGCGCTTGATGTCGGCCTTACCCTCGGCCTCGGTGATCTGCCCAGCCTTGATGAGGTCGGCGTTCTTCTGGATCGTCTTGTCGATGAGCTGACGCCACTCACCATCGCTGGTGATGCCGTTGACCAGCAGCTCGCCGGACACAGGGTCCTTGAAGCGGTATCGGGACAGCGCCACGCGACCCGAGGTGGGACGGATGTAGCGGTTGAAGTTGCCGATTGCGTCCTGCGATAGGAGGTCCATGACGCTCAGGCCCTTCTCGTCGACAGTGCCCAGCTTGGTCATCGGCGCGTTGGCACCTTCCAGCTTGTAGGTCTCGTCGAGGAGCATGCGGCGCTTCAAAGGTGCATCGCGGCCGGCATCGCTCTTGGGCGTCTTGAAGGACTTGAGCAGTGCGTCGGCGTCTTCACGGGCGAGACCGCCATGGTTCATGAGGGTCTGGACCAGCTCTTCCATGTCTTCGAGACCGACATTGCCGTGGGCCATTGCTTCGAGACCGTGGGCGCGGCCGATGATGGCCTTGGTGAAGCCAGCCGCGAGGCGGGTCGCTAGGCCCGGTTCAATGTCAGCCTGGGCCGACTTGATGGAACCCTCAATTAGCCGCTCGATGGTCCCGTCAGCGTAGTCGCTGTGGGCCAGGATGAGGCGCTGATCGTCCCAGTATCGGGGACCAGACCAGTTGGCGTCAGCCTTGATGTCGAGAGCGCCGGCCACGGGACGACCGACCATTCCCTCGCGTTCGAAGGGGTTCTTCATGAGCCCGAGGGTCTCGTGATACAGCTCCTGCATCCGCTTGGCTGTGATGACCACAGACTTGGGATAGCGGGTTGCTCGGTCGGTGCCCTTGTCGAACAGGTACTTGTTGATCTCGACACCAAAGTCATGCTCAGCGCGGCCAGACAGCCGTGCCTTGGCGCCAATGCCCTTCTCCTTGATCCAAGCCTTGAGCTGGGGGTGAGCCACGCGGCCCAGGTTGGTCGAGAAGTAGGTGACCAGACGGTCCTTGTCCTCGGACGCGGCGATGGCGTTGACCATGCCACCCTTCTTGCCCACGCCGTCCTGAACGAGACCAGCTAGGCCACGCGTGACGACATTCTTGGAGGTGTTTAGGTATGCCGAAAGGGACACTCGGGCTTTCCCGAAGGCGGTCTGCTGCATGTCCTTGATGTCGAGGAACTCGAACGCTCCATCCTTGAGGAAGGTGTCGTTGAGTGGGTTCTTGGCTGCACCGACGGAGCCGGCGTTGATTGCCGAGCCTGACACGCTGTCCTCGTAGGAGGCGACCTGACGCTGCGCGGCGCGCTGGATCATGGCACCTTCAGCGATAGTGTCAGCGTTGCGCATAAGACCACCGGCCAGACCGCCGACGCCAATGCCCATGACTGCGCCATAGAAGACGTCAGCCTTGTGGTGGTTCGGGTTGAACTCTTCCTTGACGCCTTCCGACGCCACGGCACCCAAGCCACCGCCAACGGCACCCGCCAGGACACGTCCAATGCGGTAGCCACGTTTGGCCAGAACCAGCTCGGGAAGGACTGAACCAACCACGATGTCCGTGCCTAGGGCGATGGGATCGAGCATCTGAGCGGTGATCTGCAGGGCAGCCCCGGTCATGCCTGCTTGGCTCAGCCGGACGAGCCTGTCGTTGTTGACCGAGGCTGCGTTGAGGTTCTCCTGATAGTGGGCCTCAGAGTGGCTTGTGCTGATGTAGTCCTGATTGGTCTCGTCGACCGGGAGGCCACGAGCTTCGAAGTCAGCCTTAATACGGTCAGGTGTCAGTACGAAGCCTGGGTCTTCCTTGGTGTCCGTACGGCCGGCGAAGGGGTTGGTGACGTTGGTCGCGACGGCGTCCTTGGTGGTCTGCCATAGCGAGGGAGCGACCGGGTCGGGCAACTGGACCTGCTTAGCGGGACCCTCGGGAATCTCCATGGCTGCCGAGCTGAGATCAGGAGCGGAGCCGCTGTTGTACTTGGCCGCACGTGCAGCACCAAGGTCAGCCCGAGGGCGCTCCCAGTGGTTCACGAAGGCGACCGCAGCGGTCTTAGCCGAGGGTGCCGCCATGACTTTCGCCCATGCTGCTGCCTCGGGGCCTTCGTTCTCCTTCATGAAGAAGTCGAGCTGCGTGTTTCCGTCGTCGACAGACTTGCCCTGAGAGGCAGCGAAGCTCTCTAGGTTGGCCATCCTCTGACCATTCCACTGGGCGAGCCCGATAGCGTTGCCGTTGTCGCCAACTATGCCCGTATCAAAGCCGCTCTCGTCGCGGAAGTTCATCGCAACGCCCTGGGCGACGTGGGTAGGTACGCCGCGCTTGATAAGGCCAGCGACGACTTGAGCTTCTGTCAGCCTCATGGGGCTCCTTTGGTGAATTGGGACCCCCAGGGGTTAGCCTGAGGGTCTGGGGTTTATCGATTGGAGAGCGGGGAAGAGATGCGTCTGCCGGTCGACTTCCAGACTGGAGCTGATGCCCCATCAGGGAAGTCGAACTTCATGATCTCGCCGGTCTTGCCGTTCAGCCACCCGGTCTCGCCGGATACTGCTGGCAGTCGGGTGTAGCCCTTGGAGGCTGCACCACTCTCCACGGCGCTGTCTCGCAGCACCTTGGTCTTACGCTCGTTCTCCTTGATCGCGCCGCGCTGGCGGACCTGACCCGTGGTGACGAACGACATGTCGCCCTGGTCGTCGAGGACCGGGCTGAGAGTGTCCTTCTCGACGACGATGAAGCGGCCCCCTGAAGGTCCACTCGTGCCGCCGCCTGCGGGAAGAACTGCAAGGTCGCTCTGGGAGAGGCCGTTGCGCTGCATCACGAGGGGACGGTTCTTGGCGTAGTCGCCGAGCTGCTCGTCCAAGACCTCAGAGAAGTTGTCAGGAACGTGCATGCCCTGCAGATCGAGCAGGACACCGTTGTACGTTGTAGAGGTCGCCTTGACCGCCTCAGAGGCCATGGTGATCGCCTTGTCCATTGGGACGCCATTGGCGTTCATGATGCCCAGAGCGAGCTGTGTGACCCGCTGCTCGGCCACCGCGGAATTGGCGGGCTTGGTGTCGTTTGTGCCCCAGAACCAACCCGGCTTGGAGCCCAGGCTGTTGACCGCCGAGCGGACCTGTTCGTGCTGCTTAGGCGATATGCCTGGCAGTCCCTCAGAGCTGATCTTGGTGGCCCTTGTGGCGAAGTTGATGGCTTCCGAGCTGTCCATGCCGAGGTACTGCTGACCGGCCAGATAGGTCTCGGCGAAGTCGCGGTCCTTCTCGTCCTTAGCGTGGGACAGGAGGGACTGGGTGCTTTCGTTGCGGAGCCACTTGTAGGCTTCGAGCTTGCTGACCAGCTTCTTCTCAGCCTCGGGGTCCTGGCTGATGCCGGCGTTCGCCATCTGGAAGATGCCAGAGACTTGCTTCTCCAGCTCGGGGTCGTTCTTGTTGCCCATTCGGAAGATGCGAAGCTCACGAGACATCCGTTCAGTCCCGGTCTCCCGGTTCTTCTCGGCGATCTGGGCGCTGGTCTTCATGTAGCGGTAGATGACATCGTCGCGCTGGCTGTCAGCCGTGATGACCTTCTCCTCGCCAGTGATCGGTGAGGTATAGCGCCGCTCCTCAATGCCATCGAGATTTCCAGTGGCCATGAGTTCAGCGTTCTGGGCTGCCACTCCGTCGAGGAATACTCCCTCTGCCTTCTTGCCAATCGCCTTGCGGGCAACTTCCTGGATTTGCAGGATGCGGTCGCGCTGGACTGGATCTTGGGCGAGCGAGGTAGTTGCGCCGCCACGGCCCTTACGGGTCGCAGAGATGAGCGCTAGGGCCACCTCAGGCTGCGTCTCGGCCCGACGTGCGGCTGCGTTCAGGCGTTCCTGATCGAGCTTGTCGAAGTCGACACCAAGGACACCATCCTTGCCGAGCGAGGCATAGCTGCCCATGACATCCTTGGCGATGTCGTCAGGGTCTCGGCCGTTCTGGATGCCAGCGTTGATGACGGTGTCGAACCCTGCGAAGGCTGCACCGAGCTGGTCCTTGTTGAAGGCGTCGACCTTCCGGCCCTCGACCACGCCCTGAGCCTGCTGACGTCCCTGGTCCATCTGACGGAGGTACTGTGCGACGAAGTTGGGATCGTTGCCGTACTTCTCCATGTCGGCCTTGATGGCCTCGGCGTACAGCTGGTCGGGATCGCCAGTCCAGTCGTGGGTCGTGTTGAGGGTGTTCTGCAGCTCAGCCGCGCGGCTCTGGCCATAGGATGAGCCCCACAGGGAACCCATGCCCTTCTGGACGAAGTCGTTGGCGTAGGCCGGCATCTGGCCACCCTCAACAGCCCTGCGCTGCTCGTCGATGGTCATGCCCGAGAACTTCTTCTGGGCTGCCATCAGCTCCAGCTCATTGGACTTTGACTTGTCCTGAGTGACCGCAGCGTAGCGGCCGAGGGAGCCCGAGAAGGAACCCAGCGCGTCCACTAGGCGGGCTAGGTTCTGATCCTCCGGTGGGCGAGGTGGGGCGACGTATGTGTCGGTTATATTCTGGGCAGGCTGGAGCCGGATGTCAGACCGCAGCTCGTCAACTTGTACGCGGCCTTGAGCCATTGGTTATCCTTTGGATTTGAATTGGGTCCAGGCGTCTACGCCCGAGCCGAGGATGCGGATTGCCGCGTCGGCGAATGACGGCCTCTGGCCCTGGTCGACGGAGTTGATGCGCCCCTCGGCTGTCGCCCTGGTGCTGTCCATCTGGTCCCTTAGGGCACTGGCGTTCATCTGAGCGTTGTTGGCTAGGGTTCGCTCGTATCGACCCTGCTGGCCGTAGTAGTCAGCGATCAGGCCGTCGACGGAGAGACCCATAACGCCGGCTTCACCGGCCGCGACGGAGGCAGTTGCCCGACCCTTCACCGCTTCGATGTTTAGGTTCTGAAGCTCCTGGCCCGAGGCAGCATCATCTTGGAGCTGGCGGTTCTGGATCGAGGCGAAGCTATTCGCGGCTGCCTTGTTCGCGGCATCGCGGTTGTTGTGGTACATTTCCTGCTGAGCTTCGTACTGCTGCTGCTGGCCGGCGTATCCGAGGATCGATCCGAACGCAGAGACAGCCACGCTCAGGATAGCTGGGCACATGGGCTTTATCTCAGTCTTGCAAATTCGTGGAAGGGACGCTTCTCCACGCCGTACTCAGGATGGGTCCTCAGGAAGGAGAACCCCATTCGTTTGAGCCAGCGGATGTGCGTGGTGTTTCGCGCGTCTATGTGGTTGCCAAGCAGCGGCCGGACATGGTGAAGCCTATCGAGCCACTCAGGGGCCAGCTTCAGGAGGTCTCGGCGGTGCTTGAAGATGTCGGGGCTCGTGACCATCCAGACGATGCCTAGATGGTCCATGCCCTTGACTGGGTCGATCCCGAAGAGGCCAAAGACCTCACGGTGCTGGTCGACCCCAGCCCATACGCAGTCGCCCTGAACGAGGAGCGGCAGAACGATCCTAGGCTCCATGCCCAGGGCTGCCTTGCATTCGTCTCTGTCTGCTGACCGCAAACGCGGGGCCAAGGATATAGCGTCGGACACCTTGGCCCTGCGTATTGTGATCATCAAATCCTCTTCGATTTCGGGACGTAGTTGGCCACCCACTCAGCGGAGAGGAGGGAGCAGGGGAGGTAGCTGTCGTTGACGACGCTGATCTTCACCCGGTCGTTCTTGCTCAAGATCGGGACGCGGATGTTCCCGTCGCTGAGGTGGACCCGGTCGACACGGTTCTCAGGGTCACCCATAAGGCGACCGTTGGTGACATAGGTGCGGACATCCCCAGACATGGTTGTCACCTCGACCTTGAAGTAGGCGGTCTTGGAGAACAGGATCAGGAGCTGGAGGAGCTGTAGCCGTCCCTCGGTGATGACGCTCGTTCCGCCCTGCGCACTCTGCTGACGAAGGTAGATCGTCGAGAGGTCGTAGCGCATGGAGTAGAGGACGCCGAAGTACAGCGGTATGCCCCTCAGATCGCCGCTTAGAGTGACCGAGGTTGGTGAGGTGGCGAGGATGGCAATCTGCAGGCCGGGGTTCATGACCGAGGTCGAGGAGCCGGCAGTCACGCAGATGTAGTCGTTGGCCACGTCGAAGGGCACGAACACTGTCGTCGTGTTGGCGTACGCATCGAAGGAGTCATAGAGCCGGTCTGCTTCCACCTTGAAGCGTCGGTCGAGGTGACAGACGAAGGTGGCGAAATCGTCCACCCCACCGGGCTGAACATCCATCACCTCAAGGAACGCCTCTTCGCCCCGAAGGAGGACGAGGATGAGCTGGGAGCCGATGAAGCCCATGTCGAGGACCTTGTCCACGCCAGGGAACGTCCACTGAGACCACGAAGCCTGGAGCTTCTTGTTCTCGTTCCAATAGTATTTGTAGACGTACAGAGTATCCAGCTGCCCATCGCACTGAGCCACAAGTATATCCTCGTGGGTCGAGGCTATGAGCTTGGTCACCGCACCTGGGAGGTATTGGGGCACATGGCCCGTGACGTCCTCTGCGGTGGCTGCTCCGGTGTTCTGATCGACGTTGAACTCGCGGACCATAGAGAACTGTCCACGGTCGACAGGGAAGAACACCACATCGCCGGCTTGCACCGGTCGGGCTGTGGAGGATGCCGAGTAAGAGGTGACCGGACGGATCGATGCTGTCTTCGGGGTCAGCAGCTCATTGCCCTTGAGGGTGAACTGCATCTGGTCGGCGAACATGACGAGCATGTCGGCGTAGCTCAGTGCCGAGCGCAGGATCGACACACCGCTCTCGACCGCAGCGACGTCAATCGGATCGTCGTCGAGCAGAGCCGTGGCCGTGGCGCGCCAGTAGTTGTAGTAGCTGCCGTGGCGGGACAGAATGACGTTCTCTTCCGACAGGAAACCAAGGCGGTTCTTGAAGAAGAAGACATCGTTGATCGTCTTGCCGACGAAGGATGGGGACGGGCAGGTGTTCTCGTCGCCGGCCTTGCGCTGATCCCACACCGCCTTGCGGAAGGTGAAGGTGCCATCTTCCTCACGCACGAGGACGTGGGGCATGGTTGACGCGTCAAAGGCAATCGACATGCCCGGCTTGGCAATCTCGCGCCAGACGCCGGGGGTGCTTACAGGGTCACTCGGAGACTGCTTGCCGAACCTGACGAAGTAGTCGTCGTACTGGGTGCCCACGGAGCCTGTGACGTTGATCGCCATACCGCTCTCGCAGAAGGCCGGCAGATCGGTGAAGTCCTGCACGGTGTTCTGGACAGCCTTCATGGCGAAGCCGTTGTAGCCGTCCTCGATCCCGATGGAGAACGCGGTGCCATCGTCCTTCTTGATGTAGAGGGTGCCTCGGGTGACCTTCACGGTCCAGCCGGCGGCGGCGTTGATGCCGTTCGCAGCGAGGTTGGTGTCAGTTTCCTTCCAGCCCCAGCCGCCATTCTCTTGGTCGGCGTCTGTCTTCTCCATCGCCACGGTTTCGCCGGTAGCGAGCCTGCGGGCTATGAAGGCGGTGTCGACAGCGGGGGACTGGTGGGAGTTCGTGCCGTCAGGGGTGCGATACCAAGCGACCACAGCACCATTGATCATGATCTTGTAGTTCTTGCCGTAGTTGCCGGCCATGACGTGTACCAGGGCCTCGCTGGGCGAGACTGGCTCGATGATGGCTGCGTCCTTGGAGGTTACCTTGGTGCTGTTCGTGATGAACGTAAAGTCGCCGTTCGTGACCGTCCTGTAGGGCGGCTTGAGGGGACCTGGGGCGTAGCTGAGATAGCCGATGCCGTCAGGCTTGTTGACGATACGCTCAGCGCCATCAGACAGCCCGAAGACGCGGATGCCGGCCGAAGACATGATGACCTCGTAGCGCTCGGAGGCGTCACGGTTGATCATGTGTGTGTGGGTGGGGCCGTCGAAGCCGCCACCCAGAGAGGCACGTCGCTGCGTCGGCGGGCGCTTCTTCAGGCCGTCCACAACGGTCGAGTAGGCGTTGAGCTGGAAATCGCCCTGTGAGGCGAGGCGAAGGGCAACAGCTTGCTGGCTGACCCCATTCGCGAAGTTGGGGATAGTCCCGGAAATCTTACCCATTAGACGCGACTTTGAAGGTCCCGAGCGAACTGGCTGTTGAGCATGTTCGGGCCGGTCGAGCGCAGCTCCTCATCCATCATCGTGGACTTGGCTTCGGACTCGTCGGCAGCGGAATAGGAGTGAGAGGCGGTGTCGCCGAAGTAGCGGTCTTGGTACTTCCGAGCAGCCCGAATGGTGATGTAGAGGCGGGCCGTCGAGGGCAGCTCTTCGAACGCCAGGGCAACCACGAGGGTCACCGTGGGGGCAGCCGTCCAGAAATAGGTCTTGTCGGTCTCGTTATAGAGCCTAAGGCCACGCTGGACTGCGTTGATGCTGGCCGTTTCGCCGACTGTATCGACCCCGAGGGTGTTCCTAGGAAGGACGACGGTGCCGTCTTGGTCGGGGGCGATGACGAGGTTGTTCTCGGTGTTGAAGTTCCACCCGCGCGTCTGGACCTCGACTGAGGTAGCTCGGAGGGTGTTCATGGCGAGCGAGGCGTCGATCACGGTGTTCTCATCCAGCGTGGACACGGGGCTTTCGCTGCCGGTCGCCAGGATTTCGTTGATCGCCTCAAGCTCTGTGAATGGTGTTAGGCCACTGGCCATCAGGTCTCCAGAGTGTGGGGTGGGGGGCTAAACGAAAAAAACCGGAGCCCCGTTAGGGACCCCGGCTGGGTAGTGTTGTGCGAGGTTAGGGGCTACATTCATGGTTCTCGCAAGGAGGACCTATGCCGAATTATCAGACCCAAGAGGCCGAAAGATTGGCCAAGCAAGCCGATAAACTGAACGAGCAAGCGTCCAAAGCGTCCGAACCCGAAAGGTCGGAACTTAGGGCACAGGCGAATGCCAAGCTGCGCGAGGCCGATGCAGCGGAGGACAGGGCTTCGCGTATGCCAACCCGACCTTCAAACGACGATTAGGCCGTCTTCAGTTCGAGACCGCACTCAGGACGCAGGCCGCCGTGGCCGACTGCATACTTCGCGACGATCAGGGTGCCCTGACGCGAGACCATGTATTCGCTCTCGATTGCGACATCGAGCAGCTTCACGGTGCCCATCAGGCCCTTGTGCATGATCAGGCCAGCGGTGTTCGTGAACACGCCCTGGTACTTGGTCGGGCCATCCACGACGGACGTGCCGTTCGGGAGGTTGATCGACTTGATCAGCGGGATGTCGGCGATCTTGACGACCTTGCCGTCCGCATACGAACCACGGCCATCCCAATCCTTGTTGATCACCTTGGTGTTCTGGGACAGGGCGTAGTACTGGACCGGCTTCAGGAAACCGTAGCGGTCGCCTGCGGGGATGTACTTGCCGTCGAGGATCGCAGCCGCGTCGAAGAATGCAGCGGCCATGACGTTGCTGTCCGTGAGGAGAGCTGCGTTGGTGATCGAGCCACCACCCGGAAGACCGTCGAGAACGGCAGCGCCGCGCGAGGTCAGGATAGCGGTACGAGCGACGTTGCGGTCATATGCCTGGGCCAGCTCTTCGCCGAGCTGCTTGGTCATTTCCGAACGCGTGTCGAAGTGGTTCATCGCCTCGTAGATGTTGGCGGTGAAGTAGTCGGTCAGGAGCAGATCGTCGATGGTGATGACCCGCTCGTTGAACTTGGCGACCGTGCCGAGGACTTCCGTGCCCGGGGTGTGATAGCGAGCGCCGCTCGTGCGACCCGTGACCGGGAACGAAGCGGACTTGCCGTTGGAGATGTTGCGGACCATGTGCTTGTCCGCGAACTCGACCGTCTGAGTGAAGGCGGTGAGGATTTCCCCGGTTGCGACCTTGACGAAGTTTGCGTCAAGAGCGCCAGCGCCATTGGCCTGACCGAGGTTAGAGACTACGCCGTTTGCCATAGTATAGGTATTTCCCGTGTTTGTTCTGAGGTTTGTGTGGGCCTCGGAGCAGCACTGGATGACTGTTGGGGATTATCCTGCTTCAATGACCTCAGTCACTGTTGGAGGGTCGCCAAGTAATCGTCTGGTGAGACTTCCTTGGTTCCTTGTTGTCACCGGCTAAAGAGCGGTGTGACATTCACAGAACTTGGAACGGGAGAGAGGTGTCCGAAGAATGCTACAAACTTCGGACACTTTAGGTTATCGGGCGGTGATGCGGAGACCAGAGCGGGCGTTGCCGCCGATGCTCTTCTTCTTGGCTGCCTCGATCCGGTCGAGCTGGGCGTTGATGCCAGCATTGCGGTCGGTGCCGAGGGCTGAACGGACGGCCTTGATTAGGCCCGTCGACTTGGTGGTGCCCGTCGGGACGATGCCAAGGGACTTCTTAGCCGGAGCACTAGGGGCTGCCGCTGGGGCTGCCGGGGCTGCGACCTTTGAGGTTCCCCGATACTGCGGGGACGGTGATGCGGCTGCCGCTGCGGGGGCAGCAGTCTTGGCGGCGGCGAGAGGCCGGGGCCTCTTCACAGCGGCAGCAGCAGGGGCAGCCTGGGCCGGCTTAGGCGTCGGCCTCGGGGCGGTCTTGGGGGTCGATGCGGCCAGCTTAGTGGTGTAGCGCTTGCCTTCCCATGTGAAGACCTTCTTGCCTGACTTGCGAGCGGCAGCGAAGGCGGATTTGAATGCGGACATTACGTTCCTGATCGGGTTGCGAGGTTGTCGTAGAAGGCGATGAGGCGCTTGCCACAGTCGGTCTTCTCGGTCTCTGAGGCCTTGAAGGCCCCGATCAGAAGCATGACGCGCTTCTTCGGCATGGGACCAACCGCAGGCGGGGCGACAATGGTGTTGAAGCAGATGCGGAGATCGGCCGGGAGTTCCGGGTAGTTGGGGGCGGCGAACCTACCAGAGGTCGCGCAGCCGCTCAGTGTCAGTGCCATCAAGGCACACAGCACCAGTGACTTCGAGCGTTTCCACATAGTCGTTGAGGTTGCCTATCTTGAGCTTGAGGACGTTCTGCCGTTTGGCAGCTTCGGTGGCGAGGATGGTGTCGTTCTGTCGGGCCACTTTCTCGGTGGCCAATGTCGACTTCGTCAGCTCCAATGTCTCGGTGAGCTGAGCGAGTTCCTGCTTGTGGTTGGCGTCGATGCGGCCTTTGCCGTAGATCACGCCGATGAGGATCAGGAGGGCTGCCAGACCGGCAAGCCAGCCGTAGACCTTAGGTATCATGAGGCTCCTCTGAGGTGTCGAGCATGGCCTGCCTGAGGTCCATGTGTCCGACACCAACGTAGGCTCCGTAGACTGCCGGAATCATCACTGTGATCCCCACAGCAGCCGTCTCAAGGCCCCTCCAGATGCAACTGAAGAGGGCGATGAAGGACAGAGCCAGGGTGACGGCAAGCCAGAACTTAGAGGTCCTGCGCTTGCTGCGGTTTACGGATACTTTGCCCATGGCAACTGCCAGTGCGGGCCGTCCTTGAATGTCTTCCAGTCACCACCCCATTCGACCGGTATTTTGACGTCGAGCGCGGCCTGTTTGAAGACCTTGGCCAACGGGAAATAGAACTTCCAGTCGTAGGTCGGCTTGCCGTTCGCGATGGGTAGGATGTCAACCGCATGGCCGTCGAGGTGACGGGAGCGCATGGTGGTCGAGACGCCCTTGGCGACGTTCTTGGCTTGCTGTTCTTTGGAGCGGAGACCCTCGCCGACCACGAAGTCGACCGGGGTGATTTCGATGGCGCGCATGACAACCTTCACTAGGTCGGGATGAACGCCCTTGAGGTGCGCGAGAGACAGCGCACTTAGCTTGAAGGTCATGATGTCCTTGAATTTGATGAGGGTGTGGGAACCCGTTTAGTCCCACAATCACCCAGGGCGTGGCCCCTGGAACCCCGATAGATCAGATCTTGTTGGAACGACCGAGCTTGGCCGAGATGGCGGCACGGTAGGCCGGATCAGCCTTGTACTTGGGGTCAGCCATTGCGGCAGTGACCTGAGCCCAGCTATCGAACGTGTCGACTGGATTGCCTGATGGCTTTCCGCCTAGCAGGACAGGGTCCTTGCCGTTAGCGGCTTCGTACTTGGCTTTGAGCTGTTCCATGGCGATGACGCCAGCGTTGACGTCGGCATGCTGGAACTTCTCGTTGAAGGCATCGATCTCAGCGGGCGAAACTCCGGTGGTTGCCCACGCGAAGATACGGTCCATACCGTCCTTGCCACCGGCAGCTTCGGTGATGCGCTGAGTGGCGATCTGACCAAGAGCTTCCTGGCCGGCGATGTAGCCGTCAACGGTTGCCTTGTCGAAGCCCTTGGCGGCGAGCGTCTCGTAGCTGGCTTCCGACAGAGCGCCGGCTTCAGCGTACTCAGCATCGAACGTGGCAAGGCTGAACGGTTCTGCGTCTTCGGCTTCCTCGGTCTCCTGCAGGGCAGGGTCGAGGTCATCGAGATCGGCATCGTCGTCGACCTTGGGAGCGCCAACCTTCTTCTCCAGCTCGGCATAGGATGCGAGCAGAGCTTCATGGTTCACGAGACCCTTGGCGGCATCCCAGAACTTCTCAGGGACACCCTCAGGGCGCTCTACAGGAGGAGGCGCGTTCTTGGCAGCTTCAACAGCCGCCTTCTTGGCCTCGATCTGGGCGCGAGCTTCTTCCTCGGTCGTCGGTGCAGTGGAGGCCGCGAGGGCCAGGGCCGCTGCGTCTTCTTCTGCCGTCGATTCAGGCGCCTGGACGATTACGGACTGGATCACACCTGACATTAGTGAGCGGTGTAGACCGAGCCGCTATCGAGCAGCGTCTGCTTGTCGGAGAGCTTCGGGGCTTTCGCCACCTTGGCCTTGGGTTCGGCTTTCGCCTCAGCGACCACTTCGGCCACTACTGTTTCATCAGCCATTGGGTTCTCCTTCAGTGGCGTTTTGGTTCATTTGCTCTTTCGCCATGCCGCCCATCTGGGTGATGGCCTGGGGTCCGAGGTTCTGTGCGAGGGCCATCATCTGGGCCTGTTGGTCAGCCTCGGCGATCTCTTCGTCGGACTTGATCAAGCCGCCCATGTCGATGCCAATCGCGGCACCACGGCGCTTGAAGTATTCCCCGACGTTGAGGTAGCGACCGACCTGTTCGGGACCAACGACTTGGTTGGAGCCGGCGATCAGCGTGTCGAGCTTCTGGAGGTCAGACCCACGGCCGAGGGCGTCAATGCCAGTCACGATGGTCGTGCTGGTGATTTCCTTGGGGAGCGGCGGGACCTTGCGGACGAACTCCATGCGAGCGGAGTAGAGGACCGCGACGGGCTGCTGGTACTCTTCGGCGAGCAGCGAATAGACGCCACCCAGTCCTTGGTCCAGTTCACCGGCAACGAACTTGATCTCTTCGGCCGTGACCCGTTCACCTTCGCGCTGACTGTGCAGGAGGAAGGCGAGCTGGAGGCGTTCGGTGATCGAGCCAATCATGCGCTCGGCAACGGCAAAGTCGGACTGCTTGTCCAGCCGAAGCGGGACTACAGCGTTGGCCTCAGCCTGCACGAAGCCACCATTAGCGGCATCTGCGAGTTGCTTAGGCTTGACCGTGGAGTTGGGAGCAACCAGCCAGATGACCTTGGCCCCTTGAATGGTGCCGTCACGCAGAGCTGCGGTGAGAGCGTCAAGGTTGGCGAGGTCGCCGATGTATTCGTCGATGAAGCCCCGGCCGTAATCTTCGCCTTCGATGTAGGTGAAGCGCAGGGGTATCCAGGGCAGCTTGTCCTTGGGGTAGAAGCCAGAGGCCTCACCTTCGATCAGGACGCCCTCGATCTGCTGGGTGACATTGTACTTCTGCCCAGTCTCGTCGAGGGTGATGTGCGTGTAGATGTCGACCTTGGCGTCCCTCTTGGCCTCAGCGGCGGGGACGGCATTGATCTTGGCCATGATGTCGGCCGGGAGCGCAGTGCGGGCGATGGTCTCAAGGAGAACGATGTCGAGGATGGTGCCTGAGGCGTCACGCTGCACCACATAGGATGACAGTCGGTGGGCTCTTGGCTTCCCCTTCTTGGGAATGTGCAGGAGGCAGTTGCCGGCCAGCAGGAGCTGACGGAATACCTCGAACGACACCGGGCGGAACATCGAGCCGTTCATCTCGGACAGGACTGCCCGTTCACGAGCGCTCAGCGCCTTCTCGATCTCGCCTCGCTTGTTATCGGCCTTGGCCAGATTGGCGAGTGCCAGGTCGTCGATCTCGTATTTGAAGAATGGGGCGTTGACCGGGAACAGGGCGACCTGGAGCTTTGAAGCCAGATGCCTAAGTCCACGAGCGCCAAGACTTTGGTTGGGCTCTACGAATGTGGTCGAACCCGTGGTGCCGACCTTAGGGAACAGGTAGGGGACGGTGAGTTCGGCAGCCCTGACAGCCCGCTTGATATACGGGTCTCGTTCAGTGGCCAGTGTTTCGTATAGAGCCTTCGCGGAAACGACTTCCGTATCGGGCAAAGATTACCTCGGGATGTTGACGCCAGTGGCACCAGCAGCCAGGGGGATCGTAAGGGAGGAGCGGCCTGTCCGTGCGCGAGCTGCCTTGCCTGCGTCGTTGTTAGCCGAGCGGGCGGTCTCGTTCAGGACTGGAGCCTTGGGTACGGCGAGCAGCGGCGGGGGCGGCTGAACCACATCCGGCTTCTCGATCTTAGGTTTGCTTAAGCACATTGGGGATTGCTTCGTCTTCCTGATTTTGGAGTGAGCCTTGAAGGAATTGAATGACCCTCTGCTCTCCGATCAAAGCCCCAAGCTCACGGTCGGAAATCTCTAGGTTCGTCGGGAGGGTGTTGGGAAAGATACGCTTCAGCGCATCGATAACATCCCGAGAGACTACCGGAGGTGGAATGAACCCCTCCGTAGTGCCACTGTTCACCCTATTCACTTTCGAGGTCCCCAAAGGTGACGACGTGGATCGGCTCGATGATTTCCAACATCTTGTCCTGCAGGTCAGCGATGCTTCCATCGTTGGTCACGACATGGTTGACCCAGTCGCTGCTGATGCCGGACTCCGAGGCGTGGCTGGAGGTGCCCCTTCTGTAGACCTTGGGGTGCAGCCTGACGACTTCACCACCGGCAGACATGACCGCCTCGGCCTCATTCTCGAACCGGCAATCATCGGTGACCACCGGCCCCTCGACGCTGTCGACCTTCCGCTCCCAGCTCCTGATCCAGAAGTCGTCGCCCATCAGCCCACGGCCCCATTCGGAACCCAGGGTCTGCATTGCGTGGCGCGGCGTGGCACCGTTTAGGTACAGGTCAGGGACTTCCTTGAGGTCACCCTCGATCCGGCGCTCGATCTGCTCGGGATCATCCAGGCCAACGCTCACGTAGAATGCTCGGAGCATTGCCTTGAGCGGGCCTGAGAACTTCACTGTCTGGTAGCCGTGGGCGTCCACGAGATACCGGCCAGCTTCCGACTTGCCGGACCCCGCAGGACCCGACAAGGCTATCACTTTGGATGCCAGAGGATCGGTTCCTTCTTGACATGGTCGTAGTCATCGTTGCGGAGGATGCGGGCGAGGCGGGCTTGCAGCAGGGCGTCATCGAAGGTCTGGCCGGCTTTGACGAACTGGCTCACCACGGCTTCCCATTGGGTCGCCATCTCGACGGTGCGCCACTTCAGCTCGGTTTCGCCTTTGCGTTTCCCTGAGGTGAACTCATGGGTGTATTGCTCCCACCCAAGGTTCTCGTTCAGGGCAGCCAGGGCGGTCACCGGGCCGAGTCCAGGGCAGCCGGGATAGCCGTCCGTGGTGTCGCCGGTCAGGGTCTGGAAGAGCCAATTCTTGTCTGCCTCGGCTTCGCTGATCTTGGTGATCTCGCCGTTCTGGTAGAGCAGGCCTGGGATGGTCTTCATGTCCTTGTCGGCCGAGCAGATGATCTTCTCGCCCTTGATCAGCCGAGGGTTGGTGGCCAGGATGCCCATGACATCGTCGGCCTCGATCCCGGGCTTGAACTTCGCGCCCTTCTCTTCGATCAGCCAGCGCTTGACTTCGTTGGTTCCGACCGGCTTGCGTGACCGGCCGTGCTTGTA
The DNA here is from genome assembly GCF_040318335.1 of Mesorhizobium sp. M1182. Lineage (NCBI taxonomy): Bacteria > Pseudomonadati > Pseudomonadota > Alphaproteobacteria > Hyphomicrobiales > Phyllobacteriaceae > Mesorhizobium > Mesorhizobium sp. M1182. Next base: position 236,633 of record NZ_JAMYMD010000005.1, read on the forward strand.
TGCAGGGTAGATGTCGTGACGGAAGACCGAGCCCTTCGACAGGGTGATGACCGACGCATCGGCCTTCAGGTCTTTCTCCATGCGGGCGACAGTCGCCATGATGGTTGCTTTGACTTCACCCACGTCACAGGTGAGCGTCCAGACGTCGTCGCCCCAGTCGGTCTCGGTCTCCAGGGCAGCTCCGGTTGACACGACGAGGATGTCCCCGTCGATCAGAAGTGTTCTCAAATGGTCTCCTCGGTGAGCTTGAGTGGCACGATGGTGAAGTCCACGGGATGAATGACATCCCAGTGGGCGTTCTTCTTGGCGTGTCTGCGCCGTGTCTGGATCGACATCTTCACGCCGCGCTCCGAGAGGTAGAGGCAGGCTTCATGTGGATCGTCGGTCTCACGCCGGTACTTGTCGGCCATGAGACGGCCAGTGGCTTTGTTGCGGAGGGCGTACAGCATCAGTCGACGATGCCGTACTTGTCAGCCAGGAGCTTGCTCATGGCCTTCCGGTCGATCTCCCGAAGACTGCCTGCGATGGAGCCTCCGTAACATGCCGGCCGCATCGTCAGGATGTAGCTCGAACCATTCGGTGCCGGGGATGCGATAGCCATCCAGCAGCTCGTGAAGAATTGCCTCAGCTTGCTTGCGATCATTAAATATCCTCGTTTCGTGGAAGCGATACGCCCGGTCTGGGTCGTTCGTGTTCATCTGCTGAAGGCGGTTCTTTAGGTCCTTCGCGAGGCCGACCTTGCACCGCCCCGGCCACGCTGCATTGACTGCGACGTAGACGTGACCGGGCGTGTTCTGGCTGGCTTTAGTGTGTCTCCGCCCAGTTCTGGCCGTACGAAGAGTTGCCGGCGAGGTGGCAGCGGAACTTGTAATATTCACCAGCGAGGCGGATTGCTTCTGCAGCAGTCTTCCCCACCAGCTCGGCCTTATCTTCATCGACCTCGATCTGCCATTCATCATGGACATTTGCGACGAACTCGTAGTGAACGCCGGGGACAAGCCCGAGGGCCTGTAGGTTGTTGTCAAGGATCACCAAGGCCCGCTTCATCTGGATCGCGCCGGCAGACTGCAGGAGCGTGTTGAGGCAGGAGTGAGGTGACCGTACGGAGAGGATGCGACCGTCGAGACCCTTGAGCTGCTTGGTGGCGAGGCACTTAGCCTTGACCGCTGAGATCAGCTTGTTGAGCGCCGGCAGCGCCGCGAGGAACTTGGCCCGCGAGAGCTTACCGACCGACATCTGCTTGGACGGAGCGGCGCCCAGGATGGCACCCAGGTTGGCGTCACCGGAACCGTAGATGAAGGCATAGAACCAAGTCTTGGCTTGCTCACGCGTACACCCAAGCGCCGCAGCGTTGAGGGTGTGCATGTCTGTGCCGTTGGCCTTGTTGCCTTCGAGGACGGTCTTTATGTACGCGCCACCATCGTAGGCAGCCATGTATCCGGCGAGGTCTCGCAGCTCCAATGCATCGGCGTCACAGCCGACCAGCACCTTGCCCTTGGACACGGTGAACAGCTCGCGACATCCCCGACCGTAGGGCATCAACTCGCCGGTCTTCTTGTCGTGGATGCCTGGGACCTGACCGATGTTCGGCTTGCTGTGGGTCATGCGGCCGGTGACCGCGCCATTGGTGCTGATGCGCCCATGGATGCGACCGTTGCGGACGTGACGGAGCCAGCCTTCCTTGCCGTCCGAGAGCTGGCCAATTCGCTTCTGAACCATCAGGTAGCGGGTGAGCAGCTTCGCCTCGGGCCAGGGCAGGGCCTGCAGGGTCTCGTCGTCAACCTTGGGGCTGCCGTCCTTGGTGAACTCCGAGGGCTTCCACCCGTAGAGCAGCTTCAGGCGGTCAGCGATGTCGTCTCTCGAGCCGGGGTTGAACGGCATGAGCTTGACGTCGGTGTAGAGGTCGCCTGCTCCCCACTGGCATTGGACGTAGATCGGCTTCTTCTCGCCGGTCTTCTTGACGATCTTGAAGTCGCCCTTCTTGTCCCGCTCGTAGCCGAGGATTGGGTGCTGCTTCTGGACCATCGTGCGGTCGAAGGTCGAGGAGCGCTGGCCCTTGTTGCGATACCAAGGCTTGAAGACCAGAGCTAACTCACGCTCAAGATCGGCCTTAGCCTGGGCCAGGATGCCGTAGAGGACAGCGGCCTTGGCCTCGTCGAACGCGAAGCCGTACTTCTCCTGCCGGCTGACGATCCTGCGAACGTCATGCTCAAGGTTCCAGCTCTCTTCCGAGAAGCCTTTGCCCAGGCAGCGAGCCCAAAATTCCGCGGTGACCTCGACGTCTTGGACGCAGTAGTCCTGCATCCCTTGGGACCAGTTGCCCCACACGAACGCTGTGAGGGCATCACCCTTGAGACCTTGGGCGACACCAGCCGCCTTCATGATCGTGCCGTAGTCGCCCTTCCACTTGCCTAGGCGTTGTCCCCAGGCTTCGAGGGAGTGGCGGCCGAACATGAAGGGCTCGATCCACTTGAGGCCCTTGCGCTTCTGCATGTCGGAACGCCGGAAGTCGGCATCTGTCAGGTCGGCCCAGATGAGGCGCGACAGGATCAGGGTGTCCCGAACGGTGCCCTTGGGGAGGAACCAAGGGTGCAGCTTCTGGATTGCCGGAACGTCGAACTCTTGGATGTTGTGGCCGACGATGGTCTCGGCTTCCATGAGCAGCTTGAGGCCGTACTCGATGCTGTATTTCGAGCCGGGCTGGTCGTGGCAGGACCACAACATTCCCGTCTCGTACTCTTTGATGACCAGTGAGTGGATCACTGTCATCTCTGGGATCAGTCCGTTCGTCTCGATATCGAAGACGAGGGTCCGAAGCCTCATGCGGTCAGCTTATCCACGGCGATGCCGAGGGCTTTGTCGAGCTGCTTGTTCTCGTCCTGAAGGACCCTGATCTGGTCCCTGAGGTTATCGGCGTTCATGGCGCTGGAGGCGAAGTGATCGCGGCTGCGCTCCAGGTCCTTGTAGCGATTGTAGAGCTGGCGCTTCTCTTCCTTCTCAGCGAGCAGGAGGGTCGTCAGGTTCTGGATGGATAGGTTGGACATCGTGGCATACCTCTTGAATTGCGCTCACGATCTCCCTCCACTTGTCGGCGAACAGGTGGACCGTGGCAGTTCTGAACTTGAGGGTGAGTTGGTTCCCCCGGCGCGAGATCGTCACGTCCGAGGGATAGGTGTCGTTGGTGTGGTCGTTCAAAACGGTGCGTCGTCTGCGCCGGCCGTCTCGTCCTTGAAGCCGGTCTTCTCGGCGAAGGGATCATCCTCCCGCACGAACAGCCGACCGGTCTCTTGGTCGAAGCCCAGGTTGATGGTCTTGCCTGTGGCGCGGCCCGTGTAGCGATCCTTGAGGATGCGGAAGACTGTGGTGGTGGCGATAATCGGATCTTCGTTCTGCTGGTCTCGTTCGAGGCCGAACATGAAGAAGGACCAGAAGCCGATTGCTCGGGAGCCCTTGAAGTGCCTGATCATGACTCGCCCGCCTTCTTCGTGGGGCTTGCCGTCTGGTGTGGTCAGGTGGGAGACGAAGTGGATGATGATGCCCAGCTCATTGGCGAGCCCGGCCATTTCCTTCATGATCTGCTCCAGGCTGCCACGCTCGTCGCCTGTGTCGGCCATAGCCGTTAGGTGGTCGATGTAGATCAGCTTGAGGCCTAGGGTGACCGCCATGTAGCGGACGTGACCCTTGACGATGTCCCAGTCGGTCTGGCCGAAGTTGTCGTAGAAGAACAGCTTGCCATCCAGCTCGGTCGCGGCGCGGACGAGTTCTTCCTCGGTCCACCCTGCGTCCGGCACATGGAACATCCGGCCGGCCAGCTTGCCAGCAACACGCTTGGCAGTCTCGACGGGCTTCTGTTCGAGGAAGATCGCGCCGACATTCATCTGGAGGTCAGTGATGTCGAAGGCGATCTGCTGCATCAGGAAGTCGGTCTTGCCGATGCCGGTGCCTGCGCCGAAGCCGTAGACCTCGCCCATGCGCCGCCCGTAGGTGTGCTGTGTCAGTTCCTCAATGCACCACTTCAGGCCCCACTCTACCGGCTTCATCAGGTCGCCCATGATGTCGCTGACGCCTACGATGCCGTCCGGTCGGTAGACCTTGGCACCCCAGATCGCGTCGATGGTTTCCTTGATGCGACCCTCCATGAGCATCGCATTGGCGTCCTTGAGGGGCAGTGTGGCGACCTTGAGCTTGCCTGGGGTGAACCCGATCTGGCAGCACTCGGCCGTAGCCTTCTGGCCTGCGTCGTCCTGATCGAACATGAGGATGATCTCCTCGTAGTTCTCCAGCCACGCGAGGTTCTTCTTCAGCGCCCTGGCAGCGCCGTCACAGCCGTTGGGGATCGACACGACAGGCCACTTGTGACCCTGCATCTGGCTGACTGATATCGCGTCCAGCTCGCCTTCGGTGATGACGATTTTCTTGCCACCGTCCCGCCAGAGCCACATGCCGTACAGGCACATGTCTTCCTTGAGACCCTTGGACCTGAAGTCCTTGCCGGCGAACCTGATCTTCTGCCACACGAGTTGCTGTGCGGCGTTGCGGTAGTTGAACAGACGGACGGGGTCGCCGTTGAGCGTCGAGCGGGTGAAGCCCCACTTCTGCGCGCTCTCCAGGTTGATGCCACGGCTCTGCCAATCTGATGGTTCCCCGAGAGCAACAAAGTCCGTCGTCCGCTGCTCCGATGGAGCCTCGGTCTGTGTTTCCAATTCATGTTCTCCGGGTTCGTAGTGCCGACAGCCAAAGCAGTACGCGTGGCCGTCCGTGTATCGGGCTAGGTTGTCCTTCGAGCCGCACTTTGGGCACGGCTCTTTGCGAAGGAACTCGCTCTCGGTTTCGTGCATCAGGCGGTCTGGCGGAAGCTCACGCCTTCGCTGTAGTAGCCGTTGGAGCTACCGAACCATTTGATGTCCACGTGGCCCTTGATGGTGGCGAACTTGTAGAAGGTCCAAGTGAAGCTCTCGGCGTAGTTCTTGGCCTCGAACTCCTCGTCGTCACTGGACACTTCCTCAGCAACCAGAATGGGGTTGCCGACGAGGCTCTGAAGATCGCCCACGACATCGTCGATGGTCACGTTCTCGCAGCAGTCCTGCTCGTGGAACATCACGAACCGGCGACCGTCGTTGGTCTCGAAGGTGATCTCTTCGTCGCCATCCTGATGGACGCGCGAAAGGGTCGCTCCGAGCATGTCGGAGACGTTGGCATATCGGTTGACCACAAGGGCCTCCTATCCGTTGAAGGGGGTGTTCTGGTGCTGCTGGAGCTGGAACTTGACCGTCAGCGGCGAGATCAGGGACTTGCCCTGCTGCCGCCCGGTCACGATGAAGGCCTTGCCGTAGAGGGCGAGGTCGCGCATGAAGCGCTGCTCGAAGGTCAACCGACCTCCTCGACCTTGATGTTGTTGGCGATCATGGTGAGGCGGGTGCTGGCGAGCAGGGTCTGATGGCCGAAGCGCATCATGTTGGCCAGCTCGTAGATGTTGAGGACGTTGGGCTCGACGGCGGCGAACTGAGTGATGTTGTCGGCGAGAGACTTGTCCATCATCTCGCGGATCGTGGTCATCAGACCGTCAGTGGCCTCGTCAGCCAGCTCGAAGGTGGACTTCGCTTTGGCCATCAGACGGACACCTTCACGAGGATGTCGTGATAGTACCAAGCGGTGCATTCCACGCCGTTGACCTTGGTGGGCCGGCAGTGGAACTCGATGGTTGAGACGGTCATCATCTCGTAGTGCATCGGGTGGTTGGGCGAGTGGCGATAGAGGTAGTCGAGGTCAGGTTGGATGGCCATGCGAACGACCGGGCCGTCGCGCGGGTTACGCTTGGTGCTGGGTAGACGTTCGACATACCGCTGGAGATCGCTCAGGGAGATTGAGGCGCGCATCTTGTCTTCCTTGAATGAGGGGAGGTTGGGGACCCCCGAAGGAGCCCCCCGAGGCGTCAGAGCGAGCTGATGCCGGCAGCGATGATCGAGGCGACCGAGGCCAACCATGAGACGACCGCGAAGAACGTGGCTACACGGAAGGTGCGGACGGACTGGATGACCCCGGCAGCGCCCATCATGTTGACCACGTAGGCAACCGAGAGGGCGATGAGGCCGGCGATCACACCGAAGGCCGAGCCGTTAGCCGCCGACAGGGCAATGGCCACGACGACGACGACGATGCCTACGAGCAGGGTGAAGAACTGGTCGATGGTGCGGCCCGACATCAGAGCCAGCCCAGGATTGCGCCGAGGAAACCCACCGGGATGCCGATGATGCGGATGATGCCGCTCGTCGTCAGGGGAGCGTCGGACGAGAACAGGTGGATCACGTCGATCAGGTTGACGACCCAGCCATAGATGAAGGCGACAATGAGAGCGATCTGGAAGAGTGCTGCGGCCTTCATGATCATGCCACCAGCTTGGTGAAGCGCTTCGCGATCTTGGCGGCTTCGTCACGGGCCACGTAGGCCTCGCCCTGGAGCTGTTCCAGAACTTCGATGCGGGCTTCGATCAGAAGGGCCTTGCGGTCCTCGTAGGCGACCACGGCGTTGAGCTGGTCGATGGCCTTGGTGACGCCGGCAATGGCCTTGGCGGTCGAGGGACGCACTGCGCCCATGATGAGGTTCAGAAGGTTCTTCATTTGGTGGCTTTCGCTTTCTTTGGAGTGGCCGTTTTGAGGATGGTTGAATTGGCTTCCGAGCGCCCAGGAGTCGGGGCTTCGTCGATCCAGCATTGGGGGATGGACTTGTCGGCGTATTGGAAGCCGTGGGTGTCGCACCACATGGCGTAGGTGGTGGACGACTGCTTGGAGATGCGGGTGGCAGATCGGGAGAACACGAGCCGGATGTCGAGGCCGGGGTGCTGCTTCTTAATGTGCAGATGCTTCTGCCGGTCGGCCGTAACGAACTGGCCTTTGGTCTCTACGATGATGCCGTTGTCGAGGAGGAAGTCGGGGGTGTATTTCGCCTCCCGAGCGGGCACCTCATAGGTGATCTTGTGGGCCTCGTAGGTGTAGGTGATGCCGAGGGAGTTGAGGTCCCCCGACACCTTGTCTTCGAGCCCAGATCGGAAACCCTTGGCGATGGCGGCTTGCCGCACCGAGGGCTTCCAGCGTGGGTTGGCCAAGGCTTAGAAGTCGCTTTCGCCAGCCGACGAACCACCGGTCTCGGTGCCGCTGTCGCTGTCGTCCGAGGTCTCTTCGTTCTCGCTCTCGTCGTACTCGAAGCCGCCGTCTTCCTCGCCGAAGCCGTGGGAAGCTCCAGAGCGGGAGCCGTTGGAGACGAGGTCGATGAGCTGGACGCCTTCAAGCATCAGCTTCAGGCCACCGGCTGCAGTGCCGGGGATGAAGTAGCCGTCGCCGACTGCGAACGAAATCTTGCCTTCGGTGCCACCCCAGATGTTCGGGAACTTGAAGACCGGGTTGCCGGCCTTGTCCTTCACCTGATGGCCATTCTGCATGACCTTGGTGCCTTTGATCTTCTGGCCCTTGGCGTCATAGAGATCGGGGCGCGACGACCAGAGCTTGCCAGCGCGCGGGCCATTCTTGACTTCGCCCGAGGCCTTCTTGGCCATCTTGAAGGCGACGTTGCCGGTGTCTTCCTCGGTTTCCTTGTCGAAGACCGTCTCGAACAGAGCGTTCATCGCAGGGCCGGTGACGCCCTTCTTCTTGAACTTCTCGCGGGTGCCCTTGTCCAGCTCGGCGAATGCCTTCTCGGCGTTGCGGGTGGCAGCCTCGAACAGCTCGTTGAGCGACGGCTTGCCGCCGAACTTGGTGTCACAGAACGTCTCGGCGTCAGCCAGGGACATCATGACCTTGGTCGAGTATTCGCCATCCGGCTTCGGGAACTTCTCGTTGCCGTAGTCCGGCTCGCTGAGCTTCGGGTAGACGAAGACGACGCGCGGGGTGGTGAACTTCTGGTATTCAGTACGTGCTTCTTTTGCCATGTGCGGAGGAGGTCCTTTATGGGAGGTAATTAGACGAGATGACGGCGTTCAAGGGACGAGACGTCGAACCCTTGATTGGTGAGCTTGGCCCAGAGATCGACCGGGATGGGGTAGCCGCGCCTCCAAGTGAGGATGGCGGCGTGGAGGGCTGGTGTCGGGCGGATCATGCCTCGGCCTTCAGGACCAGATCGAAGGACTTCTCGAAGGAGGAGGTGATCTTGGTGACCTGGGCGTCGATGCCGAGGGTGCCCTTCACGTAGTCGGTGAGGAGCTGGAGGATGGCCTCCGGGGCGACCTTGACCGACTTGATGGGAGCCTGCTTGTTGACCTTCTTGGTGGGTGCGATGTCGTCCATGATGATGAAGTCAGCGCGCCGGCCAGTGATGGGATAGAAGGGGCCAGAATGGCGGGCCTCGAACGCTGCCTTCTTGGCGCGGTCGAACGCTGCCTGATCCCGCAGATACTGCTTGGGGACGACGACGAAGTTGTCAGCATTGAGGGAGCAGCGCTGGGTGCCGATCTTGATGTTGAAGGCGTAGGTCCCGGAGTTGTGGCCGGTGATCTCGCCAACCATGCCGGTCTTGATCCACCAGTAGGAGGGGACGTCGGTGACCATGATGCTGTCGCCGACCTGGGGAGCGGCTGGTGCTGCCTTGACCAGCGTGAAGTATTGAACGAGGCTGGACGCTTGGCCTTTGGCGAAACCCTCGACCTCGATCATGTCCCTGACCTGTCGGACAACGGTCCATTCAGAGCCAACGAGCATCTTCTGGCCAGCGTCGGTGTTGCCGTACGTGATCCGACGGACGCGGTCGCGTTTGTTGAACTTCTTCATGCGATTTCTCCCTTGAGGTATGCGGTGATGGCGCGGAACTCGGCTCGCTTGCCGTCATCGCCGTTGATGAGGTTCTTGGTCGCAGCGAAGGCTTCCTGAGCAGGAATGCCGAGATGAGCTGCCAGTTCGAGGAAGACCGCCGCCGCGCCCATGATCTGGATTTCGGGGCGGAAGTCCTGCAGTCGGTCGAGGACCGTGAGGGAGGCCATTGCCACTTCGCGTGGGCCGGCCATGTTCAGAACGTCGCGGTTAAGCCGGGGCATGTGGGCCTCCTGTCATGGCTCGGGTGATGAGGATGAGGACGATGGCGAGCAGCACTGCTGAGGTGATGCTCATGCGCGGCGCTCGCGGTGGATCGCCTTGCGCTGTTCCTTCTTGCCGAAGTAGCCGTCAGCCTTGAGGCTTTCGATCAGGGTTCGGCGAACCTCGTAGCGCTCCGTCTTCGAAGCTGCTGCAAGGTCGATGGTCACAGAGCCGACGCTTATGTCGTGGCCGGCTGCGCCCATCCTTAGGGTTATATTCCTGCTCATAATGTTCCTTTCGGTTTCGTAGGGCCACTGTTCACCCTAACCTCCGGTTTGTCAGTCGCTCCGTTTTCGGAGACGATTAGGCGAAGAAGAAGTCGCTATTCATGATCTGCCAGAGGTTTAGGTCTCCTGTTTGTGGAAGTTCGGGAAGCTCGTCGATTAGTGACGGGCCGAGGTTCTCGACCAGCTCATCACGGAAGTGGGTGAGGGGACTGGTCTCATACATGCGGACGAAGACCTCGCGGAGCTTCGTCGCCAGTTTGGTTGTGTTGCAGGCGTGGGTGCCGTAGCTGTCGTGGATCATGGCGAAGGACTTGATGCCATCGCCGGCCAGTGCATCGACCGTGAGGATCATGGCCGAGGCGTCTAGGCTATGGACGAAGTTGGGGCTGATCGAGGTGGCCTGCTTCGCTCGGTTGATGTCGTCCGTCTCCTCGTGATTGAGGAGCTGGAGTATCGAGCCGCTGATCTTCGTCTTGATCAGGCGGTGACGGGTGTCCATGTAGCTCTGGTAACCGACGAAGCCTGAGGGTGTCGTCCAGTGGACCGGGAGGTTCTTCTTGGCGATGATCCTTGCGACCTGTTGAAGCCACGCCATGGCCTCTTTGGCCGCGATGACAACGTCACCGATGCTGGACCAGATGATGCTGGACAAGAACCCAATGGCCCGAGGGAGGTCGTCCCCCAGGTTGTGTTCCTGGCCGGCATCGATCCTCTTCTTGATCTCCAGCTCGACGTACTTGACGCACGACCTAGGGGTTCCACCGTAGGGCAGAACCATGACCGGCCGCTTGGTGGTGCTTCTGTCGATCCCGAAGTGAAGCCACTCGTGAGCCCAACGTCGGCGCTCAGCCTCGGTCGGTCCACGCTTCTTCTTGTCGTCTGGGTCAGGTGTCTCCTCAATCGGAAGGTCTCCGGTTGCGGAGGCAATACGGCGCAGTGAGGCTGTCGCTTCCTGGGCGACAACAGCATAGATGTCCTGCGGCTCGTCGGATGGGATCAGGTTGACGGCTGCGCCACCAACACTGTCGAGTAGCATGGCCGAGAAGTGCTGGAGCCCGTTGCAGGACCCGTCGAGAGCGATGGGCAGGCGGTTCCTGTAGGTCGACTGGTTGGTGAGCATCTCCCGATACTCGAAGCAGAACGCGAGGAAGCACCACGGCTTGTCGGCCTCGGTCCACCACAGGTTCGCGAATGGGTCTTTGGCACAGTCACAGATCGCCCTGCCATTGTCGTTGACCCACTTGACGCGGTCGTCGAACTTGACCTTGTCGATGCCGAAGACGTTGGCACCGTGGATCATGAGCCAGCGCGGCCCATCTTCCTCGCCAAGCGGGAGACCCTCGTCGAACATGATGAGACCTTTGACGTTATCAGGTCCCTGTGGGTTGAGCCCGAGCGGGACCGGATAGGCGCGGCCACGGAAGTCGAGGTTGTGCGGGAAGAACAGGGGATCACCCTTGAACTTCTCGGCCAGTTCGATGAGCTGCTCCTGGGCGAGGCGATCCTGGGCGCGCTGGAGGTTGGCCTTGTAGACGTCCCGAGCCTTCCACTTCCATTCACGGAGGATGTCAGGGTTGGTGTCGATGCCCTCTGGTCGCTCAGGCATGTCTATGTCACGCCGGGGAATGAGCCCAGCCAAGTCCGAGCCGGCCGCGATGAACTGCTTCATCACGTCGAGGATGCGGTCGTTGATCGCCCAGCCCGTCTTCTGGATGGCGTTCAGGCCACCATAGACGGCCCCCAGGTGTGCTTCCTTGAGCAACGCAATCTGCCCAGGTCGAGCCCGACGAACGAGTTGGAGCGGGCGCACTGCCTCGGTATGGTAGCCGCCACCTGAGAGGCTGTCCCAATCCTTCGGCGGGATCACGGTTGGCATGTAGTAGGGCTGCAGAAGCTCGCCCTTCATGATGGACTTGCCAATCCAGTCGGTGACCTTGGACGTCATCGAGACTAGGTACTGCTCGCGGTAGGGTCCGCTGAAGGTGGCCTGTGTTAGCTCGATGGTCGCGAGGCCGGTCTGCTCACAGAAGACCTCGACCAGCTTGGAGCCGAGGAGGATCATTTCCTGCTTCGACCAGCGGTCCCAAGGGATGTCGTACTTGCCCATGGAATAGTTCAGGACCACACGCTTGTGCTGCTCGGTAGCTCCGTCGTCGGACAGTCCCTTGGTGATCTTGGTGAACAGCTTTGGGTTCTGCTTGGCGAACTCCTCGAACCGGGCTTCGCCCTCGACCGCGATGGCCACGAGCCGAGACACCCCGATCAGGGTGGCCGAGCTGCGGTGCATGAGGCGGCTTAGGATGGCCCGAGCGGCGAGGTAGGCGACAACCTGGGGGTCCATGTGGCGGATCAGCCTAGCGGCCACCGCCTTGGGGCCAGGACGGCCGGCGTAGACGTCATCCACGAAGGTGCGGATAGCGGTCGACATAGGGCCGATGACCTGCTGCATGAGGTGGGTGCCGGTCTTGATCTCGGAGCCACGCTCAGCCTCCACTTCCTTCTTAACGTAGGAGTGGTAGCGCGCTGTGCCGAGGCCGGTCATTTCGATCTCCAGCTCGGCTTGGCGGATCGACGGGTTCACTGAGACGTGCGCGTTCAATAGCTTCTCCTAATATGGCTGCGGCCAACGTTCGGGCAGCCCGCTCGGCGGCGGGTGCATCCATTATGAGTTGGTAGAGGATCAGCTTGACGTCCCGGTAGGGCAGGCCGCTGATCTTTGCGAGGACGTGGACGCCCTTCCTGTTCTCCATGTGTTCTCCTGCTATGTCACCATGCCACAACTTCCGTGCCACAAGAGCGCTGGGTCACCAAATCTACTCCGCAAACGGAGACGACCGGCTCAGGGCTCGAAAGCAGGGCTGAACGGCATGAATTACAACGGTTTTGGGGGGTAGCTCCGGTAGCGGATTTGGTTAGGGGTGGAACCTAAATCCAGGGCGTCTACCAATTCCGCCACATCCGCATTGCCCGGCCAATCCCATGTAGCCATCATTCTGTCAATGTCAGAGCCCACATCGGCATCATTGGCCGGAATGCAAAGATGGTTGAAAATCAGCGTCGCCTGTGACAAAAGGCGTGTCGAATGTGACGGGACGCGACGATCCGCTTCTGCAGAATGTGATAAGAAGTAGGAAAAACAAAGACTTATTCACATTTTGGAGCGTATTTCTGGAGGATTTGTGCCGCGTTGAGCGGACAGATCGCCAAGTCCCGCACCAAAAGCCATTCCCGGCAAGATCATACCGGCAGGCTGTAAACGGCAGGGGCCGTTTGACGGCCTCATTGGTGGAAACAAAGGTTTTATGATGCAGGTCACCGAAACGCTCAACTCCGGTCTCAAGCGCGAGATCAAGATCACCGTGCCGGCCGGTGACATGGAAGCCAAGCTGATGGCGCGGCTCTCCGATGCCAGGAACAAGGTCCGCATCAACGGCTTCCGCCCCGGCAAGGTGCCGGTGCAGCATCTGCGCAAGGTCTACGGCAAGTCGTTCATGGCCGAAGTGGTCAACGAGATCCTCAATGATTCGACCCGTTCGATCATCACCGGGCGCGGCGAAAAGGCCGCCATGCAGCCCGAAGTGATCATGACCGAGGACGAGAAGGAAGCCGAGAAGATCCTGGCAGGCGGTGCCGATTTCGAGTTCCGTCTGAACTATGAGGTCATTCCGCCGATCGAGATCAAGGATTTCTCCGACATCAAGGTGACGCGCCAGGTGTTCGACGTGCCGGATGAAGAGATCGACGAGCAGGTCAAGCGTGTCGCTGAATCCGCCCGCACTTACGAGCCGAAAACCGGCAAGGCCGCCGAAGGCGATCGCGTGACCATCGATTATGTCGGCAAGATCGACGGCGAAGCCTTCGGCGGCGGCGCAGGCACGGATCAGCCGCTGGTGCTCGGCTCGAAGGAATTCATCCCCGGCTTCGAGGACCAGCTGGTCGGCAGCAAGGCCGGCGACGAGAAGCAGGTCACGGTTACCTTCCCGGAAAACTACCAGGGGGCGCATCTGGCCGGCAAGGAAGCCACTTTTGACGTGACGGTCAAGGAAGTGTCGAAGCCCGGCGCGCTTGAGATCAACGACGAGATGGCCAAAAATCTCGGCCTTGAATCGCTGGAGCGCCTGCGCGAGGTGGTGCGCGGTCAGATCGAGAACCAGTTCGGCTCGATAACGCGCCAGAAAGTCAAGCGGCAGTTGCTCGACCAGCTCGACGCTGCCTACTCGTTCGAGGCGCCGTCCAAGCTAGTCGAGGCCGAGTTCAACAACATCTGGAACCAGGTCAATCGCGATCTCGAAGCTGCCGGGCGGACCTTTGCCGACGAAGAGACGACGGAAGAAGAAGCGCGTGCAGAATACATGCGGCTTGCCGAGCGCCGCGTGCGTCTCGGCCTGGTTCTCGCCGAAATCGGCGAGAAGGCCGGCGTCACGGTGACGGACGAGGAATTGCAGCGCGGCCTGTTCGAGCAGGTGCGTCGCTATCCGGCCAACCAGCAGCAGGAGGCCTTCGAATTCTATCGCAACAATCCCGAAGCGCTGAACACGTTGCGCGCGCCGATGTTCGAAGAGAAGGTGGTCGACCATCTGCTCGGCCAGATTTCGGTCACCGACGTCAAGGTCAGCAAGGAAGAGCTGCTGGCCGACGAGGAGGATACGGATACAACCAAGGCCAAGCCGGCGAAGAAGGCGGCTGCGAAAAAAGCGGACACCAAGAAGGCCGACGACGACGCTGAAGAGCCGAAGAAAAAGGCCGCGCCGAAGAAGAAGGCCGCCAAGGACGCTGAATAACGTCCCTGCTGAATTCCGAAAGGCCGCCTTCTCGAGGCGGCCTTTTTCGTTGTGGCACAGACGCAACGGATTTCACGCATCTGGCGCTCGAGGTAGCGATATGAAGCTTTGATGATTATCTGCGCTGGGTTGCTGACCGCAGCGGTTGTTGGAGGCATCGTTGAGACAGTTCTTCGGTATCGGAAGCGTGGCGGCGGCGTTCCTGCTTGCGTCGGTCTGTGGCATTGCCCAGGCTGATACGGTTCTCGACAACTGGCGGTTCGACAAGAGCAGCGATGGCCTTGTCACCGCCTCGCTTTATGCGACCAACAAGCTCATCACCGGCGGCGGCGCATTGAGCTACAGCCCGGTTTTGACGATCGCGTGCCGGACCGCCGGCGAACCGCGTTGGAGCGAATGGCTGCAGCTGAGCGACACCGTTTCCGCCAGCCGAACCATCGCCATGTCGGTGACTGTCGGCCAATCCGGCAAGCTCAACGAAAGCTGGTCGGTCGGCCCGCGCAGCAGGATGCTGGTCCGCGACGGTGCCGACGGCATCAGGCGACTGATTGCCGCGGACCGGCTGCTGCTGTCCTGGCGGTTCGGGCTGCTGTCGGGGCGCGGCAAAGCCGAGTTTGACCTCACCGGAGTTGAAGAGGCGATCGGCCGGATCGCCGCCAGCTGCAACACCAAATTGCCTTGAGCAGATTGTCCGCATTAAACCTTGGCACGGCCGAACTCTATCTGCCGGCCGGGTTCCGTGGTATGTAGGTGCCGCAACCCCAGGCAGTGGATATCCGTTCTGCCATTCAAGAGCGCATGCCAGCGGACTAAATGTCGGCCTGTGCAGGTCAGCCAGGGCAAATTGGCGATCAGGGAGGAAATGCCATGCGTGCCTTTGTGTTTTTTGTCATCATGTCCGTCGCCACCGTCATTGCCGGCCCCTCGCGGGCACAGGATGCCGCGGCGGGTGAGAAGGTCTTCGCCAAATGCAAGGTCTGCCATATCGCGGACAAGGATCAGAACAAGGTCGGCCCGTCCTTGAACGGCGTCATCGGCCGAACGGCCGGGACGCATCCGGGGTTCAGCTATTCCAAGGCCATGACCGAGGCTGGCAAGTCCGGCGTCAAATGGGATGAGGCCACGCTGACGACCTACCTTCACGATCCCAAGGCGATGGTCAAAGGAACCAAGATGGCATTCCCCGGCCTCAAGAAGGACGAGGACGTCGCCAATGTCATTGCTTATCTGAAGCAATTCTCCAAATAGCCCGGCTCTTCCGCCGGATCTTGGTATAGCAAACAGGTCGAGGCATAGCCTCGGCCGCAATCTGCCGGCAGTGTCGGTGGGGAGGGCGACTCGTTGCAAAAAAGACATTGGCCGGCTAGGCTGCCATTCCCATCGGTGGTCGTCTGAATGTCGACTGAAGAAAGCCGTCTCAAGGATACCGGCATCCGCCTCTCGGAGGCGACGGCGGGTGATTTCTTTGCGCTTTTGAAACCACGCGTCATGGCACTTGCCGTGTTTACGGCCTTCGTCGGCCTGATGATGGCGCCCGGCGTGATGAATCCAGTTATCGCCTTAATTGCCATCGGCGCAATCGCGGTTGGAGCGGGAGCCGCCGGCGCGCTCAATATGTGGTACGACGCAGACATAGACGCCTTGATGTCTCGCACGTCCAAGCGACCGATTCCGTCCGGTCGCGTCACGCCTGGCGAAGCTCTCAGCTTCGGTCTGGTGCTTTCCGCACTGTCGGTCATGACGCTCGGCGTGCTGGTGGGGTGGCTCGCCGCATCGTTGTTGGCGTTCACCATCTTTTTCTATGTCGTTATCTACACGATGTGGCTGAAGCGCTCGACGCCACAGAATATCGTCATAGGCGGCGCGGCAGGCGCCCTTCCTCCGGTGATCGGGTGGGTTGCTGCAACCGGCGCAATCGGCATTGAAAGTCTCATCCTGTTTCTGATCATTTTCCTCTGGACGCCGCCTCATTTCTGGGCGCTGGCCCTTTTCAAGGTCGGTGACTATGCCGCGGCTGGGGTCCCGATGATGCCGAATGTGGCCGGCCAGCACTCGACCAGAAAACAAATCTTCGCCTATTCACTGCTCTTGGCGCCAATCGGCGTGCTCCCTTGGGGTTTCGGCTTCGCGAGCGGATATTACGGCACTGCTTCAGCCGCGTTGGGTGCAGGTTTCATTTGGCAGGCCTGGAAGGTTCTCGTCGCCGACAAGGAGATGAAGCCGGCAAAGGCGCTGTTTGCGTATTCGATTGTCTATCTTTTCGCAATATTTGCAGCGTTGCTTGCCGACACCATTGTAATGCGAGTGATCGCTTCAGCCGACTATTGACCCCGGCTCAAAACATCACATTGGCAGAGCACAAAATCCAAGCAACAGCAGAATAACGACGCCAAGGCCGAGTATGAGAACTGTCCTTCCGTCCATGACCTTCACCTTCGACTAGAAGAGCATATCGGAGAACGGCGTCCGTAGCTAGTCAGGCTACCCGGGACCTCTTACTCCCGGGCCTTCCTACAAAGCGCGACAAGTCCCCCGCATGAGAGTATATTGATCATGGTGCAGGTCGCGGTTTGCGTGGGCCAATCATGCGGAACGGCAGCACCGTAAAACGCGACCTTACCGGACCTGGTCTGGAGGAATGGTCATGGCAAGCTTTCACGTAATAGCAGGCGCCAGCGAGACGCTGGAACACACCAGAATTCGAAAAATCGGTGTCTCCGATCTTTTTGATGCGCTCAGGCGTGGCGTCGATGATTTCATGGTCAAGCCGTCGCACATCGTTTTTCTCTGCCTGATCTATCCGATTGCGGGTGTCGTGCTTGCTGTCTGGACATCAGGTAACAACACGCTGCCATTGCTGTTTCCGCTTGTGTCCGGCTTTGCACTGATTGGTCCGTTCGCGGCGATCGGCCTCTATGAGATCAGCCGGCGACGGGAAGCCGGGCTCGACGCCTCGTGGAGGCACGCCTTTGAGGTCAGGAGTTCTCCAGCACTGCCGGCTATTGCAGCGGTCGGCGTCATGCTGCTTGCGATCTTCATCGCCTGGCTTTTGACGGCCCAGATATTCTACCAGACCCTGTTCGGCCCGGCGCCGCCGCAATCGCTGTCCAGTTTCATCAGTGAAATATTTGCCACGGGACGCGGCTGGACGCTCATCATCTTGGGTCACGCCATCGGCTTCGTGTTCGCCGCGGTTGTGTTGTGCACCACGGTCGTCGCATTCCCGTTGTTGCTCGACCGCGATGTCGGCGCCTACGAAGCCATCCACACCTCGGTGCGCGTTGTCCTGGCCAACCCGATCGTGATGGCCGTGTGGGGCCTTATCGTCGCCGTCGCCCTGATCGTCGGCTCGCTGCCAGTGTTCGCCGGGTTGGCAGTCGTGCTGCCGATCCTTGGTCATGCGACCTGGCATGTCTATCGGAAAGTTGTGGAATCGCCGCCGGCCACCAGACCGTGAGCTGAAAAAAACCAGCCCTGCGCGCACCGGTGAAAGTGCCGGTGCGGGCAGGTGGGGCAGAGCTTTCAATAGGCCGGGTGGCTGAAACGGGCCTGGCGCGCGTCCTTTGTCAGGTCGCGAAAATCCCTGCCGCTCACATGCACCAGCGTCCTATGATCACCGCCCTCGAAATAGATTTCGGGAGCGTCGCCGAGGCTTTCATCGAGGACCACTGGCACATCATAGGCAGCGCCGATCGGTGGCACAGCGCCGACATCGCAATCGCCGAACAACGAGACCACCTCGTCTTCGGAGGCAAGTCCAAGAGGCTTCTCCATGACATCCTGCAATGTCGCGAGTTCTATCCTGTGCGTGCTTGGAACCACGGCGAGCGCGTAGCCACGGTCGTGGTGAACGACCACCGATTTGGCCATTATGCTGCCAGGCACATGTGCCGCAATGGCGGATTGTCTGCTTGTCGCCGTGCGGTGATGCTCGACGGTGTCGTAGGAAATTCCTTTCCTATCGATGAAGTCCTTCAGTCTGGTTGCGATGGTCATCTTGGGCGCCCCTTGCTGGTGTTCGCGACGCATGTGGAAACGCCGGCATCGCCTGTCGTTTCCGATACCAACAGAAATGGACCAGTCGTGGATTGTTTCAAGGCGAAGGCTCCAGGACCGGACGGCCCGGATCCGGATTGTATGTCAGGGCCCGGCTCCGAAAAACGCCATTCGGGTGAGAAGCGTGTAGTCCGCTTCGAAGACCATCATCGTCACGAACACCAGAACCAGCACCGGCGGCAGGATAATTGCATATGCCAGTGCCAGCCGTTCCCAGGCCATGTGCATGAAGATGGCGACGATCAGTCCTGCCTTGAGGATCATGAAGATCAGGATCAGCGACCATCTGAGATAGCCGTGGAGACCGAAATAGTCGACCAGATAGGAGCAGGTGCTGAGGATGAACAACCACGCCCAGACCACCAGATAGAGCTTGATCGGGTGCTCCTGATGAACCTCCGCCGGGGTAACGCCGGTCGTCGTCGCATCATGGGTACGGGCGCTGTCCAGTGCGTGTTGTCCCAGGCCGTTTGCGGTTGCTTCAGCCATGTCCTGCCTCTCACCAAAGATAGAAAAATGCGAAAATGAACACCCAGACCAGGTCGACGAAATGCCAGTAAAGCCCCATGATTTCGACGTTCTCGTAGCGGCCCCTTCGGCTGGTGAAGAAGCCGGGCCGTCCGACATCGTAATCCCCGCGCCAGACCTTTCGCGCCACGATGATCAGGAAGATCACCCCGATCGTCACGTGCGTGCCGTGGAAGCCGGTGATCATGAAAAAGGATGCGCCGAACTGGGCAGCGCCCCAGGGATTGCCCCAAGGCCGCACGCCCTCGGTGATCAGCTTGGTCCATTCGAAGGCCTGCATGCCGACGAAGGTCGCGCCGAGTGCTGCGGTCAAGAGCATCAGCACTGCCGTCTTGCGGCGGTCGCGGCGGTAGCCGAAATTGACCGCCATGGCCATCGTTCCGCTGCTCGAGATCAGCACGAAGGTCATGATGGCGATAAGGATCAGTGGAATGTCGGAGCCACCGATGCGCAGGGCGAAGACCTCGCTCGGATTGGGCCACGGCACACGTGTTGAGATACGCGCGGTCATGTAGGAGAGCAGGAAGCAGCCGAAGATGAACGTGTCGCTGAGCAGGAAGATCCACATCATGGCCTTGCCCCAGGACACGTTTTTGAACGCCCGCTGATCCGAGGACCAGTCGGCGGCGATGCCTTGCCAGCCTGCGGGCCGCGGCTCTGTTCGGCCGATGTGGGCCAGTGTCGTCTCTGCCATCCGCCCGTTCCTCCTAGGTCAGCAACCCTCGGCAAATGTCGATTAAAGTCGAAGCCCAGCCGGCCAGAAGCGCAAAGATGGCGAGCCAGACGAAAAGCAGGAAATGCCAATACATGGCGCACAGCTCGACACTGAGGCGAAGCCGCTGCGGCTGCGCTCCGTTCCAGGCGCCGACGCTCGTTCTGCCCAGCCCGACCAGTCCTCCCAGTATATGCAGGCCATGCATTCCCGTTAGCAGGTAGAAGAAGCTGTTGGCCGGATTGGATGCCAGAAAATAGCCATCCGCACTCAGTTCCCGCCATGCCACAAGCTGTCCAATCAGGAAGACGAGCGCCGTGAGTCCAGCGGTGGCGAGGCCGAGCCTGACCATGTCCACTTGACCCTTGCGCGCCGCGAGCGAAGCGCACTGTATCGCGATGCTGCTCAAGACCAGTACGCCGGTGTTAAGCCAGAGCAGGGGCGGGATGGGCAGCGGCCGCCAATCCGACAGTGCCATGCGCATGAAGTAAGCACTGGTGAACAGCGCGAACAGGCAGCCGACGACGGCAAGGAAGACGCCGAGACCGATCTTTGCGGTCGGCAGCGCCGATCGGTCCAGAGCGACAAAATCCCCGGTCATACCTTGCTCGAGCCACGGCTTCGTCATTAGCCGCTGATGGGAAAGCCACCACCCGGCAATACCGGCGATCACGAGCAGGAAGACCAGGATTACGCTCATGCCGGCTCCCTGGAGGGCGCGAAGGAGCCCGGAACGTTTTGCGGTATGAAGTCCTCCTTGGCTCCCGGTACGCTGTAGTCATAGGCCCAGCGATAGACGATCGGCAGATCCTTGCCGAAATTGCCGTGGGCGGGCGGTGTTTCGGGCGTCTGCCACTCGAGCGTCGTTGCCCGCCACGGATTGCCGCCAGCCTCACGGCCATGGCGGATGCTCCAGATGAGATTGAACAGAAACACAATCTGAGCAAAACCGACTATAAAAGCCATGATGCTGATAAACGAGTTCAGGTGGTGGGCCGATTCCGTCATGATCGTCATGTCGGTCAATTCGTTGTACCGCCGCGGCACGCCCATCAAGCCGAGATAGTGCATGGGAAAGAAGATCAGATAGGCGCCGAGGAAGGTGACCCAGAAATGGAACCGGCCCAGTGTCTCGTTCAGCATCCGGCCGGTGACCTTCGGATACCAGTGATAGATCGCGCCGAAGATTACGATGATCGGGGCAACCCCCATGACCATATGGAAATGGGCGACGACGAACATCGTGTCCGACAGCGGAACGTCGACGACGACATTGCCAAGAAATAGCCCAGTCAACCCGCCATTGACGAAGGTGACGATGAAGGCCAAGGCAAAAAGCATCGGTATGGTGAGGTGGATGTCGCCGCGCCACAGCGTCAGCACCCAATTGTAGACCTTGATGGCTGTTGGGACAGCGATGATCAATGTCGTTGTGGCGAAGAAAAAGCCGAAATAGGGATGCATGCCACTGACATACATGTGGTGCGCCCAGACCACGAAGCTCAGCGCGCCGATGCCGACGATGGCCCAGACCATCATGCGGTAGCCGAAGATGTTCTTGCGCGCATGGGTGCTGATCAGGTCGGATACGATGCCGAAGGCCGGAAGCGCCACGATGTAGACTTCCGGATGGCCGAAGAACCAGAACAGATGCTGGAACAGGATCGGGCTGCCGCCGCCGTGCTGCAACTGTTCGCCCATCTCGACAATCGCCGGCATGAAGAAGCTGGTGCCGAGCGCCCGGTCGAGCAGCATCATCACGCAGGCGACGAACAGCGCCGGGAAGGCGAGCAGCGCCATGACGGTGGCGGTGAAAATACCCCAGACAGTAAGCGGAAGGCGCATCAGCGTCATGCCGCGCGTGCGCCCCTGCAGCACCGTCACGACATAGTTCAAGCCGCCCATGGTAAAGCCGACGATGAACAGGATCAGCGAGACAAGCATCAGGATGATGCCCCAGTCCTGGCCGCCTGGCGTACCGGTCATGATCGCCTGCGGCGGATAGAGCGTCCAGCCGGCACCCGTCGGTCCGCCGGGCGCAAAGAAGCTCGACACCAGGACCAGCACGGCGAGCAGATAGATCCAGTAGCTCAGCATGTTGACATAGGGAAAGACCATGTCGCGAGCACCAACCATCAACGGGATCAGATAGTTGCCGAAGCCGCCCAGGAAGAGTGCCGTGAGCAGGTAGATCACCATGATCATGCCGTGCATGGTGATGAACTGGTAGTAGGCTTCCGGGGTGATGAAGTCGAATGTGCCGGGGAAGCCGAGTTGCAGCCGCATCAGCCAGGATAGCACCAGCGCGACCATGCCGATCGCTGTCGCCGTCGCCGAATACTGGATGGCGATGACCTTGGCGTCCTGCGAGAAAACGTATTTCGTCCACCAGCTGTGCGGATGGTAGAGTTCCATTTCCGCGACTTCGGCCGGCGGTACCGCATCTGCAGGTGTGATATCGACCATAGGAACACCTCCGTGCCCTTCTCGGCCAGCCCGACAGTTCGGACTTGCCGCATTAACTTCAATCCCGACGGCGCGCCGTCGTTCCGGTTTCCTACTCTGCCGAGCCCATCTGCTGGGGCGCGGACAGCTGCGCAAAAGTCTGCTGCTGGCCAAGCCACGCCAGATAGTCTTCCTGAGTATCGACCATGACCACGCCATGCATCATCGGATGTCCCTGGCCGCAGAGTTCGGCACACAGGACCTGGAAGGTTCCGGTCTTGGTAGGAGTGAACCAGAAATAGGTGACCGAGCCCGGGATCATGTCCATCTTGGCGCGGAATTCCGGCACGTAGAAATCGTGCAGCACATCGATCGAGCGGAGCAGCATCTTGACCGGTTTGCCTACCGGGAGGTGCAGGTCGGCCGCTTCCACTACGACATCGTCCTGACCGTTGGCATCGGTGGCGATGACGCCGAGTGGATTTTCAGCGTTGACGTCGCGAGTGTCGGATGTGCCGAGCTTGCCGTCCTTGCCGGGGAGGCGGAAACTCCATTGCCACTGCTGGCCGACGACTTCGACCTCGGTTGCGTCGCTTGGAACGGTAACGAACCGGCTCCAGACGAACAGGCCTGGAACGAGCAAAGCGGTGACACCAACCGCGGTGACGACCGTCAGCCAGGATTCGAGCCGCCTGTTCTCAGGTTCGTATGCCGCCTGATTGCCTTCCCGATGACGGAAGCGGAAGACGCAATAGGCCATGAAAAGAACCACGGCGGCGAAGACGACACCGGTGATCCAGAAAGTTATGATGATGGTGTTGTCGATATAGTCCCAGTTCGAGGCAATCGGCGTCCACCACCATGGGCTCAGGAAGTGGAACAACACCGAGCCCACGACTATCAGAACGAGTACAAGCGCAACGGCCATGTCCCGGTTCCTCCCGGTATTCCAAGCGGCGCAAGCCGTCCCGGGAAATACCAAGTGCATCATAACTTGATTTGCGATGAAAATTCTAGAGCCGGCTGTGGGAAGGGCAAAAATACCATTTCGCGGCGCTGGCGGTCCTTCGGTTCGGCGGTGATCAGCGGCAGGCCCTCATCTATTTCCAGCTCACCCGCCCGATGCGGCCACGCGGCAAACATCGTCAGCGTGGAGTAGCCGGCAATGGCGGGCACGCCGAATGCGCCTAGCAGAACCACCGGAACGGCGATCGTCGGGGATCCCTCCACCTGCTCGACCGACAGCTCGACGAAGGGAGTGGAGCCACTTTATTGGCCGGCAGATGTCACCCGCCAAACTGTGTTGCCGACGTCGTCGGCGATGAGCAGGGCCCCGGTTTTGTCGACAGCCAGGCCGACAGGCCGGCCGCGCGCCTTGTTGTCCTTGTCCAGGAAGTCAGTCACCACGTCGGTAGCGACGCCGCTCGGACGGCCGCCGCTGAATGGTACGAAAACTACCTTGTAGCCATTGAAGCGCGTGCGGTTCCAGCTGCCATGCTCGCCAACGAAGGCGCCGCCGCGATATGCCTCGGGAAGGCTGGTTGCCGCATAGAAGGCCAGCCCCAGAGGGGCGACGTGGGAACTCAGTGCATAATCCGGAACGATCGCTTTTGCGACCAGGTCCGGACGTTGGGGCATGACGCGGGGATCGAGATGCTGGCCGTAATAGCTGTATGGCCATCCGTAGAAGCCGCCATCCTTTACCGAGGTCAGATAATCCGGCACGAGATTGGGGCCGAGCTCGTCGCGTTCATTGATCACTGCCCAGAGCGCCCCGGTCTGCGGCTCCCAGCTCAGGCCGTTTGGATTGCGCAAACCGCTGGCGAAAATGCGCGACCGGCCGGTGGCCCTGTCTACCTGCCAGATGGCGGCGCGGTTCTTCTCCGCCTCGATGCCGTTTTCGGCGACGTTGCTGTTCGAGCCGATGCCGACATAGAGCAGCGAGCCGTCGGGGCTTGCCACCAGGCTCTTCGTCCAATGGTGGTCGATCGGGCCGCCGGGCAGGGCGGTTAGCGGCGTCCCGGGCGCGGTGATCTTTGTGTCACCGGTGTTGTAGGGATAGCGGACGATGGAGTCGGTATTGGCGACGTAGAGATCGCTTCCCACCAGCGCCACGCCAAAGGGGGAGCTCAGGTGGTCGAGGAATACGCTGGTCAGCTCCGGCTTGCCATCGCCATCGGCGTCGCGCAGCAGCGTAATGCGGTTGCTTGGGCCGCTGTCGCCGCCCGAGGTGACCCAGGATTCGATCCAGCCCATCACCAAATCCTTGGGCCGTTTGATCGGTTCGCCACCCGGCGCCTTGGACTCGACCACCAGCACGTCGCCATTGGGCAGCACATAAAGCGACCGCGGATGCTGCAAGCCGTGGGCAAAAGCCTGGATCTGCAGCCCCTGCGCGACTGTCGGCTTCTCATCGCTCTTCCATCCGACCACGGAAGCGAGATGCATCGGCGGGAAGAAATATTGGATCGGCTCCGGCAGTTTTGGATTCGGCCCTATCTGACTGCTGGGATCCGGGTCGTTGCCGCTGCACGCTGCAAGAGTGATCGCCGCAGTGCAAACGAGGACGGACACCGCGATGCGCCTGGTCTGACCGATGGAGCTTGCTATGCGCATCAATCCGCGACTCCGACGTGATGCCGGTACACCATGGACCAGCCCAGCCAACCAGTGAAGATGAGGACGAGCATGACAACCGCCGAGAGGATCAAGCCTGTAGGAACGATGGAGGTCCATGCATCGCGGGTGTGCACGAGCATGTTGATGATGGATAACGCCAGCGCCAGAAGATTGCCGAGCACGTGCGGCCAGGCGGGGGGCTGTGCCCTTATCAGCGGATTGGCCAGGAAATCGATCAGCCCCGCGATCGCTGCCAGGCAGCCCATGATCACGCCGACGGTAACCAGCCAAGCGGAGAAGTCAGCCCACATCATCTCCGCTGTTCGCCAATAGGCTAGATCCGTCAGCAGGGTGCCGACGAAGCAGGCGATCGGAAATGGCACGAGCATCGGATGAATAGGATGTCCCGCAATCCTGGCCGTCGAACGCGGATTGTCACCGACCATAATGCGCCATCCTTCCTATTCTCGTCCAAACAAACGCCGCCTACCCGGCCTCCGGCGGCTGTTGCCGAGAGACCGGCAGACGACCGATAGATCCGTCAGGCCCAAAAAAGGGCGCTGGCTGGCTGCGCCTGTTAGGCGGCGGACTGGGTCGGCGGGTTCTGATACATCATCCAGAGCTCGATCGCCGCCAGCACGGCGACCAGAATGCCGATCACGACATGCACGGTCATCGCCGTGGTCGCCTGGAATCCAAGCACCCAGGGCGATGCGAGAACCCACAGTCCGACGACCAGGTTCACCCACTCTTCCCACACGGCAAATGCTGCGAGGGCGGCAACCGAAAGCACGACAATCAAGATTCCGCTGCCGAGGGCGTTCTGCGTCTGCGGGCCTGCCGCAAAGGTGAAGATCCAGGGGGAGAAGAACAGAATTGCCCCAAGGATCAGGTTGGCTACGTCACAGAGCCTGGCGTTTGTCCACTGGTTCATGGCATCCTCCATAGGGAGCGTTTATGGCTCCCGAGTTCGGCAAGGTGGTGCCTGAGTTCGGCGAGATGCGCCCGAAGCCGCTCACTCCGTGTCACGGTAGTGCCCTGCCCGGCTGGAATTCCGCATCTGGCGGTACTCCAGCCAAATCCGGCTATCTAACTGAATTCCGGGCTTTATGTTCCATTCGGCACCGGCACGCCTGGATCACTTGGTGGTGATCGAGCGATCCAAAGCTGCCTGTCAGGGGGCGGCGGGGCGGCGGCGCGTAGCTCATTCTGTCTTTTTATCGAGCCGGTGAAACATTTCTCATGGATCGCAGTTCTTGGATGCAGAGGAGTTGAATAAGGGCAACCTGATTGCACGGGAGGAGCACGGACGGCACAACTATAAATACGCTCTGCATAGAATACTTCGCAACTGGAAGCTCTCGCTTGTCTTGGTTGCCGCCGAAGCTGTTTGAAAGGCGGCGATCGCCGCCGAAAAGATTTCTAAATGAAAATAGCCCAGATCGCACCGCTAACCGAATCCGTGCCGCCCCGAACCTACGGTGGAACGGAGCGAATTGTTTCGTATCTGACCGAAGAACTTGTCCGACAGGGCCACGAGGTGACGCTGTTCGCCAGCGCCGATTCTCGTACCTCAGCCGAGCTGGTGCGGTGTTGCGACGTCGCGCTGCGCCTGAACCCCAGGGTCCAGGACGGTGGTCCGCACCATGTTATGATGCTTGAACGGGTGCGCCGG
>NZ_JAMYMD010000006.1:0-231118 GCF_040318335.1 Mesorhizobium sp. M1182
ACCGGCGTCCCGTATTTGCGAAAAACAATGCAATACGCGCGGCGCGGCGTCCGTTTAACGTATTAACCTATAAACCGCCCTAACGTAATTTCAATACATGCGGGGCGGCCCAGCCCCGCCGCTCTTGTCCCTTGCATGGCGGAAGAATGCCTGCTTCAAGCCGCCTTTGCTTCTGCTTCATGGAGCGCGAAAGAGCGCCCGTCCGCGTCGAAAATATGCAGGTCTCCGGCGTCCGCCGTCAGCCGCAGTGTCGCTCCGCGCTTGATCTCGACATTGCCCGGCAGCTTGGTCACCAGCGGCAGGTCGGCGCGGCCGATGTCGACATAGACGAGCTGGACCTCGCCGAGCTGCTCGACGTAATCGACCGTCCCTTCGAACAAATAGTCGGCGCCGGTGGCAATCATCAGATCCTCCGGCCTCACCCCGAAGCTCACCGCTGCGCCTTTCGCCGACGCAGGCGTTGCGATCGGCACCGTTGCCTTGCGGCCGCCGACATGGCTGACGACCGTCGGGTTGCCGGTCTTGTCGATCGTCGCCGGCAGGATGTTCATCGCCGGCGAGCCGATGAACTGGGCGACGAAAAGATTGCCGGGCCGCTTGTAGAGCTCCATCGGCGTGCCGACCTGTTCGATATGGCCTTCCTTCAGCACGACGATGCGGTCGGCCAGCGTCATCGCCTCGACCTGGTCGTGGGTGACGTAGATCATCGTCGTGGCCGGCATCGACTCCTTGAGCTTGGCGATCTCGATGCGGGTGGCGACGCGCAGCGCCGCGTCGAGGTTGGATAGCGGCTCGTCGAACAGGAAGACCTTGGGATTGCGCACGATGGCGCGACCGATGGCGACGCGCTGGCGCTGGCCGCCCGACATCGCCTTGGGCAGGCGGTCGAGATATTTGGTCAGCTGCAGGATCTCGGCCGCCTGGCGCACCCGCTTGTCGATCTCGGCCTTGCTTTCCTTGCCGATTTTCATCGAGAACGCCATGTTGTCGTAGACGGTCATGTGCGGATAAAGCGCATAGGACTGGAACACCATGGCGATGCCGCGCTTTGACGGCGGCACGTCGTTGACGATCTCGCCGTCGATCTTGAGCTCGCCCGAGGTGATCTCCTCCAGCCCGGCGATGCAGCGCAGCAAGGTCGACTTGCCGCAACCAGAGGGGCCGACGAAGACGATGAATTCGCCCGACTTTATGTCGAGGTCGACGCCGTGCAGAATGTTGAGATTGCCATATGATTTCCTCACCTGCCTTAGCGTGACATCGGCCATGGTACCCTCCAGTTCTTCCTTGAATTCAGTCGATACGCCCGAACCAGGCGCCGTAGCCGCCGAGGCGGATAGTGCCGGCGCCAGTCTGTCCCGAAAACCCGTGTCCCGGCAAGGGCTGCAATGAGCGGCCGCCAAGATCGACTTCGGCAGGCTTTGCTCCGAGATTGAAGGCGCAGACGATCTGCTCGTTGCCTTCACGGCGGGTGAAGGCGACGGTGTCGCCCTCGCTTTCGATGAACTCGATATCACCCTTGGCCAGTGCCGGATGGGCGCGGCGGAAAGCCAGGAAGCGCCGGTAGTGCTCGAGCAGCGAGCCGTCGTCGCCTTGCTGCACATTGACGGCTTGCGCAAGGTGCTTGCTGGGCACCGGCAGCCAGGGCTTTGCCGTCGAGAAGCCGCCATTGCGGGCAGCGCCGTCCCAAACCATCGGCGTACGGCAGCCGTCGCGGCCCTTGAATTCAGGCCAGAAGCGGATGCCGTATGGGTCCTGCAGATCCTCGAAGCTGAGCTCGGCCTCGCTGAGCCCGAGCTCCTCGCCCTGATAGATACAGACCGAGCCGCGCAACGACATCAGCAGCGCCGAGATGACCTTGAGGTAGGCGGTCGGGTCGGGCTCGCCGGCTGCCCAGCGCGAGGCGGGACGCATCACGTCATGGTTGGAGAAGGCCCAGCACGACCAGCCGTCGCTGGCCACCTTGCCGAAGGTTTCCAGCACCGAGCGTACCTTTGCCGCGCTGATCTTCTCCGGCGCCAGGAAGTCGAAGGAGTAACACATATGCACGCGCTTGCCGCCGGCCGTATAGGCCGCCACCACTTCCAGCCCACGCTGCGAATCGCCGACCTCGCCAACCGCGGCCGTCGCCGGATATTCGTCGAGCAAGGCGCGGAAGCGTTCGAGGAAGCCGAGGTTTTCAGGCCGGCTCTTGTCGTAGAGATGGTCCTGGTAGTTGTAGGGGTTGACGGCCGGCGCCGTCTGGTCGTTTCGCTGCTCGGGCGGCAGCGGCGGATTGTCTTCCAGGCCTTGGCTGTGGAAATAGAAATTGATGGTATCGAGGCGGAAGCCGTCGACGCCGCGCTCCAGCCAGAAGCGGGTGACGTCGAGCAGCGCGTCCTGGACCGCGCGGCTGTGGAAATTGAGGTCGGGCTGCTCGGCCAGGAAATTATGCAGGTAATATTGCTGGCGGCTGGTGTCCCACTGCCAGGCCGAGCCGCCGAAGATCGACAGCCAGTTGTTGGGCGGCGTGCCGTCCGGCTTGGCATCCGCCCAGACATACCAGTCGGCTTTTGGATTGCTCCGGCTCGAGCGGCTCTCCTTGAACCAGGGATGGATGTCGGCGGTGTGCGAGAGCACCTCGTCGATCATCACCTTGAGGCCAAGCCGATGCGCCTCTGCGGTCAGCGCGTCGAAGTCGGCCAGCGTGCCGAACATCGGATCGACATCGCAATAATCCGACACGTCGTAGCCAAAATCCTTCATCGGCGATTTGAAGAATGGCGAGATCCAGATGGCGTCGACACCGAGCCAGGCGATGTAGGCCAGCCGGCTGATCATGCCCCTGAGGTCGCCGATGCCGTCGCCGTTCGAATCCTGATAGCTGCGCGGGTAGATCTGGTAGATCACGGCACCTCGCCACCAGTCGCGATCTATAGCGAGATCTGGCTTCGGGGTGGCCTTCAAAGCGGATTGCATGATCTCAACCTCCTTTCACCGAGCCGGCAAGCAGCCCGCGGACGAAATAGCGCTGCAGCGAGAAGAACACGATCAGCGGCACGATGATGGTGACGAAGGCCGATGTCGTCAGGATCTCCCAGTCGCCGCCGCGCGAGCCGAGCAACGCATTGAGCTTGGCGGTAAGCACGATCTGGTCGCCCTCGGTACCAAGGAAAACCATCGCCACCAGCAGATCGTTCCACACCCAGAGAAACTGGAAGATGGCGAACGAGGCCAGCACCGGGAACGACAATGGCAGCACGATCTTGACGAAGATCTCGAAATCGCTGGCGCCGTCGATGCGCGCCGACTCCATGATCTCGCGTGGTAGGCCGGCGATATAGCTCCTCAGAAGATAGATGGCGAAAGGCAGGCCGAAGCCGGTATGCGCCAGCCAGATGCCGAGATAGGTCTTCGACGGCACGCCGAAGAAGCTGCCGACGCCGTTATAGAGCTTCAACAGCGGGATCAGCGACATCTGCAGCGGCACGACCAGGAGGCCGATGATGACGGCGATGAGCAGCGCCCGGCCGGGAAAGCGCATCCAGGCCAAAGCGTAAGCGGCGAACGCGGCGATCAGGATCGGGATGACGGTCGCCGGAATGGTGACGGTCAGCGAGTTCATGAAGGAGCGGCCGATGCCTTCCGAAAACAGCACCGTGTCGTAATTGTCGGTGGTGAATTTCGGCGGCGCCGACGAGGCGTAATAGACGCGCTGGCCGCGCTCGCCTTCGAAAGCCTTCGGCGAGGTCATGACGAAACTGCCGTCGGCATTGAGCTGCAGGGTCACGCCGTCGCCGAGATCGGCTGTCGTGCCGGCGGGATATTGCGTCGGCGCTGCCGACTTGACGCCGAAGGCGCTGATGTTGCGGGCCGGACCGTCGCCGAAAATATTGCCTTGCAGGATGAACTTGCCGTCCTTCTCGACTTGCGCCGAGGCGGGCGGCAGCCGTCCGGCCTCCGTCTGGCTGGAACTGGTGAACGAGTTCCACCAGCCCGAAGCGATGATCTGGTCCTTGTCGCGCAGCGACGAGACCAGAATGCCGAGCGTCGGGATCGTCCAGATCGCAACGAAGATGAAGACGGCGATATGGACGCCGAAACGGCTGACAAAGGACTTTCCGGTCGCCACGGCCATCTCAATGCCCTTCCGTCTCTTTGTTTGCCTGGCGGATGTTCCAGACCATGATCGGAATGACCGCTATCATGATGATGATGGCGATGGTGGCGCCGCGGCCAAAATCGCCGCCGCCGCGGAACATCCAGTCGAACATCAGATTGGCCAGCACCTGGCTGTTCCACTGGCCGTTGGTCATGGTCAGCACGATGTCGAAAACCTTCAGCACCAGGATGGTGATGGTGGTCCAGACAACGGCGATGGTGCCCCAGATCTGCGGCACCATGATCTTCCAGAAGATCTGGAAAGGGTTGGCGCCGTCGATGACGGCGGCTTCCAGCGTCTCTTCCGGAATGCCGCGCAAGGCCGACGACAGGATGACCATGGCAAAGCCGGTCTGGATCCAGATCAGGATGACCATCAGGAAGAAGTTGTTCCAGAACGGCAGCGAGATCCAGACCTGCGGCTGGCCGCCGAAATACTGGATGATGGCATTGAGCAGGCCGATCTGCGTCTGGCCCTCGCCGCGATATTCGTAGATGAATTTCCAGATGACGCTGGCGCCGACGAACGAGATGGCGAGCGGCAGGAAGATCAGGCTTTTTGCGATGGTGCCCCACCAGATCTTGTCGGTGAGCACGGCGATGATCAGCCCGAGGAAGGTGCAGGCGGCCGGCACCACCGCCAGCCAGATGATGTTGTTGAGGATCGAGTTGCGGAACTCGCGGTCGCCGAACGCCCATTGATAGTTGGCCAAGCCGACGAAATGGGCGCCGCCGCGATCGAGGAACGACAGCCTCAGCGTCTCCACTACCGGGTAGATCAGGTAGATGGTGAGGATGATCATCGCCGGGCCGACGAACAGCCAGGGTCGGATCACCCCCTGCCGGCGCAGATTGTTGATCGCCGCCTTGCCGGAAACGCCACGTGCCGGAAAGATCGTATCGAGTGCCTTGTTGGCGCCCCAGAAATAGGCGACGCAGCCGCCCACGCCGATGATGATGACGAATATCGCCGAAAAAATCTGAGCCGCCATGGGTCCCTCCCCCTGCGCACGGATCCGCCAGTCGAGAATGGCTTTGGCGACGGGATCATGCGCTGATTCAGTTGTCTGGAGCGCGACCAGCCGGAAAGCAGGTCACTGGGCGCGCGTCATACCGGAATGCGTTGTGCTCACGACAATCAACGCGACGCCAAGCACCGGATAAGGTCCGGGCCGTTTGAGGCCCGGACCACATCACATTGGGAACTCAAGCCGGCCGCTTACTTGATCGCGTCCCAGCTTTTCTGGATGTCGGTGGCGACGTCCTGGGCGGACTTGCCGCCGACCAGGTCGATCATGCCGGTCCAGAACGCACCGGCGCCGATCTTGCCCGGCATCAGGTCGGACCCGTCGAAGCGGAAGGTCGAGGCGTTGGCCAGGATCTCGCCCTGCTTCTTCAGCGCGTCGCTGGCATAGGCGTCCTTGTTGACCGACTTGAACGGCGTCACGAAGCCGCCCTGCGCCATCCAGATCTCATGAGCGAGCGGCAGCTTCAGGAATTCGATGAACGCGCGGGCACTCTTGCTGTCTTTGGTGATCATGGCGAGCGTGCCGGCGCCGAGCACCGGAGTGCCGAGCTCGGGCTTGGAAGCGTAAGGCGGGAAGTAGAAGAAGTCGGCATCCTCGCCCATCTTTGTGCCTTGCGGGAAGAAGGTCGGGATGAACGATGCCTGATGGTGCAGATAACATTTTGGCGGCACCGAGAAGAGGCCCTTCGGGCTGTCACGGAAATCGGTCGCCGCAACCGCCTTGGCGCCGCCCTCGACCATCTTGTCGTCGGTGGCGATCTTGCCGAAAATGTCGATGGCGTTGACCACTGCCGGATCGTTGAACGGAATTTCGTTCTTCACCCATTTGTCGTAGGTCTCGGGCGTCTGGGTGCGCAGCATGATGTCTTCGACCCAGTCGGTCGCCGGCCAGCCGGTGGCGCCGCCCGAACCAAGCCCGATGCACCATGGCGTGCCGCCGTCGGCGATGATCTTCTTTTCGAGCTCGGCAAGCTCTTCCTGCGTCTTCGGCACCTTGTAGCCGGCTTCCTCGAAATTGTCCGGCGAGTACCAGACCAGCGACTTCACGTCGGCCTTATACGGAAAGGCGAAGAAGCCGGGCTTGCCGTCCTTGTCCTTGAACGTGCCGAGATCGACCCAGGATTGGCCGGCGCCGTAATTGTCCTTGACCCAGTTGGCGGTGTCGTCGCCGAGCGGCGTCAAAAGACCCTTCGATGCCAGATCCTGGATCAGGCCCGGCTGCGGCAGCACGGCGATGTTGGGCGGGCTGCCGGCCTGCGTGTCGATGACGATCTGCTGCTCGTAATTCTCCGACGAGGAGTACTTGATCTCGGCGCCGGTGGCTTCGGAGAAGTAATCGAGGACGGTGCGGATAAGCCCTTCGTCCTCGCCGCGCCACGGCCCGAAGATCGTCAGCGTCTCGCCCTTGAGGTCGACTTTCTTGAGCTCTTCGTAGTTCGCCCAGTTGAAACGGGGATCTTCGCCCGGCTTGAACTTCAGTTCGGCTTGCGCCGGCATGGCGAGCGCAAGCGTGGCGAACGCAGCACCCAGCAGAAGCATTTTCTTCATCGGTATTCCCTCCCAGTGGTGACAAACACCGAACGAAACCTCCATTCCGTCCGCCGGCGCTGCAGGACTGTGACTCAGTCGGAAAGGAACTGCAACCTTTCGTAGAGTCTTCCAAAGCGCTTTGGTGATTTTGATCTCGCCACTGAATTGATCCGGAGTCAAGAGAAAGCCAGACTAATCGATTTAATTTCTGCGGCCGGGTGCCGGCAAAAGTGCGCTGCAGCACAGTTTTCTGGCGGTGCAGCAGCAAATTCGGCTTCAAACCGGTCCGAACCGTGCGTATGGTCAGTGCGCTCGGCAACGCGGTTCGTAGCGGCCAGCTCGATTCAGATTAAAAGCGCTTTGAGGTTGGAGGCCTCCGGTGAACCTCAAGCAGCTCTCCCACATGCTGGCGCTTTCGCAGACTACGGTGAGCCGCGCATTGAACGGCTACCCGGAAGTCAACGAGGAAACGCGCCGGCGGGTGGTCGATGCCGCCAAGCGTCACGGCTATCGCCCCAATCCGAGCGCCCGCCGGCTGGCGACCGGCAAGACCGGCATGATCGGCTATGTGCTGCCGACGGGAATGACCGTCGACATCGACCCGCATTTCGTCGAGTTCCTGTCCGGCCTCGGCGACTATGCGCGTTCGCACGAGCTCGACCTGGTGCTGTCACCGGCCGATGCCGACGACCAGGAGACGACCTACCGCCGCATTGTCGCCAACCGGCAGGTCGACGCGGTCTATATCTCGTCGCCGAGGCCGGCCGACCGGCGGGTGGCGCTGGTCAATACGCTCGGCATTCCTTTCATCGTCCATGGCCGCAGCGAAGGCTTCGATTTCGACTATCCGTTCACCGACATCGACAATGAGGGCGTCTTCCACGAGGCGGCGCGGCTACTCGTTCAGCTCGGTCATAGGCGTCTGGCGCTGATCAACGGCGACGATCGCGAGACCTTCGCTATCCATCGCGAGCGCGGCGTGCGCCGCGCGCTTGCGGCGAACGGCCTGGTGCTTCGAGATCAGCATATCTGTTCCCTCACCATGACCGAGGAGAACGGCTACCGCGCCGCCAGGCGTCTGCTGGAACGAAGCGACGCGCCGACGGCGATCGCCTGCTCCAGCCTGATTATGGCGCTCGGCGTGGTGCGCGCGGTGCGCGATCTCGGCCTGACCATTCCGGGCGACCTGTCGCTGATCGCCCATGACGACGTCTTTCCCTGGCTGAAGCCGGAAAATTTTTCGGTGCCATTGTCGACGACGCGTTCGTCGATCCGCCTCGCCGGCGCGCGCATCGCCGAACGGCTGGCGGCGCGGATTTCCGGCCTGGAGGAGGGCGCTCGCGGCGAAGTCTGGCCGGTCGACCTGGTGGTCAGGGGATCGGTCGCCGGCGCGCCGGCCTAGAGGCAATCACTCTGAACGACCGAGGTCGACTCTTGGCGGCTGTTGGCCAGCACCAGCGGGTGCGTCCTGGTCTCAGGCCGCGGATTTGAGGTGATCGATGAAGGCGCGCAGCTTCGGCAGGACTTGGCGCTTGCCGGGATGATAAAGGAAGACACCCGGTGTCGTCGTGGCGACGCCGTCGAGCACCGACTGGAGTTTTCCTTCGGCTATCGGACCTTCGGCGAGTGGTCGCGGCGTCTGCGCCAACCCGACGCCCCGCATCGCGGCCCCGACCAATGTCGAATAGTCGTGCGCGATCAGCGGGCCTGAGACGATCGCTTCGATTGCACCGTTGCCGTCGATGAACGACCAGGGCGCGATGGCGCCATTCGAGCGACGCAAGCGTAAGCAGGCGTGGTGGCGCAAGTCGTCGACACGCTCGGGACGGCCGTAGCGCTCGAGATAGTCAGGGCTGCCGACGACTACGAACGAGAACGGCGGGGTCAACCGCACCGCCACCATGTCGGCGGCGATGAGTTGCCCGAGGCGGATGCCGGCATCGAACCCACCGGTCGCGAGATCGACCATCTGGTCGCTCACGGCGATCTCCAGTTCGATCTCAGGATAGGCTTGGCAGAACGACGCGAGCACCGGCTCCAACATCAGCGGCACGATGGCGCGAGGCACAGACAGACGTAGCAGACCGGTCGGCCGCTGGCCGATATCGCGAGCAGCCTCGCCGGCCGCAACGAGCTCCTCGAATGCCGGGCCGGCACGGTCGAGGAACCGCTGGCCAGGTTCGGTTAAGCCAACGCTCCGCGTCGTGCGGACGAACAGCGCCGTGCCCAGGCGAGCTTCCAGCGCGCGCACCGCCTGGCTCACGGCCGATGGCGTCACCCCGAGATCGGCGGCGGCCCGGCGGAAGTTACGCCGCCTGGCGACGGCTAGGAACGCCTCGAGGCCCTCCAGCGCACCATGTCGGACTGTGTAGTTCTGCTTCATAGGTTGTTGTGATTACACCGGATAGTCGAATTGCGGTAGCGGGCTTAAAGCCGCGTGAACCAACTGTTGAGAGTAGGCCAAATGTCCACGGAAATGGTGTTCCAAACCCATCTTGTTCTCGGCTATGTCGCGTGGCTGCTTTGCTTCGGCGCGTACGGTTTGCCGTTGCTCAGGTCGATGGACCGGGTCGCGGCGCAACGCGCTATCGCTATGCTGCACAGCTTCCGCTTCTTCGGGCTCGTCTTCCTGGTTCCGGGCGTCGTAAGCCCCAATCTGCCCGCTGATTTCGCCGTGTTCGCCGCCTACGGCGATTTCGCGACTGGCGTGCTGGCCATGCTGGCGCTGCTCACGGTGAGGATACGCCCGCTCTTCTGGCCGTTGGTCGTCGCCTTCAACGTCGCAGGGACGGTCGACCTCATCGTCGACTATTACCACGCCGTTCAGATCGGCCTTCCTGCACGCGCAGGCGAACTGGGCGCCACCTACGCGATCCCGATCATCTACGTACCGCTGCTGATGATAACGCATATCGCCGCATTCTATTTTCTCCTACGTCCTCAGCAAAACGCGACCTGAGCGGGCTATTCCTTCGCCGCCTCGGCCGCCTTGGTGTTCAGAAGCCCGTAGCCGAAGTCATTGTCCCGCCCCTTCGCGCCGAGATCCTTTGCCGTGGCGGCAAGTGCTTTCTCGACCCAGTCGGCGGAGCGGTCGGGCGCGGCATGCAACAGATTGGCGACGGCGCCGGTCACGATCGCCGCGGCGAAGGACGTCCCGGTCACCACGTCCGAGCCGGCGCCGCTCGGCGCCACCATCTCGACGCCGGGAGCGGAGATGAAGACGTAGGCGCCGCGATTGGCCTGCGGCATCAGCCCATCCTTGGCATCGGTGGCCGTCACCGCGATCACGGCGTCGAAGGCGGCCGGATAACCATAGGGCGCCTTCGGTCCGTTATTGCCGGCGGCCGCGACCAGCACGATGCCAAGCGCGCGCGCATTGCGGCAGGCGATGCCGAGCAGGTCGTTCTTCGGGCCGACGAAGCTCATATTGATGATGCGGACATCCTGCTCCGCCGCCCAGTCAAGCGCCGAAAGGATGACGTCCATGGTCGACTTGCCGCCCTCGAAGGCGCGGGCATGATAGATCCTGGCGCCCGGCGCCATGCCTTTGAACGCGCCGGTGCCGGCGATCAGTCCATCGACCGAAGTGCCGTGGTCGCGCGCCTTGATCGGCACGTCGGGCATGGCATCGAACTGCCCGGCGATGACGCCGGAGAGCGCCGGATTGCCGTCGTCGATGCCGGTGTCGATGACGCCGACGCGCACATTCTCGCCGCTGGCTTTGTCGGCATCGAGCGCGATGCGCTCGAACGCATAATTGGCGATGCTGGCCGCCTGCTGCAGCGAGTAGACATGGTTGGCCTCACGCCGCAAAGTGCGGCCGTCGGCGGCGAGCTGCGCCAGCACGACGCCGACCGGGCGGCCATCGGGAATGCCGAAGCGCACCAGCGTGTTGCCGAGCAGCCGCGACTGCCGCTGCGAGCGTATCTCGAGGCCGAACGAGGCCGCGATCTGCTGGACCGCGCCGGCCTCGCCATTGACGGTGACCAGCACCTCGTCGGGCACGAAATCGCCGGTCACGGCGCGCGGCGGCTCGGTTGCCACAAGATCGGTCGGCGCAACCACCGCACCGCCCGGCACCGCAGCCTGTATTGCCGGCGCGACGGCGGGTGGGGTTGCAGTATTGCCAGGAGGTATCGGCGCCTCGGTGACTACGGCAGGATTGGGGAACAGGTCGACAATCAAGCCCGGAAGAAACACCGCGCCCGTCGTTCCATGTGCCGGCGCTTTGCCGCCATCCTTCACGCCGCCGCCATCCTTGGCGCAGTCGGCGTTGGCAGCACTTCCCCGGTTCAGGCAGTCGATCTCAGCCTGGGTGAGGTTCGGGTCATTGGTCTGCGCCATTGCGGACGCGGCGAAGATTGTCATCGCCGCCGTCAATCGAATGACCGCCTCAGCCGCCATCAGCCGGTTTCCTTCCCTCCAGGGCAGCTTCGGTGAAAGGCTGGGCGGCGATAAGGCCAAGCAGCTTCTGATAGTCGGCAGCGGTCTCGGCCGGGACGCCGACGCGGAAGACGCCGTCGGCGGTCGGCCCGCCGGCGATCTTCAACTGGTTCTGGTCGAGAAAAGCGATGATGTCGGACAGCTTCGCATCCGGTTTGAACTTCACAAGGGCAAACGGCATTTTGGCCAGATCGTCCTCCGATCCGGCAATCTCGAAATCGCCATCTCTGTTGCCGGTCTGCACAAAGGATTGCGCGACGACCAGGGCCAGCAGCACCGCGGCCGCGGCCCAGGCGACGCCGGCGGGCACCGCCATGAAGCGGCTCCAGGCCTGCGCCAGCCAGGACGATGCCGCCGGCGCGCGGGACGGGCCGGCCTCGGCGTCGAGCGCCTTGGCAAAGCGGCTGAGCGCATCGGCCGGCGGGCGGATTGCCTCGTTTGCGGCAGCGGTGCCGGAGAATTCGGCCTCGGCCTCGCCTAGTGCGGCCATCGCCGCCGGATCGCTCGCCAGCCATTCCTCGATGGCTTCGAGCTCGGTGCCCTCCAGCGAGCCGTTCAGATAAAACGGCAGCAGCATTTCCATTTCGTCGCGGCGTGACATCTTTTCAGCGGCGCTCATGGCCACCCCCTGTCGTAACCGGCGGCCTTGAGGGCTTCGCCGAGTTTCTTGCGGGCGTAGAACATCCTGGTCTTGACCGTTGCGACCGGGATGCCGAGTACCACGCCGATCTCGCTCACCGATTGCCCGTGATAATAGGCAAGGTCGATCACCTGCGGTGCTCTTCCGGCATGGCATCGATAAAGCGTCGCAAGGCGGCGGCCTTGTCTTCCTTCATCGTCACGACTTCAGGCGTGTCGGCGCCGTCGGCGACCTGGGCCGCGTCATCGTCGTCGATCCAGTCTTCCTTCTTCTTGCGCAGCAGGGACAGCGCCTTGAAGCGGGCAATGCCGAGCAGCCATGTCGAGACCTCCGAGCGCCCCTCGAAGGCCGGTGCCTGCCGCCAGAGTTCGAGGAACACCTCGTTCGCGATATCGTCGGCCATCTGTTCCGATCCCGTCTGGCGTGCCACGAAGCGGTAGACCCGCGCGTGGTGGCGCATGAACAGGAGCCGCACGGCGGCACGGTCGCCTTTCGCGACCCGCTCGACAAGCGCGCGATCGGTCTCCGCGGCCGTCATCGCCGGTCGAGCCGCCTGGCTCCTGCCTGCTCTGTCGCTGATCGGCCCAAAAAGGTTCACCGCATCCGCCCGTATATATGCGGAGGCTAACTGAAGAGCGGGAGCGTTGCCAGAGGGAGAAGAGGGCGCGCGCTCAACTCAGGAACGGCTTTGCCTTCATCGTCGCCGGCACCGGCACGCCGAGGCGCGCAAGCACCGTCGGCGCGAGCTGCAACTGATCGAGCAGCGTACTGGCTTCCGGACCCTCGCCGGATCCGAAGTAGTAAAGTGCGAAATCCTGCATCTCCTCGTCGTGGCCGCCATGATGGCCGCGATCGGTCTGGCCATGATCGGCGGTGACGATCACCTCGTAGCCGGCTTCCCGCCAGCGCGGCAGGAAGCCGGCGAGCATGGCGTCCATTGCATAGACGGCATGATCCATCTCGTGGCAGTCATGGCCGAAGCGGTGGCCCATCGAGTCCAGAGTACAGCTGTGCAGGATGCCGTAGTCGATGCCGTAGCGCCTGGTCAGCATGGTCAACGTCGCGAACAGGTCGACGTCGCTCGGTGTCATCTGGTTCCTGGCATTGTAGCCGGTCATGGTGTGAAACCGGCCATGGCCGATCGGCCTGCCCGGCTGGTCGAACTCCATGTCCTCGACCAGATCGAACGGATAGGCCCGGAAGAATTCGGACCAGTAGGAGTGGGTGACCGCACCGGTCTTGCCGCCGGCCCTGCTGACTTCGGAAAAGATGTCCGGCTGTTCGACGCGAAACCGGTTCTCGTTCGACAGGATACCGTGCATTTGCGGCGGCACGCCGGTGTGGATCGAGGCATAGCAGGATGCCGAGGTCGACGGCAGCACGGAGCGCATTTTCCATACGCGGGCTTCGCCTGATTGCACCCAGCCTTCGAGATTGCCCATCAGCCGACGCCAGTTCCGGTAAGGCACGCCGTCGAGGATGATGAGCAATAGTTTTGTGTTGAGCGCCAAGGGCGCCTCCATGCGGCTTAATCGGAAAAGTCAGGGCCGGCCTGCCGTTCAATCCACGCCCGGACAGGATCGTCGGGCGCAAAGTGCGGCCCGCTAGTTCCCCGCGCTGGCCATGCGCCGTCCCTTGATCGCCTTTTCCAGCCAGCCGATCTCCATTTCGGGCACCGACGATAGCAAAAGATCGGTGTAGGCATCGAAGGGCGGCGTCAGCACCTTGCTCTTGGCCCCGTAGCGCACCACTTCGCCGCGATACATCACGGCGATCGAATCGGCGATCGACTTCACTGTTGCGAGATCATGGGTGATGAACAGATAAGCGACGTTTTCCTCTTTCTGCAGCTCGAGCAGCAGCTCCAGTATGCCGTGGGCGACCAGCGGATCGAGCGCCGATGTCACCTCGTCGCAGATGATCAGCTTCGGCTTGGCGGCGAGCGAACGGGCGATGCAGACGCGCTGCTTCTGGCCGCCCGAAAGCTCGGCCGGATAGCGGTCGACATAGCCTTTACCCATTTCGATCTTGTCGAGCAGTTCGGCGACGCGTTTGTCGCGCTCGCGCCCGCGCATCCCAAAATAGAATTCCAGCGGCCGGCCGATGATGGTGCCGACCGTCTGGCGCGGGTTCATCGCCACGTCGGCCATCTGGTAGATCATCTGCAGTTGGCGAAGATCCTCTTTCGGCCGGTCGACAAGCCGGTTGGCGAGCGGCCGTCCGTCGAAGGTGACGGTGCCTTGTTCGGGCGGCAAGAGGCCGGTGATGGCGCGCGCCAGTGTCGATTTGCCGGAGCCGGACTCGCCGACCACCGCCAGCGTCTGGCCGGCGAAAATATCGACCGAGACGTTCTTCAGCACCTTGATGTGACTGCGGCCATAGGCGGCGGTGATGTTCTTGACCGACAGGAACGGGCTCGTGCCGGGCTTCTGCTCCTGGTGTTCGATCTCATGCACCGAAACCAGCGCGTTGGTGTATTCCTGGCGCGGCTCCTTGATGATCTGGCGGGTGCCGCCCCATTCGACCAGCCGGCCGTGGCGCAGCACCATGATCTCGTCCGAGACCTGGGCGACGACGGCAAGGTCGTGAGTGATGTAGAGCGCCGCGACATGCGTGTCGCGGATGGCATCCTTGATCGCCGCCAGGACGTCGATCTGCGTGGTCACGTCGAGCGCCGTGGTCGGCTCGTCGAAGACGATCAGGTCGGGTTCCGAGCACAGCGCCATTGCCGTCATGACGCGCTGCAGCTGACCGCCCGACACCTGGTGGGGGAAGCGCTCGCCGATGCTTTCGGGATTCGGCAGGCTGAGCTTCTTGAACAGCGCCACGGCGCGCTTTTCGGCTTCGGCCCGCGTCGCCGTGCCGTGCAGGAGTGCTGCCTCGACCACCTGGTCCATCAGCCTGTGCGCCGGATTGAAGGCGGCTGCCGCCGATTGCGCGACATAGCAGACCTCGCGGCCGCGCAATTTGCGAAACCCTTCGTTGCCGCCCTTCAGGATGTCGCGGCCATTGAGGATGACCTCGCCGCCGGTGATGCGCACGCCGCCGCGGCCGTAGCCCATCGACGACAGGCCGATGGTCGATTTGCCGGCGCCGGACTCGCCGATCAATCCGAGCACCTTGCCCTTTTCGAGCGTCAGCGAGACATCGTGCACCAGCACGATGTTCTTCGGCGCCTCACCCGGCGGATATACCGTGGCCTCGATGCGCAGATTGCGGATGTCGAGCAGCACGCCGGACTTTGGTTGCCCGGGCTTCGGTTGCCCGGGCTTCGGTTGCCCGGGCTTCGGTTGCTTGTCAGCCATTACCCGCGTCCTCCCTTCAGGCTTGTCGTGCGGTTGAGCACCCAGTCGGCGACGAGATTGACGGAAATCGCCAGCGCTGCGATCGCCGCCGCCGGAATGAGGGCGGCGCCTATGCCGAAGACGATGCCATCCTTGTTTTCCTTGACCATGCCGCCCCAATCGGCGTCCGGCGGCTGCACGCCAAGCCCGAGGAAGGACAGCGTCGACAGGAACAGTACGGCATAGATGAAGCGCAGGCCGAGTTCCGAAACCAGCGGCGACAGCGCATTGGGCAGGATTTCCCGGAAGATGATCCAGCCGCTGCCTTCGCCGCGCAGCTTGGCCGCCTCGACATAATCCATGACGTTGATGTCGACGGCGACCGCCCTCGACAGGCGGTAGACGCGGGTCGAGTCGAGAATGCCCATGACCAGGATCAGTGTCACGAGATTGGATGGCAGCACCGACAGCACGACAAGGGCCATGATCAGTGTCGGGATCGACATCAGGAGATCGACGAGACGCGACAGAAGCGTGTCGAACCAGCCGCCGAAAACCGCTGCCGAAAAGCCGAGGATGGCGCCGAGCGAGAAGGACAGCGCGGTCGCCAGCACCGCGATGAACAGGGTGATGCGGGCGCCGTAGATCATGCGCGACAACAGATCGCGGCCGAGATTGTCGGTGCCCAGCCAATGCGCCGCGGACATCGGTTCCCAAGGGACGTCGCTGACGATCTCGGCATTGCCATGCGGCGCGATCCACGGCGCAAAAATTGCTGCCAGCACGAACAGCGCCGTCAGCACGATGCCGACCAATGCCGGGATAGGGATGCGTTTGATGACGAGCATACCCGCCCCCCTCATTTCGGATGTCTGAGGCGCGGATTGGCGATGATCGCCGCTATGTCCGCGATGATGTTCAGGCTGATGTAGACGGCGGCGAAGATCAGCCCGACCGCCTGCACCACCGGCACGTCACGCTTGGTGACGTGGTCGACCAGGTATTGGCCCATGCCTGGATAGACAAAGATAACTTCGACGACGACGACGCCGACGATCAGGTAAGCGAGATTGAGCATCACGACGTTGATGATCGGCGCGATGGCATTGGGGAAGGCATGCCTGCGGATGACCGCGAAGGCCGAAAGCCCCTTGAGTTCGGCGGTCTCGACATAGGCGGACTGCATCACATTGAGGATCGCAGCGCGCGTCATGCGCATCATATGCGCGAGCACCACCAGGGTCAGCGCTGCCGCCGGCAGTGCTATGGCCTGAATGCGTTCGCCGAAAGGCATCCCGTCATAGACCGTGGAAATGGCGGGAAACCATTGATGTTGCACCGCGAAGAAAAAGACGAGCACATAGCCGATGAAGAATTCCGGAAACGAGGTCGAGGCGAGCGCTAACCCGGAGATCAGCTTGTCGACCCAGCCATTGCGGTAGCGCACCGCGATCAGGCCGAGGATGATCGCCAGCGGCACCGCGACGATCGCCGCCCAGAAGGCAAGGAACAGCGTGTTCCACAGCCTTCCCTTGATAGAGGTTGCGATATCCTGACCGCTCGACATAGCCGTGCCGAGATCACCGGTCAGGATGCCGCCGAGCCAGCGAAAATAACGGATGTAAGCGGGATCATTGAGGCCGAGCTGCTCGCGCAGATTGGCGAGCGACTCCGGTGTCGCCGACTGCCCGAGAATGGCTTGCGCGACGTCGCCGGGCAGGATTTGGGTGCCGGCGAAGATCAGGACCGAAACGGCCAACAGCAGCAGAATGCCCAGCGCAATGCGCTGGGCCACCAGTTTCACGATGGGTGAGGACATATCCGCAAGGCCGGGCTCAGGCTTCGAGCCAGCACTTCGCCAGAGCATATCCGTTCATCAACTCCTGATGCGGATCATCCACCCAGCCGGCGACCTTGGCGCCCGTCGCGTCGATGAACTGATTGAACATCGGCAGGATCAAGCCGCCCTCGTCGCGCACCATCACAGCCATGTCGTGGTACATTGCCTTGCGCTTGGCCTCGTCGAGCTCGGCGCGAGCCGCCAGCACCATCTTGTCGAAATCCGGACGCTTGAAACGTGTGTCGTTCCAGTCGGCCGTCGACAGATAGGCGGTAGAGTACATCTGGTCCTGCGTCGACCGGCCGCCCCAGTAGGAGGCGCAGAAGGGCTGCTTGTTCCAGACTTCCGACCAGTAGCCGTCGCCCGGTTCGCGTTTGATCTCCAGCTTGATGCCGGCCTTGGCCGCGCTTTGCTGGAACAGCTGTGCGGCATCGACGGCACCGGGGAAGGCGACGTCCGACGTCCGGAGCAGGACGGCACCGTCATGGCCCGATTTCTTGTAGTGGAACTTGGCCTTATCGGGATCGTATTTGCGCTGCTCGATCTCGGTGAATAGCGGGTACGATGCATTGATCGGGAAGT
This sequence comes from Mesorhizobium sp. M1182, assembly GCF_040318335.1. NCBI lineage: Bacteria > Pseudomonadati > Pseudomonadota > Alphaproteobacteria > Hyphomicrobiales > Phyllobacteriaceae > Mesorhizobium > Mesorhizobium sp. M1182. The sequence goes on from NZ_JAMYMD010000006.1 coordinate 17,487, forward strand.
CGTTGCCGAGCGAGCCATAGCCACGCAGCACCTTGTTCAGCATCTCCTCGCGGTCGATCGCCAGCTTCAACGCCATCCGCAAGTCGTTGTTGTCGAACGGCGCGGTGTCGCAGTGCATGATGAAGACGTAGTGGCCGGGTCCCGAATGGTTGCGGATGGTGACGCCGGGCACGCGCTTGATCAGATCGACGATCTTCGGCTCGACCCGGTTGATCATGTTGACCTGGCCGCCCTGCAGCGCCGCCGTGCGGGCCGTGGCGTCGTTGATGACGATGATCTCTATCTGGTCGGCATGGCCCATCTTGTCGCCCTGCCAGTAATTGGCGAAGCGCTCGCCGCCATGGCGCACGCCGGGCTCGTTGGTGGTGACCTTGTAAGGACCCGCCGAGATACCGGCATCGGCCTTGTCCTTGCCGCCGTTCGGCTGGATGATCAGGTGATAGTCGCTAAGCAGGTAGGGCAGGTCGGCATTCGGCTCCTTCAGCGTCAGCACCACTTCCTTGCCGCTGGCCTTTATGCTCTCGATGCCTTTCATGTAACCGAGCGCGCCGGACTTCGACTTCTCGTCCGAATGGCGTTCGAGGGTGGCGGCCACGTCCTCTGCGGTCACCTTCTTGCCGTTGTGAAACTCGACGCCATCGCGGATCTTCAGCGTCCAGGTCTTGGCGTCGTCCGACGAGCCGATCTCCTCGGCGATGCGGTTCTCGAGCTTGCCTTCGGGAGACAGTTCGACGATCAGTTCGCCCCACATCTTGCCGAAGGCGAACGGCACCTGCGTCATAAACAGCGCCGGATCGAGGCTGTTGGTGGACTCGCCACCGACCAGGCCGGCCTTGAGCGTGCCGCCCTTGACCGGACCCGCCGCGCGGGAAGCGCTGGATAGCAGCGAATTGGCGAAGGTTGCGGTGACGCCGAGCGCTGCTGCCCGGCCGAGAAAATCGCGACGGCTCAGCTTGCCGGACGCAACGCGCCGGCTCAGATATTCCAGTTCGTTCGACATGTTGAGTTCCTCACTCTGTTGGTCCGACCTTATGGTCGTTTTTCTCATTTCTATCGGGAGAATAATGACCGTAAGGGAAAGCGGTAAGCAAGACCGAATGCGACATGCCGTGGCGTAAATCGTGCGTCGCAATTGGACCAATCGCTATAAGCGCTCAAAGCAGTGCGCGCGGGATTTTCTCCTCGAAGTTGCGCTCGAAGACGAGTTTCTCGCCTTCATAGGCTTCGATTCTGGCGCTAACCACGAAGCTTTGCGCGTCGGACCGCATTTCGGCGAAGGTTTCTGTGCGCACCGACCATCCATTTCGCGACAGCGTCTGGGTCCAATGCGTCTTGCCCGAGGCTGACAGCGGATTGTCGGGATGGATCGCCCATGTCTCTCTGGCGATGCTGCCATTGGCGAGGCCATGCCCCAGGTCGCGCACCTCACCGAAATCGTCGACGATGAAAAGCGTAATCATTCCGGTCTTTTCGTCGCGATCGACATGACGCTCGGAATTGGCGGGCCGAAGCGTCTCCGTTGCCCAGGGCGCAGCACCTTCGGGAGCGGGGAAGGTGACCTCGTCGCCTGTCGCTGGCGGGCGCACCGGCAGCATCAATGTCGCGGCCGACAATTCCAGCCGGACCGGCTCCGGCGACGGCCAGATCATCGGCCAGTAGGCGTTCGAAACGGCAACGCGCAAGCGATGGCCGGCCGGCACGCGATAGGCGCATTGGTCGAGCACCACCCGGGCGCTGACGGTTTCGCCGGGCACCAGCGCTTCGGGAAATTCGTGCGAGTTGCGATGCGTCAGGTTGAGCACGCCGTACGAGATCAGCTCCGATGCCCCGTCCGGATGGACGTCGCACAGCCGAACCGCGATGTTCGCCTGGCGCCGGTCCGACGAGACCCTGACCACAACTTCGGGAGCACCGACAATGTCGATCGTTTCGGTCAGCACCGGCTGGTCGAAGCACACCGACAGCGCATCGTCGGGGCGCTGGTCACCCGGCAGTTCCGGGCCGAAGGTGAAGGGGAAATATTCGCCGCCGGCGAGGCCGCAGCTTTGCGGCGAAGCGACGATGGCGTGGTTGCCTTCAGCGATAAGCTCAACCTCTTGGGTCTTGATGTTGGGCGACGGCCATTCCGATTCAGCGACCCAGCGGCCCGGCCGCTCGGGATGCCAGCGCGCCGGACGCACGTTGTCCATGACATAGGCGCGGTAGGCGGGGTCGGCCTCGACGCCGGTGTCGATGTCCTTCAGCCAGCGGTCCCACCAGCGCAAGGCCTCCTGCAGGAAGCCGATGCGCGGTTCGGGCGCGGCGTAATGCGGGTATTTGTGGATCCACGGGCCGACGATGCCCTTGACCGGCGCCTCGATATTGACGGCGAGATGGGAAATCGTATTGCGATAGCCATCATGCCAGCCGCCGATCGACAGCACCGCGGCATGGATGGCGGAATAGTCCTCGCAGATCGAGCCGCGCTTCCAATAGGCATCGCGATGCTGGTGCTTCAGCCACAGCGGTGCCAGGAAGGGCTGGTTCTCCAGCCTGGTCAGCCACAGGTCGCGCCATCTGTTGTCGCCGGCCAGCAACGGATCCGGCGGCCTTGACGAATAGGACAGCATGGTCGAGGCCCAGCCGAAATTCTCGATCAGCAGGCAGCCGCCCTTGTAGTGGATGTCGTCGGCATAGCGGTCGACCGTCGAACAGAGACTGATGACCGCCTTCAGCGCCGGCGGCTGCTTGGCTGCTACCTGCAGGCAGTTGAAGCCGCCCCACGAAATGCCCATCATGCCGACATTGCCGTTGCACCAGGGCTGGTCCGCCGCCCAGGCGATGACGTCGCAAGCGTCCTGCAATTCCTGCTCGGAATATTCGTCGTCCATCAGCCCTTCGGAATCGCCATTGCCGCGCATGTCGACGCGGATCGAGGCGTAGCCGTGGCCGGCAAAATAGGGATGCGTCAGCTGATCACGATAGATCGTGCCGTCGCGCTTGCGATAGGGCAGGTGTTCGAGGATTGCCGGCACTGGATCGTCGGCAGCATCGGCCGGCATCCACACCCGCGCCGACAGCCGGCAGCCGTCCGGCATGATGATCCCCATATCCGGAAATTCGACGATCTTTCGTGGGAATTCAGTGACGATTTTCATGCGGGCGAACTCCAGGAGCGCCAGATGATGGAGCCCGTGAGAGCGCGTCATGGGCCAGTCAACGAATTCGGCTGGTCAATCCGCGTCAATTCAGCGGTATGTCGTTTTCGGCCTTGCTTGCTTGATAGGCGGCGGACAATTCGTCATAGCGCGCTGATATTGCGCCGATACGCGCTTCCAGCCGCTCGCGCTCGGCATCGGGCAGCGAGCGCACCAATTTGCGGATCGAAAAGCTCTTCCAATAGGCATTCTCGGCATTGTAGCCGCCGGGATCGAGGGTGAAGACCTCTTTCAGGATCTTCAAATCGTGCGGGATGTCGAAGCTGTCGCGCGAGTCTTCGTGGCTGAACAGATAGAAGAAATTGTCGAAGCCGGTCCAGGTGATCGCCGACAGGCAGAGCGAGCAGGGTTCGTGCGTGGCAAGAAAGATCGCGTCCTTGGTGTCGACGCGTTCGGCTTTAGGCATTTCGTAGAAGCGCTTCAGGCAATGCACCTCGCCGTGCCAGAGCGGGTTTTCGGTCTCGTTGTTGGTTTCGGCAAGCACCAGCGAGCGGTCGTCCTTGCGCAGAATGGCCGCGCCGAACAGCTTATTGCCGTGCGCGACGCCTTCGACGGTCTTCGGCACGATGTCGTGCTCGATGACGTCGAGCAGTCGGTCGATCAGCGAAATGTCGGTCATCATCTAATCCCGTCGGGAAGATCGATCTCGTAGGCGTGCGAGAAATGGCACTCTTCGAGATTGGAGCCGTCGCCGCCGCGGTCGACGACCACAAAATCCTGGACATCGCCGATCGGCGTCAGAACTCCGTGCCACAGATTGCGCGGATAGTTGATGCCTTGCCCGGGCGCGGTGATGAAGGCATGCGGCTCGCCCGGGCCCTCTTCGCCGTCATGGCAGACGACGACCAGGAACGGCCGTGGTGACAGCGGGATGAAGGCCTGGCTGCCAAACGGATGGCGCTCCACCATGGTAAGCTTCAACGGCAGCTCATAGGGCGTGCCACGCACCATCGAGATCAGCACGCGCGCATTCGGCCCTCGTGCTTCCGCCGTGGCGAGGTCATGGTAGCGCTCAGCCTTGCCGCCATTGATCGGATAATGGTTGTCGCCGCCCATATCGATGACGTCGCCGAATTCGGCGAAATTCTCGCGGGTCAGCGGCCGCGCGACGATGCGGGTCATGGTGTAGGTCTCACGACGCCGGCGCTGCCAAGCTTGGCGTGGCGGTTGACGTCCTTGTAGAGGAGATAGCGGAATTTGCCCGGCCCGCCGGCATAACAAGCCTGCGGGCAAAAGGCGCGCAGCCACATATAGTCGCCGGCTTCGACTTCGACCCAGTCCTGGTTGAGACGGTAGACCGCCTTGCCCTCCAGCACATAGAGCCCGTGCTCCATGACGTGCGTCTCGGCGAAGGGAATGACCGCGCCAGGCTCGAGCGTGACGATGGTGACATGCATGTCGTGGCGCATGTCGGCCGGATCGACGAAGCGCGTCGTCGCCCATCGGCCTTCGGTACCCGGCATTGGCGTCGGCGCGATTTCCTGTTCGTTGGCGAAGAACGCTTGCGGCTGGTCGATGCCGTCGACTGCGTCATAAGTCTTGCGGATCCAGTGAAAGCGGACGGCGGCACCGCTTTCATTGCGCACCGTCCACCCGCTCGCCGGGGGCAGGTAGGCAAAGCCGCCCGGCCTTAAGCTATGTTTCTTGTCGGCAAGCGAAACGCATAGCTCGCCTTCGACTACGAACAGGGCACCTTCGGCGGCGGCGTCAAGCTCGGGGCGGTCGCTGCCGCCGCCGGGCGCGAGCTCGACGATGTATTGCGAAAACGTCTCGGCAAAACCCGACAGCGGCCGCGACAGCACCCAGACGCGTGTCCCATCCCAGAACGGCAAGGCGCTGGTGACGATGTCCTGCATCACACCCTTGGGGATGACCGCATAGGCCTGTGTGAACACAGCGCGGCCGGTCAGCAATTCACTCTGGCCGGGATGTCCGCCCTGCGGCGCATAATAGGTTCGCTCGGCCATTTTCATCATATCCATAAATTCAAGCCTGTTGCGGAAGCCACGGCCCATGGCGGCAGCCGAAGCCCTATTGCGGAAGCATGTCCTTGAGACGAAGCAGCGCGATGCACTCGACCTGTCTGCAGGCGGTTTCGAATTCGACGTCGTGGCTGTTGCCGATACGCGCCTCGAACTCGGCCAGGATCTCCGCCTTGGTCTTTCCTTTCACCGCAATAATGAAGGGGAAACCGAAACTGGTGACGTAGGCGGCATTGAGTTTTGCGAACAGCTCGCGCTCCTTCTCGGTCAGCGCGTCGAGCCCTGCCGAAGCCTGTTCCCTCGACGATTCCGCCGTCAGCCGCTTGGCCTGTGCCAGTTTTCCGGCAAGATCGGGGTGGGCATTGAGCACAGCAAACCGCTCGGCCTCGCTGGCCGCGCGAAACACGCGGCAGAGCGCGTTGTGCAGGCCGCCGGCACTGTCATGGGCCGGGCCGAGCTCCAGCTCATAAGCGCGCTCGGCAACCCACGGCGAATGCTCGAAGACGCCGCCGAATGTGTGGACGAAGGCCTCGAATTCCATTTTCGACGGGCGCAGCGCCGGCAACCGGAACGGATGCGTCTCCTGCCAGTGTTTTGCAATGTCGATGCGTCGTGCCAGCCAGACCTTGTCATGCGATTTGACGTAGTCGATGAAGCGCTTCAGTGCCGCGACCCGGCCCGGCCGCCCAACCAGGCGGCAGTGCAGGCCGATATTCATCATGCGCGGCCGCCCTGCCTTGCCCTCGGCATAGAGCGTATCGAAACTATCCCTGAGATAGGCAAAAAACTGGTCGCCCGAATTGAAGCCCTGCGGCGTGGCAAAGCGCATGTCGTTGGCGTCGAGCGTGTAGGGTATGATCAGCTGCGGTTTCGCCGTGCCATCCGGCACCACGTGCTCGAACCAGTAGGGCAGCTCGTCGTCATAGGTATCCGACACATAGTCGAAGCCGCCCTCTTCCGCCGCCAGCCGCACCGTGTTGATCGAGGTGCGGCCGGTGTACCAGCCGGTCGGCCGCGCCCCTGTCACCTCATAATGCAGCCGGATCGCCGCCTCCATGTCGCGGCGCTCGTCTTCCGGGGTATGGTCGCGGTAGTCGATCCATTTCAGCCCGTGCGAAGCGATCTCCCAGCCGGCCTCCTGCATCGCCGCAACCTGGTCGGGCGAACGTGCCAGGGCCGTGGCGACGCCATAGCAGGTGATCGGCACCTGTGCCTCGCTGAACAGGCGCAGTAATCGCCAGAAGCCGGCTCGGGCGCCGTATTCGTAGATCGATTCCATGTTCCAGTGGCGCTGGCCGGGCCAGGGCGCGGCGCCGACGATCTCCGACAGGAAAGCCTCCGAAGCCTTGTCGCCGTGCAGGACGCAATTCTCGCCGCCCTCTTCGTAATTGACGACGAACTGCACCGCGACATGCGCCCCGCCGGGCCATTTCGGATCCGGCGGATTGGCTCCGTAGCCGCGCATGTCTCGTTCGTAACGCATTCTCGCTCCTGCCGGAAATTGTGATCAGGATAGTCGAAAGGAGTGCCTGCGCATTCCCCCGAAATTTTTGAAAGTGTTTTTGTCGCGCTCCGCTCGACCGGGACTTATGCATCGCCTTTAATTGGCGCACAATTCATGAATAGTGTTCGACCGTTCAGGGAATGGAGCAGCCAGTGGCGGAAACGTCGAAAGCCGAAGGCGGGCGCCTGACGACCCACGTCCTCGACACTGCGGCCGGCAAACCGGCGGCCGGTCTGTCGATCGAGCTCTATCATCTTGACGGTCAGGCCCGGACGCATCTGAAAACGGTCGTCACCAATCATGACGGCCGTTGCGATGCTCCGTTGCTTGCCGGCGCGGAATTCCGCACCGGCGAATACGAGCTGGTCTTTGCGGCCGGCGATTATCTGCGCGGGCAAGGGACAAAACTGGCGGAACCGGCCTTCCTCGACCATGTGCCGATCCGCTTCGGTATGGCCGAGCCGATGCACTATCATGTGCCGCTGCTTCTGTCGCCGTACGGCTATTCGACCTACCGGGGAAGCTGAGATGGCAGGGATCAAGACACGCAACGAAATCCGCTTCATCCTCAATGGCGAGGACGTCGCGCTCGGCACGATTGCACCCGACCAGACCCTGCTCGACTGGCTGCGGCTCGACCGCTCGCTGCGCGGCACCAAGGAAGGTTGCGCCGAGGGCGACTGTGGCGCCTGCACGGTGCTGGTCGGCAGGCTCTCCGGTGGAACACTGGTCTATGAAAGCGTCAATGCCTGCATCCGCTTCCTTGGCTCGCTAGACGGCACGCATGTCGTGACCGTCGAGCATCTGCGCGGCGACGCAGGAAAACTGCATCCCGTGCAGCAGGCCATGGTCGATTTCCACGGCTCGCAATGCGGCTTCTGCACACCGGGTTTCGTCATGTCGCTTTATGCTCTGTGGATGCGGGCGCCGGAGCCGTCGGACGCCGCCATCGAAAAGGCGCTGCAAGGCAATCTCTGCCGCTGCACCGGATACGAGGCGATCATGCGCGCGGCGCGCGCCATCTCCAGCTACCGCACGGCGGCAAAGGATCCGTTGGCGGCGGAGCGCAAGGCAGTCACGGCCAAGCTCGAAGCGATGAAGGACGGTTCGCGCATCGAGATCGGCTCCGGCAACAAGCGGCTGATCGTGCCGGCCAATGCCGACGATCTGGCCAGCGTACTCGTCAAGGAGCCGGGCGCCACTATCGTCGCGGGTTCGACCGATGTCGGCCTTTGGGTGACCAAGCACATGCGCGATATTGCGCCGGCGGTTTTCATCGGCAATCTCGATGGTCTGTGCGGGATTTCCGAGGACAAGGGCGTCATCTCGATCGGCGCCGGTGTCACCTATAGCGAAGCCTTCTCGACGCTGGCGAAACGCATCCCGGCGCTCGGCCCGCTGTTCGACCGCATCGGCGGCGATCAGGTGCGCAACATGGGCACCATCGGCGGCAATATCGCCAACGGTTCGCCGATCGGCGACACGCCGCCGCCGCTGATCGCACTCGGTGCCCGCCTGACGCTGCGCCGCGGCGACAAGCGGCGGACGATCCCGCTCGAGGAGTTTTTCATCGCCTATGGCCGACAGGACCGGCAGCCCGGCGAATTCGTCGAGGCCGTGCATGTTCCGGTGCCGGGCAGCGAGACGAAATTTGCCGTCTACAAGATCACCAAGCGCCGCGACGAAGACATCACAGCAGCGCTAGGCGCGTTTTTCCTGAAGCTCGCCGAGCATGGCACGGTGGCGGATGTGCGCATCGCCTATGGCGGCATGGCGGCAACGCCGAAGCGAGCCTTTGGCGTCGAAAAGGCATTGCTTGGCAAGCCCTGGACGGAAGCGACGGTCGAGGCGGCGATGGCCGCGTACGCCGGCGATTTCACGCCGCTGACCGACATGCGGGCAAGCGCCGAATACCGGGCGCTGGCGGCACGCAACCTGCTGCTGCGCTTCTTTGCCGAAACCACCGGCACCCGGGCGCCGATCCAGGTATCACGGCACGAGGCGGCATGATGAACAAGCACGCCACCCCCAACCTGAAGGCGCAAAAAATCGCCGGCGGCGTCGCCACCGACCAGCGCCATGATTCCGCGCACAAGCATGTCAGTGGCACGGCCGTCTATATCGACGACATGCCGGAACCGGCCGGCACGCTGCACGGCTGCCTTGGGCTTTCGACGGCGACGCATGCCACCATCACCAGCATGGACCTGTCGGCGGTGCGCGCCGCACCCGGCGTCATCGACGTGCTGACGGCGAGCGACGTGCCAGGCGAGAACGACATTTCGCCGACCGGCCGTCACGACGAGCCGGTGCTGGCCGACGGCAAGGTGCAATTCTTTGGCCAACCGATCTTCTGCGTCATTGCCGAAACCCGCGAGCAGGCGCGCCGTGCAACGAGGCTGGCCAAGGTCGAATACAAGGAATTGCCGTTCGTCGCCGATGTCGGTGAGCTCGATCCCCGGAAAGATAAGCTGGTCACGCCGCCGCTGACGCTGAGGCGCGGTGATGCAGCGGCTGCGATCAATGCGGCGCCGCGCCGGCTGAAGGGAAAAATGCGCATAGGCGGCCAGGAGCATTTCTATCTCGAAGGTCATATCGCCTTGGCCATCCCCGGCGAGGACCACGACGTCACCATCTATTCCTCGACCCAGCACCCGAGCGAAATCCAGCACATGGTCAGCCATGCGCTGGGTGTGCCGAGCCATGCGGTGACGGTGGAAATCCGCCGGATGGGCGGCGCTTTCGGCGGTAAGGAAACGCAAGGCAATCAGTTTGCGGCATTGGCCGCTATCGCCGCGAAGAAACATCATCGGGCCGTGAAAATCCGGCCTGACCGCGACGACGACATGATCGCCACCGGCAAACGCCACGATTTCCTCGTCGACTACGAGGTCGGCTTCGACGACGAAGGCAATATTCTGGGCATAGATTTCATGTTCGCGGCGCGCTGCGGCTTCTCGGCCGACCTCTCCGGCCCGGTCACTGACCGCGCGCTGTTCCATTGCGACAACACCTATTTCTGGCCGGCGGTGCACGCGCAATCGGCGCCGCTCTACACCAATACGGTATCGAACACCGCCTTTCGCGGCTTCGGCGGCCCGCAAGGCATGGTCGGCGCCGAGCGCGTCATCGACGAAGTCGCGTTTGCCGTCGGCAAGGACCCGCTCGAAATCCGCAAGAAGAATTTCTACGGCACCAGCGACCGCAACATCACTCCCTACCACCAGACGGTCGAGGACAACATCATCCACCGCATCGTCGCCGAGCTGGAGGCGAGTTCCGACTATGCGAGGCGCCGCCGCACCATCGATGCTTTCAATGCCAACAGCCGCTTCATCAAGCGCGGACTGGCGCTGACGCCGGTCAAGTTCGGCATCTCGTTCACCGCCACCCATTACAACCAGGCCGGCGCGCTGGTGCATGTCTATACCGATGGTTCGGTGCATCTGAACCACGGCGGCACCGAGATGGGGCAGGGCCTCTATGTCAAGGTGGCGCAGGTTGTGGCGGAAGAGTTCCAGATCGACCTCGATCAGGTCAAGATCACCGCGACGACGACCGGCAAGGTGCCGAATACCTCGGCCACCGCCGCGTCTTCCGGCTCCGACCTCAACGGCATGGCGGCGCAGAATGCCGCCCGCCAGATCAAGGACCGGGTGACCAATTTTGCCGTCGAGAGATACCAGGTGCCGCGCGACCAGGTGCTGTTCCTGCCCAACCGCGTGCGCATCGGCAACCAGGAGATCGCCTTCGCCGATCTCGTCAGGCAGGCTTATATGGCGCGCATCCAGCTTTCGGCGGCGGGTTTCTACAAGACGCCGAAAATCCATTGGGACCGCGACAAGGGCGAGGGCCATCCCTTCTACTATTTCGCTTACGGCGCCGCGTGCTCGGAAGTGTCTGTCGACACGCTGACCGGCGAATATATCGTCGAGCGCACCGACATCCTGCACGAAACCGGCCGCTCGCTGAACCGCGCCATCGACCTCGGCCAGATCGAGGGCGGCTTCATCCAGGGCATGGGCTGGCTGACAACGGAGGAACTGTGGTGGGACGACAAGGGGCGGCTGCGCACCCATGCGCCATCGACCTACAAGATCCCGCTCGCGTCGGACCGGCCGAAGATTTTTAATGTGACTTTGGCCGACTGGGCGCAAGCAGGCGAGCCGACGGTGTACCGCTCCAAGGCGGTCGGCGAGCCGCCCTTTCCGCTCGCAATGTCGGTGCTGCATGCGCTGTCGGACGCAGTGGCGAGCGTTGCCAGCCACAAGATCTGCCCGCGCCTCGACCCGCCGGCCACGCCGGAGCGTGTGCTGATGGCGATCGAACGGCTGAAGCGCGAAGCCAAAACCGGCACTTGAATCCCGGAAAACGTGCAATTCAGGCCGAAAAACTCTATATTTCCCGATAGGGAACGCAAATGATGAACGCGAAAGTGCAGAGCCTGAAAGCCTTTCTTGCCGGCGCCGGCCGGGTCGCCTTCGTTGAGGTGGCCCGGACAAAAGGTTCGACGCCGCGCGAGACGGGTGCCTTCATGCTCGTCTCAGGATCGGCCACTTTCGGTACGATCGGCGGCGGCCAGCTCGAATACATGGCGATCGACAAAGCGCGACAGATGCTTTTCTCCCCCCTTGAGGGGGAGATGGCCGCGGAGCGGCCAGAGGGGGTCGTCTCAGAAGGTACCGCCAGCGCGTCGAGCACTGCCGCGGCGACCCCACCCGGCGGCTTCGCCGCCACCCTCCCCTCAAGGGGGAGGGATATCCGCGCCACCCTCGACATCGCGCTCGGCCCGGACATCGGGCAGTGCTGCGGCGGCAGGGTCGAGCTGCTGATCCAGCTGGTCGACCCCGCGCTTGAAGCCAAGCTGGTTGCGGCGGCGGAAACCGAGGAAGCGCAGCGACCGCATGTCTACATCCTCGGCGGCGGCCATGTCGGCCAGGCGCTGGCCTCCGCGATGGCCTTGCTGCCGGTGCATGTCGTCGTTGTCGAGACGCGAGCCGAGGCGCTCAAAGGCATGCCGGAAGCGGTCGAAACCAAGCTGACGCCGATGCCTGAGGCGATGGTGCGCGAAGCCCCGGCTGGATCCGCCTTCGTCGTCCTTACACATGACCACGCGCTGGACTTCCTGATCGTCGCCGAGGCTCTGAAACGCCGGGATGCCGCCTATGTCGGCATGATCGGCTCCAGAACCAAGAAGGCGACGTTCCGAAACTGGTTCCTGAAATCGGCGGACGGAAGCGAGGCGGAATTTGCCCACCTCGTCTCGCCGATCGGCGGCGATGCCGTTAAGGACAAGCGCCCGCAGGTGATCGCCGCACTCGCCGTAGCCGAGATTATGACAGCGTTGGCCGGCCATGCGGCGGCACCGTCCGCTCAGTCCAAAGCCCCTCACCGCAAGGCGATGGCTGGCTGACGTTTTGGCTATTCCTTCTCCTGCGTGTGCGCCTCAAGGAACCACAGCAATTTGTCGAGCGAGCGTGAATAGGCGGTGAAGATGTCGGCGGTGTCGGCGTCGCCCGCGCCAGCCGCTTCGTCGATCGCGGCGCGTGCCCGCTTGGCGGTCGCGGCATAGCGGTCGATCAGCGCCGCCAGATGGTCTCGGGTCTTGTGGATGTCGGTCGGATAGGCCTCCAGCATAGTCGCCTTCGACACCTCCTGCGAGGTGCCGAGCGCCGTGCCGCCGAGCTGTACGGCGCGCTCGGCAATGGTGTCGACATGGCCGTCGAGCTCCTCGCGGAACGTGTCGAGCATCTCGTGGATGGCGATGAATTGCGGTCCCTTGACGTTCCAGTGCGCCTGCTTGGTGATCAAGGCCAGATCGATGGCGTCGGCGAGGCGGGCATTGAGAAGATCGATACACTCTTTCTTGGCATTGGATTGCAGGTCATTGCGGGTGGCGATGGCATCCATGATCGGCTCCTATGGCGGTTGCGTCCGCGTGGTTTGAAAAGAGGGCGAAGTTTGGGATGGTCAATCGAATATGCGCGCAGACGCCCTCATCGCCGCGGCACAGCATCCCAAAACGGCGATCTCCGACTTTCGTTCCGCTCGTCGTTTACGCCGGCGTTTTCAAGCCCAGATGGTCGCGCAGAGTGCTGCCTTCATAATCCTTCCGGAAAAGCCCGCGCCGCTGCAGCTCTGGCACGACAAGCGTGGCAAAGGCTTCGAGTTCGCCGGGAAAATAGGATGGCATGACGTTGAAACCGTCTGCCGCGCCGCCCTCGAAGCGTGCCTCGAGCTGGTCGGCGATCTGGGCCGGAGTTCCGACGACGCGCCAATGACCGCGCGCGCCGGCGAAATGACGGGCAAGCTGGCGAATGGACAGCTTGTCGCGGCGGGATTGCTCGATGACGAGCGCCTGCCGGCTCTGCATGCCTTCGCTGGCCGGCAGCTCGGGCAGCGGTCCGTCGATGGGATAGCGCGCGAGATCGGATATGCTGAGATAGCTGGAAAGCAGCGCGACACCGATATCGTCCGGTATCAGCTCCTGCAGTTCGTCATGTTTTGCCCGGGCTTCCGCTTCGCTTGCCGCAACCACCGGCGCGACGCCAGGCATGATCTTGAGGTCGTCCGGCTCGCGCCCATAGGCCGCCAGCCGTCCCCTGAGGTCGTCGTAGAAAGCCTTCCCCTCCTCGAATGTCTGCGCCGCAGTGAACACCACATCGGCGGTCCGGGCGGCGAGATCGCGGCCTTCGTCCGACGCTCCCGCCTGAACCATGACCGGCGCACCTTGGGGCGAGCGCGGCAGATCGAGCGGGTCGCGCACCGAAAAGCTTCTGCCTTCGTGTCCGCCCTGGCCTTGCCAAAGGCCAGCAACCACGGCAGCGAATTCGCGCGCGCGTTCGTAGCGGTCGGCATGCGGGCGCAGACCGGTCGAGCCGAAATTGGCGGCCTCGATCTGGCTGGCGGAAGTGACAAGGTTCCAGCCGGCACGGCCGCCGCTCAGGTGGTCGAGCGACAGGAAGGTTCGCGCCAGCCCGTAAGGCTCGTTATAGCTCGTCGACGCCGTTGAGACGAGGCCGATGCGCTCCGTCTGCACCGCGAGCGCGGCAAGCAGGCTGATCGGCTCGAAGCCGATCGAGCGTGAGGTCTGGCTGGCGATATCGACATTGGCCTCACGCACGCCGGCGGCGTCCTCGCAGAAGATCATGTCGAACTTCGCCGCTTCCGCCGTCCGCGCCAGCTGGATGTAGTGATCGATGTCGATGCCGGCCGTGACATGCGCCTGCCGATGGCGCCAGGCGGCGATGTGGTGGCCTGTCGCCCACAGGAAGGCGCCGAGCTTCATCTGCCGTAGACCGGTACTCATTGCCGATCCTCCCCGGCAAGTCCGAGATGGGAGCGAAGTGTCGCCCCGCGGTAACCAGGCCTAACGAGGCCGCGGCGGCGAAGGCCCGGCAGCACGCAATCAACGAAATTGTCGAGCGCTACCATCCGCGGCATGAGAATGTTAAAACCGTCACAAGCTGTGGAGCGAAAGCACTCTTCGAGCCGATCCGCAAACATGTCCGGGGCGGCGGCTATTTCGGCAACCGCGACAACGTTCATCAGCACTTTCAGCGCCTCCGGCCTGCGCCCGAACGCAAGCGCACGGCGCTTCAGATCGTCAACCCAGTCGATCGATCGCTGGTCCCGCAGGACAACATCGGCGGTGCGGGCGGCAATATCCATGTCGGGCTCGGACAGGCCGGACATGACCAGCACCGGCGTGTCCTGCGGCGACCGCGCCACGTTGAGCGGCCCGCGCACGGAAAAATATTCGCCCTTGTGGTCGAGAAGGTGCATCTTCTCGGGATCGAAGAAGCGGCCGCCAACTTTGTCGAACAGCAGCGCGTCTGCGTCCCAGCCTTTCCACAAGCCTTGCACGATGCCGATGAATTCCTCGGCGCGCAGGCGGAAATCATCGCCGGAAAACCCTTCCTGTCGGCTGAAATTGGCGGCCTCGCGCGGGTCGGGCATCATGCTCGCGTTCCAGCCGGCGCGGCCATGGCTGATAATATCGAGCGAAGCGAAACGGCGCGCGAGATTATAGGGCTGGTGGGCGACCGTCGACGCTGCCGCGACGAGACCGATCCTGCTTGTCACCGTCGCCAGCGCTGCCAGCAAGGTCGTTGCTTCGAAGCGCATTTGCCGGTTCGGCCCGCCTGCAACCGGTGCGGAATCGCCCAGCAACACCATGTCCAGACCGGCCGCTTCGGCTTCTTGCACGAACCGCGTCAGCAGACTGAAGTCCGAGCCGGCGTCGGGCGGATGGGAAGGGGCGGCTTCCGGAGACAGTGAAACGGCGAGACACATTGTGGCGCCGTTGGCCATCGCTTTTCCCTGTTGAGCGAGATTCCTTGAGAATTATCTCGCCGGCTGGACGGAAAGCAACCGGCCAGCCGACGATCATTTGCCGGCCAGAATATCCCTGATCAGCCGCTGGCAGCGCTCGGCCATGAAATCGAGCAGCAGCCGCACCTTCGGATCCTGCAGCTTCTTGTGCGGGTAGACGGCGGCGAACTGCACCGGCGTCGGCGGCGTGTTGCTCAGGATCACCTTCAGCCGCTGGTCGCGGATAAACGGCTCGACCTCGAAGCGCGGCTTGTTGATGATGCCGCGGCCGGACAGCGCCCAGCCGGTCAGCACGTCGCCATCATCGGTATCGTAGGGGCCGTGCACCTCGAACTTTTGCGGCCCATTCGGCGTCTGCAGCGTCCAGACATATTCGCGCGCGCCGGAATAGCGCAGCATCAGGCAATCGTGTTTCTTGCCGATCAACTCCTGCGGCTCGGTCGGCTCGCCGCGCACGTCCAGATATTGCGGAGCCGCTACCAGCACGCGCTCGCAGTCCATGATGCCGCGCATCCTGAGGCTGGAATCCTCGATGATGCCCAGCCGGAACGCAACGTCGATGCCTTCCTTCATGATATCGACATTGTGATCGGAAAGCCGGAGCCGCACCTCGATATCTGGGTATCTGTCGTGGAAATCCGGGATTCCGGATGCTACCAGCCGCCGCCCGAGGCCGAGCGGCGCTGTCACCTTTATGGTGCCGCGCGGCTGGCCGGATAGCGCGCTGACCGCCGCTTCTGCCTCGGTGACCGCCTCCAGCACCTGCTTGGCGCCGGAGTAGAACACGGTGCCGTGCTCGGTCGGCATCAATTGTCGCGTCGTGCGGTTGAACAGCCTGACGCCCAGGTGCTTCTCGAGCTCCTTGATTCGGTTGGAAGCGACCGCCGGCGAAATGCGCATGTCGCGCCCAGCCGCCGACAAATTGCCGAGCTCGACGACGCGGACGAAAACGGCGATGTTGTCGAGATAGGCCATGCGGCTTCCGTGGCTCTCGTGTGGCTGCGTATGATCAGCCTAGTATTTTCCAATTTTTTTTGAAAGTCATCGTGCAGCTCGGCCCTTTCCGTTTGCGCTCCAGTCCGTAAAGTCAGTGGATCGGCAGGGACGATTTTTTCATGATGGATTTCGCGATATTCTGGGATTGGCTGAGTTTCGCCGTGCGCTGGCTGCACGTCGTCACCGGTATCGCCTGGATTGGATCGTCCTTTTATTTCGTCGCGCTCGATCTCGGGCTGCGCCAGCGTCCGGGCATGCCTGCCGGAGCCTTCGGCGAGGAATGGCAGGTGCATGGCGGCGGCTTTTACCATGTGCAGAAATATCTGGTGGCGCCGGCTGAGATGCCCGAGCATCTGACCTGGTTCAAGTGGGAATCCTACGCCACCTGGCTGTCGGGCTTCGCCATGCTGTGCGTCGTCTACTATGCCGGGGCGGACCTGTTCCTGATCGATCCGAATGTCCTTGCCATGTCGGTGCCTACAGGCATCTTGCTGTCGCTGGCGACGATCGGCGTCGGCTGGGTGATGTACGATCTCTTGTGCCGTTCGCCGCTCGGCAACAGCGACACCGGCCTGATGCTGGTGCTGTATGGGGTGCTGGTATTCATGGCCTGGGGACTGACCCACCTGTTCACCGGCCGCGCCGCCTTCCTGCATCTCGGCGCCATTACCGCGACTATCATGTCGGCCAACGTTTTCATGGTCATCATCCCAAACCAGAAGATCGTCGTCGCCGACCTGATCGCCGGCCGTAAGCCCGATCCGAAATACGGCAAGATCGCCAAACAGCGCTCGCTGCACAACAATTACCTGACGCTGCCGGTTTTGTTCCTGATGCTGTCGAACCATTATCCGCTGGCGTTCGGCACAGAGTTCAACTGGGTCATTGCCTCGCTGGTGTTCATCATCGGCGTGCTGATCCGGCACTATTTCAATACCAGGCACGCGCGCAAAGGCAATCCGACCTGGACCTGGCTGGCCGCCGCCGTCCTGTTTGTCGTCATCATCTGGCTGTCGACGGCACCGAAGCTGCTGACCGGCGAGGTCAAAACGTCCTCGGCGGCACAGGTCTACGTCGCCTCGGCGCATTTTCCCGCCGTGCGTGATACAGTGCTTGGCCGCTGTTCGATGTGCCATGCGGCGGAGCCGTCCTACGAGGGCATTTACCACGCGCCTAAGGGCGTGATGCTCGATACCGATGCCGGCATCGCCGAGCACGCCGGCGAGATCTACCTGCAGGCCGGACGCAGCCACGCCATGCCGCCCGCCAACGTCACCCAGATCACCGACAAGGAACGGGCACTGCTGGTAGCCTGGTTCGAAGGCGCGGGGAAATAGCATGACCAGCACGCTGCTGCGCGGCCGCACGCTGTCGTTTTTGCGCTGGCCAGAAACCATCGACGACCATTCCGCCTGGCGCTACGAGCAAGATGGCGGCCTGCTGATGCGCGACGGAAGGATCGTTGCCGCTGGCGCCTATGCCGAGGTCGAGAAAAAGGCGGGCGAGGGAACAAAAAAGATCGACCACAGGCCACATCTGCTGCTGCCCGGGTTCATCGATGCGCATGCACATTTTCCGCAGATGCAGGTCATCGCTTCCTTCGGCGCCGAACTGCTCGACTGGCTGAACACCTACACTTTTCCGGAAGAGACCAAATTCCAGAACGCCCAGCATGGCCGCCGTATCGCCAGGCTGTTCCTGGATGAAGTGTTGCGCCACGGCACCACGACAGTCGCGGCCTATTGCTCGGTACACAAGGAATCTGCCGAAGCGTTCTTTGCAGAGTCGCACGACCGCAACATGCTCAACATCGCCGGCAAGGTGATGATGGACCGCAACGCGCCGGACGGCGTGCTCGACACGCCGCAATCGGGCTATGACGACAGCAAGGCGTTGATCGATGAGTGGCACGGCAAGGGGCGCCAGCACTATGCCATCACGCCGCGCTTCGCCATCACCTCGTCGCCCGAGCAATTGGAGATGGCGGGCGCGCTCTGCCGCGAATATCCTGATCTGCACATGCAGACGCATCTGTCGGAAAACCACGCCGAGATCGCCTTCACGCAGCAATTATACCCGCAGACGCGGGACTACACCGACATCTACGAACACTATGGGCTGCTCGGGCGCAGAAGCCTGTTCGGCCATTGCATCCACCTGTCGGAGCGCGAGGCGGATGCGCTTTCGGATAGCGGCTCGGTGGCGGTGTTCTGCCCGACCTCCAACCTGTTTCTCGGCTCGGGCCTGTTCGATTATCAGCGCTATAGCCGCCGCGAGAAGCCGCTTCGCATCGCCGCAGCCACCGATGTCGGCGGTGGCACCAACTATTCGATGCTGCGCACCATGGACGAGGGCTACAAGGTGATCGCGCTGAACGGCGAGAAGCTCAATCCGTTCCAGTCCTTCTGGCAGCTGACCCGCGGTAATGCCGAGGCGCTGTCGCTTGCGGAAAAGATCGGCACCCTGGAGGAAGGCAGCGACGCCGATATCATCGTGCTCGACGCCCGCGCCACGCCGGCGATGCGGCTGCGGGTGGAGACGGCGGACACGCTCGCCGAGGAATTGTTTCTGCTGCAGACACTCGGCGACGACCGCGCCGTGCGCGAGGTCTATGTCGCCGGCCGGGCGGCCAAGGCGGATATAGCGGTTTAGCCGTCGTATGCGGCCGGCTTGACCGGGCGGCAGCCATCCGCCAAAGCAACAGGCGAGATCGACAGGGGAACGACATGGCCGTTGCGGACGACATCGCTCTGATCAAGAAACAGGAAGCCACGCTTGTCTTTTCGGCCTTCGACGAAGCCGTCGCTTTCGAGATCGGCTCGGCGATCCGCGACCGGGCTCTCAAGGAAAACCTGCCAATCATCGTCGATATCAGAACTTTCGACCGGCCGCTGTTCTATGCGGCAACGCCCGGCTCGAACGCCTCCAATCCGGACTGGGCGCGGCGCAAGATCAACGTCGTGCGGCGGTTCCTGAAAAGCACCTACCGCATGGTGCTGGAGCAGCAGCGCCCCGACCGCAGCTTCAAGCCCGGCGAAGGGCTGGACATTGCCGACTATGTGCTGGCCGGTGGCGGCTTTCCCATCACTGTCAAGGGCGCTGGCGTCATCGGCGTGATCGCCGTCTCCGGTCTACCGGAGCGCGAGGACCACGGAGTGGTCGTCGATACGCTGTGTAGCTACTTGGGCGTCGATAGCCAGGAGTTGGTCCTGCCGTCGGAAGCAACATCGTGACGTTGGCGCTGCCCCTCATCCGCCCGCCGGCACCTTCTCCCCGCGTAGTGACGGGGACAAGGGAAACGCTCCAACGCTGGCGATCCCCTCTTGCCGTCTCTCTGCGGGGAGAGGGTAACGGTGAGGGGCAGCGCAAACGCCGCAGAAGCTCGCACAGCGTCCGTGGTACCTCAGTATGACCGCGCTCGATCCCAAGTCCTTTCTCATTTCGATCTTCAACGCCGCCGTTGCCGCCGCCGATCCCCAGAGGACGATCAAGGATCATTTGCCGGCAAGGCCGAAGGGCCGGACCATCGTCATCGGTGCCGGAAAAGGCTCGGCGCAGATGGCGGCGGCTTTCGAGAAAGTGTGGGACCGGCCGATCGAAGGGCTGGTCGTCACCCGCTACGGCTATGGCGCGGCCTGCCGGCGCATCGAGATCATCGAGGCGGCGCATCCGGTGCCGGATGCCGCGGGGCTAGAAGCTTCACGGCGGCTGCTCGAAAAGGTCCAGGGACTGACTGCGGACGACCTCGTCGTGGCGCTCATTTCGGGCGGCGGCTCGGCGCTGCTGCCGTCACCTGCCGAAGGTCTGACGCTGGCCGATGAGATCGCCGTCAACGAGGCGCTGCTCGCCTCCGGCGCGCCGATCGCCGCGATGAACACCATCCGTAAACATGTTTCCACGATCAAGGGCGGCAGGCTGGCGGCCGCTGCCTATCCAGCCAAGGTGGTGTCGCTGGTGGTCTCCGACATTCCGGGCGATAACCCCGCGCTGGTCGCTTCCGGCCCGACCGTTCCCGATTCCGGCAGCCGCGAAGATGCATTAGCGTCGATCGCCGCCTATGACATGAAACTACCGGCTTCAGTGATGGCGCACATCAATTCGCCCGCCGCCGATGCACCGCGCGTCGATGATCCGCGTTTTTCGCGCAACGAGGTACATCTGATCGCCTCGGCCGGCGTATCGCTGGAAGCGGCTGCGGCCGAAGCCAGGTACCAAGGTATCGAAGCGGTCATTCTCTCCGATTCCATCGAGGGCGAGGCGCGTGAGGTCGGCGGCGTCCACGCTGCAATCGCGCGCGAAGTGGCGACGCGCAACCGGCCATTCGCAAAACCGGTGCTGATCCTGTCGGGCGGCGAGACGACCGTGACCTTGCGCGCGAAAGGCAAAGGCGGCCGCAACTCGGAATTCCTGCTCGCCTTCGCCATTGGGATCAGCGGCCTGGCGGGCGTCCACGCACTGGCCGCCGACACCGACGGCATAGACGGTTCGGAAGACAATGCCGGCGCCTTCGCCGACGGCTCGACAGTGTCGCGGATGCATAAGGCGGGCATCGATGCCAAGGCCATGCTTGCCGGCAACAACGCCTGGACGGCATTCAATGCCGTAGATGACCTTTTCGTACCCGGTCCGACCGGCACAAACGTCAACGATCTCAGGGCGATATTGATCAAATAGCTCAGGCGGCCATCAGCTTTTTCACCGCTCTCATATCCTGCAGGAACCGGTCGCGTTCTGCCTGCCTGTCCGCCGGCTCGCGAATGCGCAGGATGAAGGACGGGTGGATGGTGACGAAGACACGCAAGCCATCGTCACGCTCCACGACGGCCCCGCGCATCTTCATGATCGGCACCACCTTGCCGAGCAGCGCCTGCGCCGCCGTTGCGCCGAGCGCCACCGCCAGATTGGGCTTGATCAGATCGATTTCCTTGTCGAGCCACCAGCGACAAGCCTGCACCTCGCCGGCGTTCGGCTTGGAGTGGATGCGCCGCTTGCCGCGCGGCTCGAACTTGAAATGCTTGACTGCGTTGGTGACGTAGACTTTCAGCCGATCGACGCCGGCATCGTCCAGGATCGCGTCGAACACCTTGCCCGCCGGACCGACGAAGGGCTTGCCCGCCAGGTCCTCCTGGTCGCCCGGCTGTTCGCCGACGAAGATCACCTTGGCTTTATCAGGGCCTTCACCGAACACGGTCTGCGTGGCGTCGTGCCATAGCGGACAGCGGCGGCAGATCTTGGCCGTTTCGCGCAGTTCAGGAATCGTCCTGGCGTCGATTTCTGTCGTTTCCGGAGACTTGCTTGCAGGCAAGCGTCTTGCCTGCACTTTGGCATGGTGCGGCGTCGGGGTTGTCTGCATCCTGGCGATCATGACTAAGGCGGCCTTGCTCGCTCCTGCAATCAGACACGCAATGAGCAAAGCCCGCCGAAGGTTCCGCTGAAATTATTCCGCATGGGCCTTCACCGGCGGATGGCCGACGATGTGATGCCCTACACCTCGTGCAGATAGAGGTGATAATCCAGTTCGCTGACCGTGCGCGCCACGCGCAGATATTCCGACTGCTTGATCGCCACGAACGTCCGGTGCAGGTCTTCGCCCAATGCGCCCTTGAGGAAGGTCGACGCCCTTGCCGCCTCGATCGCGGCACGCCAGTCGACCGGCATCGTCGTGCGCGTGACGGCTGATTCGTAGCCATTGCCGGTGGTTTCGGGACCGGGATCGAGGCCTTCGTCGAGGCCTTTGACGACACCGGCCAGCACCGTTGCCGCCACCAGGTAAGGAGTCGCGTCGACGCCCGATGGCCGGTGCTCGATGCGGCGGTTCCTGGCATCGCCGGCCGGCACACGCAGTGCCACCGAACGGTTGTTGACGCCCCAGGTCGGCGCCACCGGCGCATAGGATTGCGAGACGAAGCGCCGCCATGAATTGGCGTGCGGCGCGAAGACCAGCATCGATTCCGCCATCGTCTGGATCAGTCCGCCGAGGCCGCGCAGCAGCGGCAGCGACCAGCTTTCGCCGCCGGTTTCGGCAAAGACATTCTTGCCGGCATCGTCTAGCAGCGAGACGTGAAAATGCATGCCCGAGCCGGCATATTTCTCGATCGGCTTGGCCATGAAGCAAGCGGTGACACCATGACGGCGCGCCTGCGCCCGCACCAGTCGCTTGAGCATGACGAGATCGTCGGCCGCCCGCATCACATCCTTGCGGTAGTTGAGCGTCAGCTCGTACTGGCCGGGCGCATATTCCGAGATGACCGTCTCGGCCGGGATGCCTTGCACCTTGGCTGCGGCGTAGATGTCGGAAAACAGCGGCTCCATGCCGTGCAGATGGTCGACGGAATAGACCTCAGTCTTGGCCGAGCGGCGTCCGTCAAGCACCGCGTGCGCCGGCTGCACCTTGCCTTCGGCGTCGCGCTCGTTGGCGAGCAGGAAGAATTCGAGCTCGAAGGCGCCGGCCGGATGCAGGCCCTGGGCCGCGAGGATGTCTACCTGGCGGGCGAGTGCCAGCCGCGGGTCGGACGACATCGGCTGGCCATCGAGATGGTACATCACCATCAGCACCTGACCGCGCGGCGGCTGGGTGCCGAACAGCGGCACCAGTGTGCCGGGGATCGGCCACGCCCGCAGGTCGCCGTCGCCCGTCGTCCAGATCAGCCCGGTCTCGTGAACATCCTCGCCGGTGATGTCGAGGCCGAGGATCGAGATCGGCATGTGCCGGCCCCCCTCGAAGATGCTCATCAACTCATGCCGGCGCACGATCTTGCCGCGCCCGACGCCATTGGCGTCGGTCAGCACGATGTCGAACGCTTCGATCTCGGGATGAGCGTCGAGAAAGGCCAGCGCCTCGGCGGGCGTCGAGCCCGAAGGGGATGCCGTGACCAGGTTCAAACTTTGCTTGGGCGCTTGTTTCATGCCGCAAGCTTGTCTCACGCCGTAAGCTTTGCCGCAACCGCGCCGAAGGCAGTGATCAGCCGGTTCACCTGGGCGGCGCTGGTCGCAGGAGAGATCAGCATCATGTTGTGGAAGGGTGCGATCAGCACGCCGCGATTGACCAGCGCGACATGGATTGCCGCCTCGAGCTCCGGCACGTGCGCAGCCTCCGCTTCGCCGCCGTTCCTCAGCAGGCCCGGCGCGCAGATGAACTCGACACGGGCACCGACGCGAGCAACATGCCAGGGCAGACGATAGCGATCGATGACGGCGGTCAGCCCGGCGTCGAGCCGCCGCGCCAGATTGTCCATATGGCTGTAGTTCTCGTCGGTCATGACGTATTCGAGCGTGGCGCGCATCGCTGCGAATTGCAGCGGATTGGCCGACAGCGTTGTCCCCATGCCGGAGTAGCCGGGCTCTTTCCGGCTGATATAAGCGGCATAGCGGGCCGCAACGTCTTCGCTCATGCCCCAGACGCTCGCCGGTACGCCGCCGGCAATCGGCTTGCCTAGCACGAACAGGTCCGGCTCCAGCCCGTATTTGCTTGTATAGCCGCCGGGACCGGTCGAGATTGTATGCGTCTCGTCGATTAGAAGCAGCGTGCCGGTCGCACGGGTGAGACGCCGCAAGCCATCATGAAAGCCGGCTTCGGGCAGCACCATGCAGGAATTGGTCAGCACCGGCTCGGCGATGACGCAGGCGACATCGTTGCCCCGGAGTGCCGCGTCGAGCGCCGGCAGATCGTTGAACTCGACGACATCAGTCGCCCGCGTCAGGTCGCGGAACTCGCCGGCCAGTCCCGGTCGATTCACCGCTTTCCCGGCGACCAGCCGCACCATCGTCTCGTCGACCGAGCCATGATAGCAGCCGTTGAAGACCAGTATCTTCTCCCGGCCGGTAACGGCGCGGGCAACCCGCAGCGCGAAGCGGTTGGCGTCGGTCGCCGTCGTCGCGATCTGCCAGAACGGCAAGCCGAAACGCTGCTGCAGCAGCGGCCCGATGGCGAGCGCGTTCTCGGCAGGCAGCATGTAGGTCAGGCCGCGTCCGGCCTGCCTGCGGATGGCGCGTGCGACCGGCGGCGGCGAATGACCGAACATCGAACCGGTGTCGCCAAGGCAGAAATCGTCGAGCCGGTTGCCGTCGATATCTCTGATGATGGCGCCCCTGGCACTATCGACAAGGATCGGGAACGGCGTCGGCCAGTCGTTCATCCAATGCATCGGCACGCCGCCGAAGAAGCCGGGCAGGCCATTGCCGATTTTCGCCATCGATTTCGGCCGCGCCCGGCAGAAGACTTCTGCCTCGGTCGCGCGCAACTCGGCGATCCGGGCCGGGCCGATGCCGCCGATGGAAGTCTTTGCATGGTTCATGACGTTCATGGCGGCCCTCTCAGTCGCACATTAGACAATCGGCGGCCGCTACCGCAATTGGCCGGGCGGCTGCCCTGTGTTGGGTCAGCGGTCATTTGAATGAAAACAGGCGCTTGACCGCGAGCCGCCTTCGGGCGCCAATGGTACTTCGGCTGGAGGGCATAAGATGGTGCGGGCGACCGTCTGCGCAACAACGCTGCTGTCGTCGGTTGGTGCGGCTCTGGCGTCCGGCGGCATCTGGTGTTCCGCCGAGGATGCAGCCGTCAAATTTCAGATCGGTGCCGGGGTCACCAGAGGCATGGGCGGGCCGACCTTCAATTTTAGCGGTGAGCTCGAGATTCTGGGCAGGCCGGCTGCCGACAGTCTGCGCAAGACGGTGTTCGAGGATCAGAACCTCACGCAATATTGGCTCGACAACAAGGAATTGCGGCTGCTCGTCTACCACGAACGGCAGGTCGAAAACGCCTACGGCTACGTCGAACTGGCGATCCTGACCAAGGCCAGCGACGAAGGCGTCTATGACGGCCGCTATTTGCTCTCAATCTATGATGGAACGGCCGAGGCCGAAAAGGACGGCAAGCAGGCTGAATTGACCGGCAAAGTATCTTGCGGAGCCGAGTAAGTAACAGGCTACGCCGAAATATCGATGACGCCGCAGTCGCCGGCAGCGCTGCCAAAGGCGACGCGGCGCTCTTCCTTGTCCCACATCATCGAAGTGACGGCGCCCTTGCCGGGCCGGCGCAACAGCACTTCCTTGGCGTCGGCGAAGCGCACCGCCATCACCATCCCGTCATCATAGCCGATAGCAACGACGTCCTGGCTCGGGTGACAGGCGACGGAGGTGACCATCGCATTGCCGCGCGTGCCGAGTTCCAGCGGCGCCTTGCCCATCGGCCCGTCCTTGCCGGAAAACGGCCAGACGATCGCCGCCGGCGCGCCGGAACTCGCCAGCCATTTGGCCTTGGCGCTCCACGACAGGCTTTTCACCTTGCCGGGGTAGCCGGACATGCGCATGTGCTTGCCGTCGGCGAGCTTCCAGCCATGCAGCGCGTTTTCCTGCATGGTGGTGACGACGAAGCCGCCGTCCGGCGAGAAGGTGATGCCGGTGTGGGCGCCGGCCCATTCGAGCTCGACCGGCTTGCCGTCGGCAGCCGGGAAGTGCAGCGTCGCGCCATTGTAGCGGGCAACGCCGAAGCGCATGCCCTTGGGCGAGAAGGCAAGCCCCTCGACCGAGCGCGGATGCGAGAATTCCCTGGTTTTGCCGTCGGCAAAGCGCACATAGGCAATCTTGCCCGAAGCATAGGCAACAGCGCCTTGCGGCCCGGCGGCGACGCTGGTTATCCATTTTTTGCCTGCGGTCGCCAATTCCATTGTATTGCCGCCTGGGGTCACGGCAAAGATCCTGCCGTCCTCACCACCGGTGATCAGTCGGTCGTTTGCCGCATCATGGAAGGCGGCGAGCATTCCGTCATTGGCCTGCACCGTCTTGTGGCCGTGGTCGAGCCGATGGATTGTGCCGTCGGCCAGCGCAAAATGCGGCACGTCGCCGAGAAACACGGCGGCGAGGCAGTGGCCTTCGAGATCGAGCGGGGCGACTGTCGGCATGAGAGATCATTCCGTTCGAGATTTCTGCTTGTCATCTAACCCCGCCGGGCTGTCGGCGAGGCTCCGCCTTCTCCCCTTGTGGGAGAAGGTGGATTGGCGCGCAGCGCCAAGACGGATGAGGGGTGCTGGACGGAGTGCCGTCCTTGCCAAGCTGGAACACCCCTCATCCGACCGAGCTTTCGCTCGGCCACCTTCTCCCACAAGGGGAGAAGGAGAGAAGGGGCAGCGCTAGCGCTATAAAGTCCGGAAATCAAGCGGCCTGGCAGGCCTCGAAGCTTGTCTTCAGTCGCTCGGCGTCGAGTTCGCGGCCGATGAACACCAGCCGGCTCTCGTGCTTCTCGTTGTCCTTCCAGGCGCGCTGGTGGTCGCCCTCGATGATCATGTGCACACCCTGGATGACATAGCGCTCGTCATCGCCTTTCAGCGCAATGATCCCTTTCAGCCGCAGGATGTTCGGGCCTTCCATTTGGGTGACCTTCTCGATCCACGGGAAGAACTTTTTCGGGTCCATCTCGCCGCCGCGCAGCGACACCGACTGCACAGTCACGTCATGGATGTCGGAAGGGTGCGCATGATGATGCCCGTCATGATCGTGGTGATCATGGCCGTCGTGATCATGGTGATGGTGGTCATGATCATGATCATGATGGTCGTGATCGTCATGCGCCTCGAGGAAGTGCGGATCGTTCTCCAGCGCCCGGGACAGGTCGAACGCACCGCGATCGAGCACCTCGGACAGCGCCACGCTGGCGCGTGTGGTGCGGTGGATTCGTGCCGCCGGGTTGATGGCGCGGATCGTCGCCTCCACCTTGCTCAGCTCTTCGGGGGTGACAAGATCGGTCTTGTTGAGCACGACAACGTCGGCAAAGGCGATCTGGTCCTCCGCTTCGCGGGAATCCTTGAGACGCAGCGGCAGGTGCTTGGCGTCGACCAACGCCACCACTGCATCGAGTCTGGTCTTGGAACGCACGTCGTCGTCCATGAAGAAGGTCTGCGCCACCGGCACGGGGTCGGCGAGGCCGGTGGTCTCGATGACGATGGCGTCGAAGCGGCCGGGCCTGCGCATCAGGCCCTCGACGACGCGGATCAGGTCGCCGCGCACGGTGCAGCAGACGCAGCCATTGTTCATCTCGTAGATTTCCTCGTCGGATTCCACGATCAGTTCGTTGTCGATGCCGATCTCGCCGAATTCATTGACGATGACGGCGTAGCGCTTGCCATGGTTTTCCGAAAGGATGCGGTTGAGCAGTGTCGTCTTGCCGGCGCCGAGATAGCCGGTGAGGACGGTTACGGGGATCTGCGTCTGTGCGTCGCTCATATTGTGCCTCGAAAAGGATTGTCGGCTCCATATAGGATGTGTGCTCGGCTTTTGCACGAGGCAAACCGGTGGGCCAAAGAGGGGCTGGTATTGCCGAACTTTCCTCACATTGCCGAACTTTCATTAGCGCCGCCTGACAGCGGGCCCTAGACAGGCGGGGTCATTTACGGAGCTGTTCGCGTTGAAGAGGCGCCAGATGTCCGACAAGTCCTTGCCACTGAGCCGTCGGCAGGCGCTCGGTCTCGTTGCGGTTACCGCTGGCGGCATATTCCTGCCCGCCGGTGCAAGGGCCGGGAAGGTTTCGCCCTATGCCGGGCTTGCTTTGTTTGAAGCCGGTGCTGGTTTCTGCACCATCACGCCCGAGGTTACAGAAGGGCCGTTCTATTTCGACCCGAAGCTCGAACGCGCCGACATCACCGAGGGCAAGAAGGGCATCGCCCTCAATGTGCGGCTGCAAATCGTCGACGCCGCCTGCCGCCCGCTTCCCGGCGCACGCGTCGATATCTGGCATTGCGATGCCCAGGGCGCCTATTCCGGATATCCCGGACAGGGCGACGGGCAGGATATCGACACGTCCGGCCAGAGCTTTCTCCGCGGCTGGCAGAGAACCGATGAAAGCGGCATCGCTTCTTTCGCCACCATCTATCCCGGCTGGTATCGCGGCCGCACCACCCACATCCATTTCAAGATCTTCCCCGACGACCGCTCGGTGATGACCGGCCAGATGTTCTTCCCCGACAGCCTCAGCGAGCAGATATTCGCCACCGTCGCGCCCTATAAAGATCGCCCCGGCAAACGCGATACATCGAACGCGCGGGACGGCATTGCGCGGCAGGCCGGGCCGCTGTCGCAGGCAGCGCTGCGGGAAATGGCGGACGCCTATCAGGCGTTGATGATGGTCGCGGTGAAACCTGGTTGAGAACACCTCGTCACGTCCCCATCCAGCCATTGCGGAAAGTCGTTTGTCATCTAACTGAAATAAACATCTGGCATTAGCCACGGCGAACACCGCGAAGCTTGCCGGCAAAGCTATTTTCCGAGCCGGAATGTTTCGATCGTCATTGCCAATCGGCGGCCTGCTTCTATGCTGCCCGTTCCGGTTCGGCCGAGGAGGGATGAGCATGGCCAAGGCGGACAAGACTGCAACAATGAGCCGGCTGCATTCGGCGGCGCGGCTGGCGCGCACGGCGCTCGCCGCCCGGCTTCTGGCGCATGGTTTCTATGCCGGTCAGGACCAGATCATGCTGGCGCTCGACCGCGAGGACGGGCAGACGCCCGGCAACCTTGCCGGCCGCCTCGGCGTGCGTCCGCCAACCATCACCAAGACCATCAACCGGCTGCAGGCGCAGGGCTTTCTGGAGAAGCGGGCCTCGTCCGCCGATGCCCGCCAGGCGCATATTTTCCTCACCGACACCGGCCGCGAAATCATCCACGCCATCGAGAAGTCGGTGAAGAAGACCGAAAAGCAGGCATTGAAGGGTCTCGACAAGAAGGACCAAAAAGCGCTGTTCAAGCTGCTTGCCCGCGTCGAGGCGAACCTGTCGAACGGCGAACTGGTGCTCCCGGATGACGAACTGGATATCGAAGACAAGATGCTTGAATAGCTCACGCGTTCGCCGCTGACGGCCGCCGCGTCAGTGCCGACCAACGTCCCGGTGTGACGCCGAACGCCTTCTTGAAATGCCGATTGAAATGGCTTTGATCACTGAAGCCGGCTGCGATGGCGATTTGCGCCAGCGGCTCGTCGGCTTCGATCATCCGACGGGCCCGCTGAAGCCGGCGCATCACCAGGAACCGGTGCGGGCTGGTGGAGAAGGTGGCGCGGAAATGCCGCGAAAGGGCATAACGGTCCAATCCGGTTATCGCCTCCAATTCGTCTGAACGTACAATCCGCGCGACATTTTCCTCCAGATAGTCGCGCGCCAGGCTGGCGGCGCGCCACGCCGTTTTCGCTACCGGTTTCGCCGGCTGACCGGCGTGCCGGGCCAGGCTTTGCATAAGCTGCGTCATGAAATCGACGACAAACAGCTCGTCCAGTTCCTGATCCAGCGGCCCGAGCGCCGAAAGCAGCGTCGCGCGGAGATCGCGGTCTGTCACCACGGCATTCCCGACGAATGGCAGTGATCCGCCGCCGAGACAATCGAGCATCAGGGACGGCTCCAAATAGAGCATTCTGTATCGCAAGCCGTCTTCGGTGCCGGCACCGCCATCGTGCAGTTCGTCGGGATGAAGGATAATGATCTGGCCAGGCAGGCTCTGATGCATTTGGCCGCGATAGCAGAAGCGCTGCACGGCATAAAGCGTCACCCCGATCGCATAGGTGTCGTGGCGATGGAGATCGAAGGCATTGCCGTGGAATCGGGCCTCGATGCGTTCCATCCCGGCAGCACCGGGTGCCGGTACGATGCAGTTCTCGGCTGCATCCACGCACAAACGTCCAAGACCCTGAAAGGCTTCCCGGTCTAGATCGTGCGGCATCGCTTCACTCGCAGCCTCGGATTGGCCCCCTTTTCGGATTGGAAACTGTCGCATGTTCGATACAAAATTTGCAATCGTGCTCAAGGATGATCTTCCCGTCTGGCAAAAGCTCAATGTCACCGCCTTTCTGACCAGCGGCATCGTCGCGCAATTTCCCGACATTATCGGCGACCCCTACCGTGATCGCGCCGGCAATATCTACAACCCGCTGTCGGTCCAACCGGTCATCGTGCTTTCGGCGGACGGCCAGACGCTTGGCGCAATCCAGCGGCGGGCGCTGGAGCGTGGTGTGACGGTATCGCTCTATGTCGAGGAAATGTTTTCGACTGGTTATGATCTGGCCAACCGTGCCGTCTTTGCCGAATTTGCGCCGGAGGATGCCAAGGTGGTCGGCATCGCGCTTCGCTCCGAAAAGAAACTCGTCGACAAGATCACCAAGGGCGCCCGCATGCACGCCTGAGTCGTCGGCCACTAGGTCGGCCACTGGGAAACAAACTGAGCCTGTCGGCGGCCGTCGTTGTGCCAGACTGTTTTGGCTTGCCCGCAGGCGACAATTGCCGCATGGGTGAAGGACTGCCTTGCTTCCCGTCCGGCCTGAAATTGAATGCTCACCCAAGACATGACGAAAGCGCGACATCGCCGGCGGCGATCCTGTGCATGCTTTCCGTCTATGTGTTTTTCACCTTCCTCGACACCAGCAGCAAGTACCTTGTGCTGGCCGGCGTCTCGGCGCTGATCGTCGCCTGGGCCCGCTTCGCGGTCCATGTGCTGCTCGTCGGCGTCTTTCTGCGTGGATGGCGCGAGCCGCTGCGCTTTCGTCCCGCCAACCTGCCGGCGCATCTCACGCGCGGTCTGCTCCTGTTCGGATCGACGATATGCAACATTCTCGCGCTGCGGACGCTGCAGCTGGCGGAAACCACCTCGATCTACTTCTTCGGCCCGATGGTGATCACCGCGCTTGCCGGTCCGTTGCTCGGCGAATGGGCCGGCTGGCGGCGCTGGCTGGCGATCATGAGCGGCTTTGTCGGCGTCCTCATCATCACCCGGCCGGGCATCGGCGTTTTTGGCGTCGGCCATCTCTTTGCGCTCGGCTCGATGCTATCGAACAGTTTCTACGTCATCATGACGCGCCGCATGTCGGCGACGGAAACCTCGGAAAGCCTCATCCTGTTTTCGGCGTTGGCGCCGGCCGTGCTGCTGCTGCCGACACTGCCGTTTTCGCTTTCGCTGCCGCAGGATGGCTGGCACTGGTTCATATTGCTGATGCTTGGCGTCTTCGGCGCCATCGGCCATTGGCTGCTTGTGCAGGCCTATCGCCTTGCCACCACCACGGCCCTGGCCCCCTATCCCTATTCGCAGATGATCTGGATGATCATCTCCGGCCTGATCGTCTTCAACCAGTTTCCCGACCGCTGGACGCTGGCCGGTGCGACAGTCATCGTCGCCAGCGGTCTCTACATCGTCCACCGCGAGCACCGGCTTCGTGTGCGCAACCGCGCAACGCTGGGCGCGGAGGCGGAAGCGCTGGCAAAAAAACTTTGATTTGCTCGGAATCGATGGCATAAGAGCCGGCCTTTAAACAGTTTAAATTGCTTCGGGAGCGCAGGGCGCTGGCACAGAAGATCAAGCTTTCGACCATCGCGGATGCGCTCGGCGTGTCCACGGCCACGGTCTCGCTGGCCTTGCGCGACAGCCCGCTGGTCGCCGGCGGCACCCGCGATCGCATCAAGGAACATGCACGCGCCATCGGCTATATCTACAACCGCCGCGCCGCCAGCCTGCGCACCTCGCGCTCGGGCATAGTCGGCGTCGTCGTCCACGACATCATGAACCCGTTCTTTGCCGAGATATTGCGTTCGATAGAGAGCGAGCTCGACCGCAGCCGGCAAACCTTCATCCTGTCGAACCACTACGACCAGCTCGAGAAACAACGCACTTTCATAGACACGCTTCTGCAGCTTGGCGCTGACGGGGTCATCATGTCGCCGGCCATCGGCACGCCGCCCGAAGACATAATCTTGGCCGAGGAGAACGGTCTCCCGGCAGTGCTGATTGCACGCACCGTCGAAGGTGCCGACGTGCCGGTGTTTCGCGGCGACGACGCCTATGGCACCGGGCTTGCCACCAACCATCTGATCTCGCTTGGCCACAAGCGCATCGCCATGATCGGCGGTACCGACCAGACGTCGACCGGCCGCGACCGCTATCAGGGATATGTCAACGCCATGGAGGCGGCAGGGCTTGAGGTCAGGCCGTCCTGGCGCATCCCCGGCCCGCGCACCAAGCAGGCCGGCTTCGAGGCGGCCGGGCAGTTCCTGGCGCTGAAGGACAGGCCGACCGCGGCCTGCTGCTGGAACGACCTCGTCGCCATCGGCCTGATGAATGGCATTGCCCGCGCCGGGCTGGTGCCGGGCATCGACATCTCGGTTACCGGCTACGACGACCTCGAGGAAGCGGCGATCGCCACGCCGGCGCTGACTACCGTGTGGAACGGCCAGCGCGAGGTTGGCCGCCGCGCCGCCAGCGCGCTGCTCGACAAACTCAACGGACAGACGGTGCGGCCGTCGCAGGAACTGATCAAGCCGGAACTGCATGTGCGCCAGTCGACCGGCAAACCGGTGGAACGTGCATGACAAAAACCGAACAGCAAGCTGTTACTATTCTGGTGCCGGGCCAGTTCAACGACCATGCGGTCGGCCGCATCGACGGGGCGTTCAGCCGCGTCCGGATCGAACGCGCCGATCCGTCGCTGGTCACCGACGAGATGCGTCATACGGTGCGCGGCATAGCCGCCTTTGGCGGCATAAGCGCCGCGTTGATGGACGCGCTGCCAAAGCTCGAGATTATCGCCAATTTCGGCGTCGGCTATGATTCGGTCGACATCCGCCACGCCGCACGGCGCGGCATCATGGTCACCAACACACCGGATGTGCTGACCGAAGAGGTCGCCGATACGGCGCTCGGCCTGTTGATCAATGCCGTCCGCGAACTGCCGCGCGCCGAGGCCTGGCTGCGCGACGGAAGCTGGCTGAGCAACGGCAACTATCCGCTGAGCCGGCTGACTTTGCGCGGTCGCCATGTCGGCATCTTCGGCATGGGCCGCATCGGCCTCGCCATTGCCCGGCGGCTCGATGCTTTCGGACTGCCCATCGCCTATCACAACCGGCGCCGCGTCGAAGGCCTGTCCTATGACTATCACCCGACGCTGAAAGGTCTCGCCGAGGCGGTCGACACGCTGATCTCGGTGGCGCCCGGCGGGGCCTCGACGGAAAAGGCCGTCAATGCCGAAATTCTCTCGGCTCTTGGGCCGAACGGCGTCTTCGTCAATATCGGCCGGGGCAGCACGGTCGACGAACCAGCCCTTGCCGCCGCACTTGCCAGCGGCAGCATCGCCGCTGCCGGGCTAGACGTCTTTGCCGACGAGCCGAATGTGCCAGCGGCGTTGCTTGCCGCGCCCAACACCTCGCTTTTGCCGCATGTCGGCTCGGCGTCCGAGCATACGCGCCGCGCCATGGCCGACCTTTGCGTCGACAATCTGGTCTCGTGGTTTTCGCAGCGCAAGGCGCTGACGCCGGTGCCGGAGACGGCAAATGTCAAGGCAAGGCCGTAAGCGGGCTGCCATATCTATTAACTTCAGCTTAACCCTTCGGAATCATTCTGGTCCCCTCGCAGTGTATGTCCGCCTGACAGGACATGACAGCAAGATGAAGCGCGCCTCCCTGATCTCTTCGAACCGGCGCGCTTGAAATGCGCGGAGAACCAGGATGAAGACGCTTCCTGCATTGATGGCAGCCGCTGTGCTGTTCGGCAGCGCCCAGCTGTTTTACGCCGGTAGCGGTGAAAGCCGTGCGGCCAGTGAGTCACCGCTTTCATCCGGCAACTACAGGCTGGTAGCCCATGGCAACGAGGGGTCTTGTGCGGTCAGCCGCGGCGCCGAGATTTCGCAAGGCCTGTCGCTGTTGACGGTCGCAGCAAATTGCCGCCGGGTGTTGCCCGGCGTCGAGCAGGCGAAGTTCTGGCGAGAGCAGGATGACGGCACGGTCACCTTCAGCGCCAACGGCACCGATCCGATCGTCATGTTCTCAGTCGCCGACGGCGATGGTTACGAATCCTACGCGCCGGCGCTGCCGCTGCTGACGCTGGCGTCAGCCGGCAACTAGCGAGCGCGGCAGGACTATTCCGCGGCTGCGCGCACACCCGATTTCGCCGCCTGATGCAGGCGCACCGCATCGCCGAATGCGCGAAATATCTTTACCGAGATACTGTCCGATTTGACCCAGTATTCGGGATGCCACTGGACGCCGACAGCGAAAGCCCGTGCATCGCGCACCGAAACCGCCTCGACAGTGCCGTCGGCGGCGACCGCTTCGACCTGCAGCTTTGGGCCAAGCCGGTCGATGGCCTGGCGATGCACCGAATTGACCATGATATCGCCGGCGCCGAAGACCCCGGCCAGGCAGCTGCCGGGTTTTATCGCCACGCTCTGGCGGATGGCGAAGCGTTCGTCCTGATTGTCGCTTGCCGGCGCACGATGATCGAGCGAACCGGCGCGTTCCTGGATTTCGGTGGCCAACGTGCCACCCAGCGCCACATTCATCTCCTGGATGCCGCGGCAGATGGCGAGCAATGGCACCCCGCGCTCCACCGCCCGGCGGATCAGCGGCAACGTCGTCGCGTCGCGGGCGGAGTCGTAAGGACCATTGGCTTCGCTGGCGTCACCGCCATAGAGCGAGGGATGAACGTTCGATTTGGAGCCGGTGACCATGACGCCGTCGACGGCGGAAAGCAGTTCGTCGAAGTCGAGCCGGTCGCCGAAGGACGGTACCAGCAGCGGGAACACGCCTGCACCCGAAAGCGCCGCTTCGAGATATTGCTGTGGCGCGGCATGCCAGGTGTAATTGTCGAACTGGCGGACATCGGTCGATACGGCGACGAGCGGCTGGTGCATTTGGTCCGGATCCCATCGGGTGCAACGAATTATCTGCCTGCAAAATAGGCGATCCGAAGGCGCATTTCCATGGCAAGTTTCGGCGTGTCGCGTAGGCCAGTTAATCGACCTTAGACTATAGTTGCAAGATCTGCCCCAACGCCGTGAATTTCCCCGAAATGCGCCACTCAAACCGGGCTGCCGTGCTGGACTCGACTCCTTGCCTGTGTATTGTCGGCTCGAAGCCGATCCGGGCGCCGAAGTGTCCCGAATGTCGGTCAGTGGATCCAAAAGGGAGGAACTTCATGGATCGTCGTTCGTTCATCCGCAAGGCCGGCACCACCGGTTTCGGCGCTGCGGCCGCTGCCGCGACACTTGCTGCGCCGGCCATCGCCCAGTCCAATCCGAAAGTGACCTGGCGACTGGCGTCGTCCTTCCCGAAGTCGCTCGATACGATCTATGGCGGCGCCGAAGTGTTTTCCAAGATGCTGTCGGAGGCGACCGACGGCAACTTCCAGGTCCAGGTCTTCGCCTCCGGCGAACTCGTTCCCGGCCTGCAGGCCGCCGATGCCACCACAGCCGGCACGGTCGAGGCCTGCCATACCGTGGCATACTATTACTGGGGCAAGGACCCGACGTGGGCGCTGGGAGCGGCGGTTCCGTTTTCGCTCAACGCGCGCGGCATCAACGCCTGGCACTATCATGGCGGCGGCATCGATCTGTTCAACGAGTTCCTGGCGACGCAAGGTCTGTTCGGGCTGCCGGGCGGCAATACCGGCGTGCAGATGGGTGGCTGGTTCCGCAAGGAGATCAAAACGGTCGCCGACCTTTCCGGCCTCAAGATGCGTATCGGTGGTTTTGCCGGCAAAGTGGTGCAAAGGCTCGGGGTGGTTCCGCAGCAGATCGCCGGTGGCGACATTTATCCGGCGTTGGAAAAAGGCACGATCGACGCCGCCGAATGGGTCGGCCCTTACGACGACGAGAAGCTCGGCTTCTATAAGGTTGCGCCCTATTACTACTATCCCGGCTGGTGGGAAGGTGGACCGACCGTCCATCTGATGTTCAACAAGGCGAAATACGACGAACTTTCGCCGGC
Organism: Mesorhizobium sp. M1182; assembly: GCF_040318335.1. Lineage (NCBI taxonomy): Bacteria > Pseudomonadati > Pseudomonadota > Alphaproteobacteria > Hyphomicrobiales > Phyllobacteriaceae > Mesorhizobium > Mesorhizobium sp. M1182. The sequence goes on from NZ_JAMYMD010000006.1 coordinate 53,218, forward strand.
TTACAAGTCGCTGGTGCATACTGCCGCTCAAGCGGCCGACGCCAACATGCTGCAGAAATACGACTATCTCAATCCGGCGGCGGTTAAGCGGCTGGTTGCCGGCGGTGCCAAGTTGAGCCCGTTCAGCCAGGAGATCATGGCCGCCTGTTTCGAAAAGGCCAACGAAGTCTATGCCGAGATGGAAGCCTCGAATGCGCCGTTCAAGAAGATCTGGGATTCGATCAAGGCGTTCCGCAAGGAGCATTATCTCTGGGCGCAGGTGGCCGAGTACAACTATGACACCTTCATGATGGTCCAGCAGCGCAATGCCAAGCTCTGATCCTGTTGCTTCGCGGCGGAGTGTTCCTTTCGGAACACTGGCGCCGTAGCGCATTCATTTGCGATCAGTCGGGCACCACCACGACCTTGACCTCGCCTGGCGCCGGCGGGTTGGCAATGATCGCCACCGCCTCGTCGAGGCTGACCTGTCGTGATATCAGCCGATCTACTTCGATCGTCCCCGAGGCGATAAGATTGGCGGCCCGGCGATGGGTAAAGGGGTTGAGGAAGGAACCCAGGACCTTCAACTCACGGAACAGCAGATCGAACGGTTCGAACGCCACTTTCATGCCTTGCGGCATCACGCCGACGACGACGACGGTGCCGCCCGCTTTGGCCAGCCGCATCGCCTGCTCAACAGTGTCTTTCACGCCGGCGCATTCGAACACCACGTCGACGCCGCCCGGCATCAAACCCGACCGGCCGACGATCGCATCGATGACATCGAAGGCGCTGGGATCGAGCGTCGCCGTTGCGCCAAATTGCTCGGCAAGAGCCCGCCGCGAGGCCTGACGGGTCGACAAGATAATGGTCGTCGCACCGGCGAGCTTTGCCAGTTGAACGGTGAGCAGGCCGATCACGCCGCCGCCGAGCACCGCGACCGACGAGCCTGGTTTGATCGCGGCAAGGTCCACGCCATGCAGGCAGCAGCCGAGCGGCTCGCAGAAAGCACCATGCGTAGGCTTCAGATCGCCTGGCAAGACGAAGGCCTGTTTCTGGGGCAGGACAAGATATTCGGCAAAGCCGCCATCGCGATGGATGCCGATGGCGCGTAGATTGCCGCAGAGATTGACCCGGCCGGCCTGACAATGCTCGCATCGGCCACAGGCAATGTTGGGATCGCCGGTGACGCGGTCGCCGACGGAAAAGCCGGATACGGCAGGTCCGACCGCCTCGACGATGCCGGAGAATTCATGCCCGAGCGTCACCGGCGGCGTGCACGGGAATTCACCATGGAAAAGATGCCTGTCGGTGCCGCAGACGCCGCACGCCTCGATGCGCACCAGCAGATCGTTCGGCCCGGCGGTCGGTTTCTCGACCTCGCACACGGCGAGGCTGCCCACTCGCTCCAACCGAACCGCCTTCATGGCTGCCGGGCCTTCCTCAGTTGAAACTCGGTGGTTGCGACAGATCGATTGCCGGCGCCGCCGGTTTCGCGGGCGGCTTTTCGTCGAAGCTCGGCGGCTGCGACAAATCCGGTGGGGAAGGTGAGGCCGGGGCAGTGCCGCCGTTGGCCGGCGGCGTGCCAAGCGGCGACAAGCCGATGCCAGGCGTTTCCGGCACCTGGTAGTTGATGGTGCCAGGATCGACGACAGTGCCTTTGTAGTGCATCACCATCTGCGGGAAGGCGATGGTCAGGCCGATCATGATCACCTGGATGCAGACGAAGGGCACTGCGCCCCAATAGATCTGCCCTGTGGTGACGGGCGCGATCTGCTTGCCGGTGAGTCGGTCGAGATAGGGCACGCGCGCGGCGACCGAGCGCAGATAAAACAGCGCGAAACCGAAGGGCGGATGCATGAAGGAGGTCTGCATGTTGACGCCCAAAAGCACGCCAAACCAGATCAGGTCGATGCCGAGTTTGTCAGCCGCTGGCGCCAAAAGCGGCACGATGATGAAGGCAAGCTCGAAAAAGTCGAGGAAGAAGGCGAGCACGAAGACGAGGATGTTGACGCCAATCAGGAAACCGACTTCACCGCCCGGCAGCGACGTCAACAGGTGCTCGACCCAGATGTGGCCATTGACGCCGTAGAAGGTCAGCGAGAACACCCGCGCGCCGATCAGGATGAACAGAACGAAGGACGACAGCCTGGTCGTCGAGGCCAGCGCCTGCTTGACCACGTCGAGCGACAGCCGCCCCTTCACCGCCGCCATTGCAAGCGCGCCGACGGCGCCCATGGCGCCGCCTTCCGTCGGCGTGGCGATGCCAAGGAAGATGGTGCCCAGCACCAGGAAGATCAGCGCCAGCGGCGGGATCAGCACGATGATCACCTGCTGTGCCAGTCTGGACATCAGGTTGATCTTCAGGCGCTGGTCGACGATCGCCACGACATAGATGAAGATGACGCCAGTAGTGGCGCCGAGGATATCGGCGTTGCCGCCATGGTTCGGTGCGAGGTAGCGATACGCCGCATAGGAAACAACCACCGCCGCCAGCAGCGCCGCCAGCAGCGACAGCACGCCGTGGCCGAGCGTGCGGGCCTCAAGCGGCAGGGCCGGCATCGACTTCGGCCGAAAGATCGACATGAGCAGGATGTAGAGCATGTAGATGCCGGTCAAAATGAGCCCGGGGATCAGCGCTCCCTTATACATATCGCCGACCGAGCGGCCGAGCTGGTCGGCCAGGACGATCAGCACCAGTGATGGCGGGATGATCTGGGCGAGCGTCCCAGACGCGGCAATGACGCCGGATGCCAGCCGCCGGTCGTAGCCGTAGCGCAGCATGATCGGCAGCGAAATCAGACCCATGGCAATGACGGAGGCCGCCACCACGCCGGTCGTCGCGGCGAGCAGCGCGCCGACGAAAATCACGGCATAGGCGAGGCCACCACGGACCGGTCCGAACAACTGGCCGATCGTGTCGAGCAGGTCTTCGGCCATGCCGGATCGTTCGAGCACGATGCCCATGAAGGTGAAGAACGGGATCGCCAGCAGCGTATCGTTCGACATCACCCGGCTGCCATAGAAATTATCCGGCAACGCATGCAGCAACGGCCAGGCGAGATTGATCGAACCGCCCGAATAGGGCGACAGAAGCACGCCGATGAAGAAGAACATCAGGCCGTTGGCGGCGAGCGAGAAGGCGACGGGGTAGCCGATCAGCAGGAAGACGACCAGCGAGGCGAACATGATCGGCGCCATGTTCTGGGCGATGAACTCGATCACGAGCGCACCTCTTCGGCGAGCGCCTTGGCTTCGAGTTCGGCCTGCTCATGCACCGATATGAACGGAGTGGGATCGTCCATCTGACCGCGCATGATGGCGATTTTCTTGATGATTTCGGAAATGCCCTGCAGCGCGAGCAGAAAAAAGCCGACCAGCAGGATCGCCTTCGCGGGCCAGATGATCAGCCCGCCGGAATTGTTCGACATCTCCCCGCTGCGATACGACAGCGACACATAGGGAACGAAATAGACCACCATCAACGTCACGAACGGCATCAGGAAGAAGACGTGACCGAAAAGGTCGATCCAGTGCTGCACGCGGCGCGAGAACATGCCGTAGACGATATCGATGCGGATATGATCGTTCTGCTTCAGCGTGTAGGCGGCGGCCAGCATGAAGGCGGCGCCGAACAGATACCATTGCAATTCCAGCCAGGCGTTCGAGGACATGTCGAACACCTTGCGGATGACGGCGTTGGCGGCGCTGACCAGGATCGCCAGCAGGATCAGCCACGAAACCCATTTGCCGATGAATTCGTTCAAACGGTCAATGGTTCTGGAAAGAGCGAGAAGCCCTGCCATGCATTCCTCCCTTGTGTCAGAGCGCGGCGGTTCCCTGTCCGTCGCGTCGCTGTGGACCAACGGTATGCAGTGCGTGGTCCGGCGGGTCAACACGGGACACCCCGCATAAACACAGTTGTGAGATGACGGGCGGCAAAATGCTGCCGCGTCCTTTGCATGTCCAAGGACATGCGGCGCTTTCATCCAAGCAAAGTCGGGTGCGGCTCAGGCGATCTTCTGTTGGTCGCGGCCGGCGCCGATCAGCACAAGCATGGCGACGAGGAACAGGTACATCCAGCCGTCCCGCCATTCGAGCGGGAAATAGCCGGCCCATAGCGATTCGGCCATGCCGAAAGCGGCGGCACCCAGTGCCGCCCGCAAAGGCGAGAGATAGCCGCCCACTGCGGTCACGAACAGGATCTTCAACCCGTAGACCAACCCTGTGCCGAAGCTGATGTTACCGTAGTAGAAGGCGGCGAGCACGCCGGCCAGTGCCGCGCAAAGGCCGCCGAAAAGCACCGCGTGCCGAAACACCGCACGAACATCGACGCCGCACATCGCAGCCGCCTTGGGATCGTCGGATACGGCGCGCCAGCTCCGGCCGAAGCTCGAATATGCGAAGCCCCAGGCAGCCAGCGCCATGGCCGCCAGTACGGCGGCGCAATCGAGCAATTGGATCAGCGTCAACGTCGCCTTGAAGCTGGCATTCTGCGCGAAGACGATGGTCTGGGCCAGCATTGGCGGCAACCATAGGTCATGGGTATCGGCGGCGATGCGGCTGGCTTCCGACAAGACCAGCAATATGCCGAGCGTCGTCACCACGATGGCGTTGGGCGAGCGGTCGGCCAGCGGTTCGAAGATACTTCGCGACAGGACATGGCTGAGCAGCGCCGCATAAAGGAATGCCGCAGCTACGCCGAGCGCGACCGATGCAAACAGCGTTAACCACAGCGCCTGATAGCCGAACGCCGCAGTGAGGATCATCGTATGCCCGCAAAAGGCGAACAGCGCGCCATAGGCAAGATTGGTACGGTGCAGGATGCCGTTGGTCAGCACGTAGCCGAATGCAAGCAATGCGTAGAGCGCGCCCGAATGCAGCCCGTTCAGAACCTGCTGGAAGAAATAGAGCATGCAAGACCCTCTATGCATGCCCCGCAATCGGGGCAGAGGTTTGGGACGAACGATATTCTCAGTACGGCGATCGCCTCAGTGACAAGCGTTGCACCCGGAATCTAACTTGTCAAACGCGAGTTATCAGTTAGATTCGCCATATGACAGTATCCTGGACTCCGCACCGCTTTACCGGTGGCATGCTGGCGCTCGATACGGCGAACACCGTCGTTTTGCGGAACGATCCGGAGAAAACTTTCGACCGTTTCGACGATCCGGCCGAGATCGCCCGCTTTGCCGAAGCCGCGAGTGCCTTTCGCGCCGCCGAGCTCGGTGGCAGGCGGCTCGTAGCGCCGGCGCCTGAAAAGATCGCACCGGTGGTGCTGTCGATCCGGGAGACGACCGATCGGCTGTTTCGCGGCGCGGTATCGAAAGGTGCGATCGCGACCGGCGATATGCCGAAATTCTTGGAAGCCTGCGCCGATGGCCTCGCTCATAGCCGCACCGAAATCGGCACGCCTGGAAAACCGTTCGGTGATCCGGCGACGCCGATTGCCTTCGAGGCCGCGCTTGCGGTCTCGGCGTTGTCGCTGCTGCGTAGCGACACCATTGCCAGGCTGAGGATATGTCCGAACTGCAGCTGGCTGTTTGTCGACAAAAGCCGGAATTCCAGCCGCCTCTGGTGCGACATGGCGGTGTGCGGCAACCGCCAGAAGGCAAACCGACACTATCGCCGCCGGACCGCGGCCAGGGAGGTCACCAATGTCTAGAAGATTCTCACGCGCGATGATTGTCGTCGCGGCGTTGTTCGCGGCGGCCGCGCTCGGCGCCTGCCGTGATTCCGGCAAGGACCAGTTGTTCGCCATTTCCGGGAAGCTGTTCGAGTTCAACTACCGGCTGGGTATCGCCACCTATGTCATCACTCTCAATCCGCTGCGGCCGGTGGGTGAGGGGCAGGTCGCTGTGGTCTCCTTCCAGAACCCGGCCGGCGGTGATCCGATCATCGTCACCCAGAAAATATGGCCGAAGCTGCCGCATGTGACGCTCACCAGCCCGCCGCTTACCTGCGTTGTCAAGGACAAGCCCTATGCGGTGTCGATCCGCATCGAGGATTCCAGCGGCAAGTTGCTGCAGAGTTTCGCGACCACTCTGACGTCCTCACTCGACCAGTCGGTCCTGCCCGACCGGCCTCTGGTGGTCGGGCCAGTCTACGAGCTCAACAAGGACCTGGCCGGCCATGTCGACGGCAAGCTGCCCGGTGAACCGAAGCCCAGTTGCCCAAAGGCTGCATGATGCATCACCAGCGGCACTGACCGCCGCCGGAATTTTTCATGCTCGGCCATCCTCCCCGACAGGCGTTTCGTGGCGCCACACGGCCGCGCACGGATCGTTTGTTGCGGACCGCCTGGCACCTTCGATTTTGTTTGACCTCCCCGGCAAGGGAAGAAAGACTGTGGGCACTCGACTCCGACGCTGGCCGCGCACCTCCAGGCGCGGCCTCCGCACAGGAAATGCCTGATGACGCTGCACAATGTCGCGCTCGACGACAAGTTCGACCTGGTAAAGGAGCGGATCTTCCTGTCGGGTGCCCAGGCAGTCATCCGCATGCTTCTGATGCAGCGCGAGCGCGACCGCCGGGCTGGCCTGAACACCGCCGGTTTCGTCTCCGGCTATCGCGGCTCGCCGCTCGGCGGCCTCGACATGCAGCTGTGGAAGGCCAGGAACCAGCTCGCGCAGTCGGACATCGTCTTCCAGCCCGGTCTCAACGAGGAGCTCGCCGCCACCGCCTGCTGGGGCTCGCAGCAGGCCGAATTGCTGGGCGAGGGTACCCATGACGGCGTTTTTTCGGTCTGGTACGGCAAGGGTCCGGGCGTCGACCGCTCCGGCGACGTGTTCCGCCACGCCAATCTCGCCGGGTCGTCGAAACATGGCGGCGTGCTGGCTCTGATGGGTGACGACCACATGGCCGAATCCTCGACCAACGCGCATGCCACCGAGTTCCTGTTCGTCGACACCATGGTGCCGATCCTTAATCCGGCCGGCGTCCAGGAGATCATCGACTACGGCCTCTACGGCTTTGCCATGTCGCGTTTTGCCGGCACCTGGGCGGCGATCAAATGCGTCAAGGACAACATCGAATCGACGGCCTCGGTCGATGCCGCGCTCGAACGGCTGAACATCATCGTGCCGGACTTCGACATGCCGCCCGGCGGCCTCAATATCCGTAACGAGATCGACATGCTCGGCCAGGAGGAGCGGCTGCATGAACACAAGCGCGCCGCCGCTTCGGCCTTCATCCACGCCAATGGGCTGAACCGGATCGTCTATTCGGGCGGCAGCAGCGCCAAGCTTGGCATCGTCACCATCGGCAAGAGTTATCTCGATGTTCGCCAGGCGCTGGAGGATATCGGCATCGACGAAGCGGCCGCCAGTCGCATCGGTATCAGGCTGTTCAAGGTCGGCTGCCCGTGGCCGCTCGACCTGCAGCACATCGCCGACTTTGCTCGCGGCCTCGATACCATCGTCGTCGTCGAGGAGAAACGCTCGCTGATCGAGGTGCAACTGCGCGAGAACCTTTACGGCACCGCGACGCAGCCGATCATCGTCGGCAAGAAGGACGAGCGCGGCGACTGGCTGTTCCCGGCCAAGGGCGCACTCGACCCCAACGATATTGCCATCGCGCTCGGCGAGAGGATTTTGCGAACGATCGGCCCGTCGGAAGAAATCGCCGCGCGGGTGGCGAAGTTGCGCCAGTTCCAGGCGATGCTGGCCGACACGTCAGACATCGCCTCGCGCACGCCCTTCTTCTGCTCCGGCTGCCCACACAATTCCTCGACCAAGGTGCCGGACGGCTCGCTCGCCGCCGCCGGAATCGGCTGTCATTTCATGGCGCTGTGGATGGACCGCAACACCGTCGGCTTCACCGCCATGGGCGGCGAGGGCGCGCAGTGGGTCGGCCAGGCGCCGTTCTCGAAGCGCGAGCACATCTTCCAGAATCTGGGCGATGGCACTTACAACCACTCGGGTGTGCTGGCGATCCGCTTCGCGCTGTCGACCGACGCCAACATCACCTACAAGATCCTCTACAATGACGCCGTCGCGATGACCGGCGGGCAGCCGCACGAGGGCGGCCTGACGGTGGACATGATCGCAAGACAGGTGCGCGCCGAGGGCGTGGAGCGCATCGCCATCGTCACCGACGAGCCGGACAAATATACCGGCAAGGTGGAATTTCCCGCCGGCGCCACCATCCATCACCGCGACGACCTCGATCTCGTCCAGCGCGAGTTGCGTTCGGTCAAAGGCGTCTCGGTGCTGCTCTACGACCAGACCTGCGCCGCCGAGAAGCGTCGCCGCCGCAAGCGCGGCACGTTCCCCGATCCGGACAAGCGTATCTTCATCAACGAGCTGGTCTGCGAAGGCTGCGGCGATTGCGGCGTGCAGTCGAATTGCGTCTCGATCCAGCCGGTCGAGACCGAATTCGGTCGCAAGCGCAAGATCGACCAGTCGAGCTGCAACAAGGACTTCTCTTGCGTCAACGGTTTCTGCCCCTCCTTCGTCACCGTTCACGGCGCCAAAATCAGGAAAGCCGAAGGCATAGCCGGTGCGGCCGACCCGCTCGCGGGGGTGCCGGCGCCGGCGCAATTTACGCTCGGTGAACAAGGCTGGGCGGCGATCATCGACGGTGTCGGCGGCACCGGCGTCGTCACAATAGGCGCGGTGCTGGGCATGGCCGCGCACCTGGAAGGCAAGGGCTGCGGCATGATCGACATGGCCGGCCTCGCCCAGAAGGGCGGCTCGGTGTTCACCCATGTCCGCATCGCCCGCACGCCGGACGACATCCACGCCATTCGGGTATCGGCCGGCAAGGCCGATCTCGTGCTCGGCTGCGATCTCGTCGTTTCAGGTGCCAAGAAGGTGTTGGCCGCGGTGCGCGAAGGCCATACCATCTTCCTCGCCAACACTGCCGAGATCATGCCGGGCGAGTTCGCCCGTTCGGCCGATTTCTCGCTGCCCGTCGAGCGGCTGAAGAAGGCGATAAGAACGGCCGCGGGCGACGACAGGACGCATTTCTTCGACGCTACCCGCACCGCCACTGCCCTGTTCGGCAGCTCGCTTGGTGCCAACATGTTCATGCTCGGATTCGCCTTCCAGCATGGCGGCTTGCCGCTGTCGGCGGAGGCGGTCGAGAAGGCGATCGAGCTCAACGGCGAGGCAGTAGCGATGAATGTCGCGGCATTTCGCTGGGGCCGCCGCGCCGCCCACCAGCCGGATTTCGTCCGCAGCCTTCTCGCCCAGCCGGGCAAGGCCACGCAGCATGCCGCCATTGCCGAGACGCTGGACGATATCATTGCTCGCCGCGTCGGCTTCCTGACCGCCTACCAGAACGCCGCCTATGGCAAGCGCTATGCCGACAGACTGGCGGCGCTGCGCAAGGCCGAAACCAATGCTGTGCCCGGGTCGACCGTGGTGACCGAGGCTGCCGCAAAGAACCTGTTCAAGCTGATGGCGATCAAGGATGAATACGAGGTGGCGCGGCTTTATACGGACGGCTCCTTTGCCGCAGAGCTCGCAAAGCAGTTCCAGAGCTACGGCAAGCTTGAATTCCATCTCGCACCGCCGATCATGGGCAGGCGCGGCAGTGACGGGAAGCCGAAGAAATCGAGCTTTGGCCCGTGGATGATGAACGGGTTCCGCCTGCTGGCGGCGATGAAGGGCCTGCGCGGCACCGCTTTCGACCTGTTCGGCTACAGCGCCGAGAGGCGTATGGAGCGGCAGCTTCTTGCCCTCTATGAAGCCGACCTGGAACTTGTCGCCGGCGCGCTGGCGCCGGGCAAGATCGAGGTTGCTGCCGCGCTTGTTTCGGTACCGGCGCTCATCCGCGGCTTTGGCCACGTCAAGCAGGCCAGTGCCGAAAAAGCCGCCGGCGAACGCCAGCGTCTGCTCGACCGCCTCTCGACGGCGCCGCTGCGGCCGCAACTTCAAGCCGCCGAATAATTCAGCGCTGTGATACGCCTTGTTTACCTGAACTGTAGTTTCCCTGCTTCCGCCGCGTCACCAATGGATGTTGGCAGGGTTCGAAACGCCGCTCTAAACCTTTCTTAAGGCCAATGTGACACTGCTGGGTTCCCCAGGGTTGGGATCCAGGCGTGAATCTGAGACGAAAAAACGAGATTCCGGTCGACGTTTACATTCCGTTCGTGGAAACGCTGTTTCGCGACGGGTTCACGCTGTCGATCGGCCTTGTTGCGCAGACACTCCTCGTCATTCTGGTCTATTGGAAGACCATGGACTTGGCGTATCTTCTAGTTGCCGCTGGGCTCATCATTGTCGGTACTCTGCGCCTTCGCAACATCCGAAAATACGGGCGACTTCCTTCCCCGACGACGTGGGAAGAAGCCCATGATCGCGAAAACGATTACATAATTTTCGGTTCGATGCATGGTTTCATGCTTGGCGCGTTCTGTTTCGTCAGTATCTATCTGGCAAATGACAGCCACGACAACTATGCCGAAATAGCCTCTGTCTGCGTCACTCTGGCATCGGTCACGTCGATTGCCGGCCGCAATTATGGGTCGCCGCGGATGGTCATGATTTTTATCATAACCACCACATGGCCCATATCGCTTGGCTTTATCCTGCGCGGCGATATCTACCACATCATCCTCGGTCTGATGTCGGCCCCTTTTCTGTTTGCGATCAAACGGTTCGCCGACATCGTCCGCGAAGTCCTGTTTACCGCCCTGTCGGAGGAAAAGAAGGCGAACCGCATCGCGCAGCGTTTCAACCGCGCGCTCAACACCATGTCGCATGGCCTTGTCATGCTTGGTCCCGACGGCCGGGTGGCGGTGGCCAATGCCGAAGCCGCGCACCTGATGTCGCTCAAATCGGCCGATGCGCTGCTAGGCCGCTCGATCCACGGTCTGCTGATGCGCGGCGCTGCAGGCGGCATGCTGGCGCCGAAAGATTGCCGTTACATCGAAGCCCAGCTGACGCGTGCGTTGCGCGAGGGCCGCGACCGCAAGGTCCTGGTCTCGCTCACCAACGGCCAGCACTATGAATTTTCGGCGCGCGAAGGCAGCCAGGAACTGGGCGTCGTCACTTTCGAGGATGTGACCGCCCGGGTCGAGGCGGAAGACAAGATCCGCTTCATGGCGCGCTACGACAGTCTCACCGGCCTGCCCAACCGCGCCTACTTCCACGAGTTGGTGGTGGAAGCCATGGCCTCAGGGGATCCCGAGCGTCTCTGCGGGCTGGTGGTGCTCGATCTCGATGATTTCAAGAGCGTCAACGACACGCTCGGCCATCCGGTCGGCGACGGATTGATCTACGCCGTTGCCGAGCGGCTGGCGGCAGTCGCTGGGCCAGGCATCACCGTCAGCCGCTTCGGCGGCGACGAGTTCATGATCTTCTTCGAGCGCATCGAGGATGAAAGCCACCTGACCGGCCAGGTTGACGAGATCTTTGTCAATCTACAGGGCGAGGTCGATGTCGCCGGCCACGGATTACGCATCCAGGCCTCCGGCGGCGCGGTGCTGTCGCGGGTCAAGGATACCGACGTTGACGCCATGATCGTCAAAGCCGACCTTGCACTCTACAAGGCCAAGGAGCTTGGCAAGAACGGTTGGCGGCTGTTCGAGGCCTCCATGGATGCTGCCTTCCGCAGCCGTCAGCTGATGAAGGCGGACCTGCGCAGCGCCGTGGAAAACAACGAATTGCGGGTGGTCTATCAGCCGATCGTGGCGATGAGCACGATGCGTATCGCCAGTTGCGAAGCGCTGTGCCGCTGGGATCATCCCGATCTCGGGCCGATTTCCCCCGGTATCTTTATTCCGCTGGCGGAGGAAATGGGGATTATTTCCGACATCAGCACCTTCGTCCTGCATGCGGCCTGCACGGAATGCGCCAAATGGCCGGCCCAGACCAGCGTGTCGGTCAATCTCTCGGCCAAGGATTTCCGCAACCGTGATGTCATCCAGAAGGTTCGCGACGCGCTGGCTGAATCCGGTCTCTCCGCCGGACGTCTGGAGATTGAGGTCACCGAGACGGCGCTGCTCGACGACAAGTCGCTGACACGCCAATATATCGAGGAGTTGAAGCGGCTCGGCGTGCGCATTGCGCTCGACGATTTCGGTACCGGGTATTCGAGCCTCAGCTATCTCCACAAACTGCCGCTCGACAAAATCAAGATCGACCGCTCGTTCCTGATGGATGTCACTCAGAACAGCCGGTCGCTCGAATTGCTCAAGGGCATCGTCAACCTGTCACGGCCGCTGGGACTTTCGGTTACCGTCGAAGGTGTCGAGACCTTCGAACAGCTCAAGATCCTGGCATTGCAGGTCAAGCCGGACCTGGTCCAGGGCTTTCTGTTCGGGTCGGCACTCAGCGCGTCCGGCATCGAGACGATGTCGAGCACCGTCTGGCCCTTTGCCAAGGACATCCAGACGGCAAGGAAGGCGCCGCGGCGCTGACTTCGCGCTGAAAACCCGCGTATTTTAGTATAATTTTATTAATTGTTAACCTTAACGAGCGGTAAACGAGCTCCTACTTATTTTCATCTTTACATCTCATGACCCGTCCGTAGTGTCGGCTGGTGGCGGTAATCGCGGGGAATAGAGTTCATGTGTGCCCAGTTGAGTTCGCTCGGCCATGCGGCGGGCGCTGGTGGGAAAGATGCGTCCGAGACCATGTCCAGCTTCGCGCAACATGTTTATGCGCTGCTTGACCGGACGGAGTACCGACGCTGTGAAAGCGGCGAGGACTTCGAAAACATTTACAGGCTGCGCTACAATTCCTATCGGATGAACGATCTGGTGCCCGAGAATGCGTCTCGTCAGGTCCATGACGAGTTTGACGAACTGCCCAATTGCCATACGTTCGGAATCTATATCGAGGGGCGGCTGGTCAGCACAATGCGCCTGCATAACGTGTCCGCTGATAGCGCCACATCACCAGCGCTCAGCGTCTACAAGGACTTGTTGATGCCGCGTCTGGCGGCCGGCGAAGTCTTTATCGACCCGAGCCGTTTTGCCGTGGACGCCGAATGGTCACGGCTTTACCCGCAGATCCCGTATGTGACGCTGCGCCTTGCGGGCATGGCTTGCTTCCATTTCGGCGCGCCTTATTGCATATCCATGATCCGCGAGGACCATGCGGCTTTCTACAAGCGCATCTATCGGGCGCGACCGATTGGCGATGCGCGGCCCTATGCCGGCGTGATCAACTGTTTCGCGCTGCTTTATCAAGCCGATGTCCTGGCGATCAAGAATGAAACCTACGCTCGCTTTCCGTTCTTCCGTTCGACGCCAATGGAGCAGCGCATGTTGTTCGATACGCCCGGTGCCGGCGAACTCGCGCCGCTGACCATCCTGCCCACCGCCAAGTATTTTCGCGAAGCCGCCTGAACGAGCCCATGGAGCCTTCCGGTCGCTTCGGCGTTCTGGGCAAGGGTGCTGGTGGTAGGTCGGCATGGCCGGCATCCGCCAAGCATCGCTTCGATAGCGATCCGATCAAAGGAACCGATATGACCATTTCCACGCTCGCCCTTACCCCGCTTATCTCGCTGATTGCAGGCGTGCTGATCCTGGTGATGCCGCGGCTGCTCAACTATATCGTCGCCCTTTATCTGATCGTTGTCGGCCTGCTCGGCCTGTTCCCGCATCTCGCCGGCTAACGACATCGGCAATAGCGGACCTGCCATCCATTGTGATTGGTATCGCCGCGCTCCGCGCAGCGATTTCAAGTTTTGCTTGAGATTGTTGGCTGCGGCGATGCGGCAATAGCGCCATTGCCCTTAACGCGGCTTTTCGCTATGTGCCTGAAAGATGTCTTCGAAGGGGTATTCCAATGGCTGAACACACGCCGACCGGTCCTGTCGAACTAGGCGCGAAGATGGACTATGCCGAGCACGACCGCACCTATGCCGGCTTTGTGATGCTGGCCAAATATGGGTCGCTATTTTGCGCCGCCGTGCTTCTTGCCATGGCGTTCGGCTTCTTTGTGGGCGGCTTCTTCTCGGGGACTATCCTATTCGTGCTGATCCTGGCCATCGGCGCCTTTATTCTCCGATAACTCCTCCAACCTTTGTCGAAGGCGCCGCCGGGGTCGGTCGATGTCTTGCGGTAACAGGGTTCCGGCCGAAAGGATCATGCGGTGGGACAGACGGTTTTCATCCCTCGTGAGCTCGACGCAAACGAGCCGCGCGTCGGGGCCTCCCCCGACACGGTGAAGCGGCTGGCGGCACTGGGTTTCGACGTGATTGTCGAAACCGGCGCCGGCACAGCGTCGCGCATTCCCGACGAGGAGTTCGCCCGGGTGGGCGCCGCGATCGGCAAGGCCGGCGATGCAGCCAGGGCCGATGTGGTGCTGAAGGTGCGCCGCCCCACGGACGCCGAGCTGAAGGGCTATAAGTCCGGCGCCGCTGTCATCGCGATCATGGATCCCTACGGCAACGATGCTGCCGTCGCAGCCCTTGCCAGGGCCGGTGTTACTGCCTTCTCCATGGAGTTCATGCCGCGCATCACCCGCGCCCAGTCGATGGACGTTCTATCCAGCCAGGCCAACCTCGCCGGCTATCAGGCGGTGATCGACGCGGCTGCCGAATATGACCGGGCGTTACCGATGATGATGACGGCGGCCGGCACCGTACCGGCAGCGAAGGCGTTCGTCATGGGCGTCGGCGTCGCCGGTCTGCAGGCCATCGCCACCGCGCGCCGCCTCGGCGCCGTGGTCACCGCCACCGACGTGCGCCCGGCCGCCAAGGAGCAGGTCGCCTCGCTCGGCGCAAAATTCCTGGCCGTCGAGGACGAGGAGTTCAAGGCGGCCGAGACGGCCGGCGGCTACGCCAAGGAAATGTCGAAGGAATACCAGGCCAAGCAGGCGGCGCTGACCGCCGAGCACATCGCCAAGCAGGACATCGTCATCACCACGGCGCTGATCCCCGGCCGTCCGGCGCCGAAGCTGGTCTCGGCGGCGATGGTCGCCTCGATGAAACCCGGCTCTGTGATCGTCGACCTCGCGGTCGAGCGCGGCGGCAATGTCGAGGGCGCCGAAGCCGGCAAGGTGGTGACCACCGCCAACGGGGTAAAGATCGTCGGCCATCTCAATGTTCCCGGTCGCGTCGCCGCCTCCGCTTCGCTTCTCTATGCCAGGAACCTCTATGCCTTCCTCGAGACGCTGGTCGACAAGGCGGCGAAGACGCTTGCCATCAATCACGATGACGAACTGGTCAAGGCGACGATGCTGACCGATGCTGGCAAGATCGTGCATCCGGCTTTCGCAAAGGCTGAGCAGGAGCCGCCAAAGGGCCAATATGTCGAGCCACCGGCCATTCCGGCCAGGACGATGGTTGCCGAGGCTTCGGCGAAGCCGGCTGCGAAGAAAACGGCCGCTTCGAGGAAGCCCAAGACCACCGGAGGGATCGCGTGATGGACCAGACCCTGCAGAAAGCCCTCGACCAGCTCGACCAGGCGACAGCTGCCGTGCGGCTCGCGGTGCAGAACCTGGCGGCCGCGCCCGGCACCGAGGCGGCGGGTGACGCCGCTCACGCGCTGTCCGGCGGTGCCATCGATCCCTTCGTCTTTCGCTTCGCCATCTT
Source organism: Mesorhizobium sp. M1182 (assembly GCF_040318335.1). Taxonomy (NCBI): domain Bacteria; kingdom Pseudomonadati; phylum Pseudomonadota; class Alphaproteobacteria; order Hyphomicrobiales; family Phyllobacteriaceae; genus Mesorhizobium; species Mesorhizobium sp. M1182. Next base: position 68,689 of record NZ_JAMYMD010000006.1, read on the forward strand.
TGTCCTGGCGATCTTCGTCGGCTACTACGTCGTGTGGTCCGTCACGCCGGCACTGCACACGCCGCTGATGGCGGTCACCAACGCCATTTCCTCCGTCATCGTCGTCGGCGCGCTGCTGGCCGTCGGCATCTCGGCCTCAGGGCTTGCCACCGGCTTCGGCTTCGTTGCGCTGATGCTGGTATCGGTCAACATCTTCGGCGGCTTCCTCGTCACCCAGCGCATGCTGGCCATGTACAAGAAGAAGGAAAAGTAGGCCGCTATGAACGCCAACTTCGCCTCCTTTCTCTATCTGGTCTCCGGCATCTTGTTCATCCTGGCATTGCGCGGCCTGTCGCATCCGACCACCAGCCGCCAGGGCAACATGTACGGCATGATCGGCATGGGCATCGCCATCGCCACGACGCTGGCGCTGGCGACCCCTTCGGCCGGGCGCTTCGGCCTCATAGTGCTCGGGCTGCTGATAGGCGGCTCGGCCGGTGCGGTCACGGCACGGCGCATTGCCATGACCTCGATGCCGCAGCTGGTCGCCGCCTTCCACTCGCTGGTCGGTCTTGCCGCGGTCATGGTGGCGGCCGCCGCCATCTACGCACCGGAAAGCTTCGGCATCGGCACCGTCGCCGATATTCATGCCCAGGCACTGATCGAGATGAGCCTCGGCGTTGCCATAGGTGCCATCACCTTCACCGGCTCGGTCATCGCCTTTTTGAAGCTCGACGGCCGCATGTCGGGCAAGCCGATCATGATCGGTGGCCGCCACTTCATCAACGCGGCCCTGGGCATTGCGCTGATCGTGCTGATCGTGCTGCTCGTCACCGCCGAGTCCAAGGTGGTGTTCTGGCTGATCGTTGCCGCCTCGCTGGTGCTGGGTGTGCTTCTCATCATCCCGATTGGTGGCGCCGATATGCCGGTGGTCGTATCGATGCTGAATTCCTATTCGGGCTGGGCCGCCGCCGCCCTGGGCTTCACGCTCGGCAATCTGGCGCTGATCATCACCGGCGCGCTGGTCGGCTCGTCGGGCGCCATCCTGTCTTACATCATGTGCAAAGGCATGAACCGGAGCTTCATCTCGGTCATCCTCGGCGGCTTCGGCGGCGAGACATCAGCCATTGCCAATGACGGCATCGAGCGCACGGTCAAGCAGGGCTCGGCCGAGGATGCCGCCTATCTGATGATGAATGCGCAAAAGGTCATCATCGTGCCGGGCTACGGCATGGCCGTCGCCCAGGCGCAGCACGCGCTGCGCGAGATGGCCGACAAGCTCAAGGCCAACGGCGTCGACGTCAAATACGCCATCCACCCGGTTGCCGGCCGCATGCCCGGCCACATGAACGTGCTCTTGGCCGAAGCCAACGTGCCTTATGACGAAGTGTTCGAGCTGGAGGACGTCAACTCTGAGTTCGCGCAGGCCGACGTCGCCTATGTCATCGGCGCCAACGACGTCACCAATCCCTCGGCCCGTGACGACAAGTCGTCACCGATCTACGGCATGCCGATCCTCGATGTCGACAAGGCCCGCACCTGCCTGTTCGTCAAGCGCTCGCTCGGCTCCGGCTATGCCGGCATCGACAACACGCTGTTCTACAAGGACGGCACCATGATGCTGCTCGGCGACGCCAAGAAGATGACCGAGGAGATCGTCAAAGCGATGGATCACTGAAACGGCGTCGCTGCCAACTCACTGCCGATCGTCGAATACAGCCCGGCTCCGCACCGGGCTTTTTCTTGGCTGCTACCGGTTCTGAAGCTACGATGCCGACCCGTCGTCTTGCTAACGGCGTCATCGTGGAGGTGCTGGTGCCCGACCCTGGTTCTGCTGCATTGCCGGCCGCCGATCTGACCGCAGCAGAGAAGGCGCCACGCAAGCGCAGCCAGGCGGTGGTGGTCGTGCACGGCATGGGCGAGCAGCGGCCCATGGACACGTTGAGGGAGTTTGTCCAGGCCGTATGGAGCCACGATCCGGCCCGTGCACCGTTCTATGCCCATGTCCCCGATCCGGCCGACCCGATGGGTGCCAAGATCAACCAGAGCTGGATCACGCCCGACAGCCGGACCAATTCGCACGAACTCCGCCGGATCACCACGCCCTATGATGTCGATGGCCGCCGCACCGATTTCTACGAGCTGTACTGGGCCGACATCACCCAGGGCACGACCCGAAGCCGCCTTGCTGCCTGGGTGACGACCCTGCTCTGGCGCAAGCCGGCCGATATTCCGCGCGATGTGCTCAAACTCTATGTCGTCACGCTTTTGGCCACCATCGTCGTCCTCGGCGCGGCGCTGGCGCTCGCAACGTCGACCTGGCAAGGCTACATCTCCTGGACGACCGGTGTGCTTGTCACGGTTCTGGCATCGTTCGTCATCTGGTCGGTGGACCAGTTTGGCTTGCCTCATTTCGGCGACGTCGCCGCCTATGTGCGGGCCGAAGCGGCAACGGTCGAGAAGCGGGCACTGGTCCGCGAGCGTGGCCTCAAGCTGCTGAAGCGTCTCATGATGGACGATGCCTATGACCGCATCGTGCTGGTCTCGCACAGCCTCGGGTCGATCATCGCCTATGATCTGTTGCAGATATTGTGGGCCGATTTCAGGCCTAGAAAGTTGGAAGCCATTCGCGACAAAGCGAGGCTGAAGGCGATCCACGCCGTCGACAAGGCGACGCTGGCCGCCGATGCCTCCGCGTGGCCCGACAGCCTCGATGACCTCCCCGCATTCCGGCGCAGCCAATGGGAGCTCTACCGGCAGCTTCGCGTCGGCGACGCCGATCATCCGCTGCCGTGGAAGATCAGCGATTTCGTCACGCTCGGCAGTCCGCTGACCCACAGCGAGTTTCTGGTGACTTACAACCTCGCCGAATTCAGGCGCGGCATCGCCGAGCGCCTGTTTTCGGCATGCCCGCCGATCGCCGACAGGGCGGCGGGCGGGACCATGCTCTACCAGGAAGGGCGCAGCCATTCCGGCAAGCCGCAGCGGGCGGTGCATCATGGCGCGGTGTTTGCCGCGACGCGCTGGACCAATATTTTCGACAGGGGCAATGGCTGGCTGACCGGCGACCCGATTTCAGGGCGGATGACGGAAAATTTTGGTCCCGGCGTGGAAAACATCCAGGTCGAGCTGCGCGGCTCGGGCGGCCGCGTCTTCACGCACAGGCTCTACTGGTCGCTGACGGCGAGCGGCGTCGAGGTCAACGCGCCGGCCGGCGTACAGCCGCGCTCGCACCTTGCCGTGCTGCGCGATGCGGTCGATCTCGGCCGCAAACTGGAAGCTGAGCTGTAGGCGGCGAGCAGCGCACGACAATGCCGCGGCGGCAGTTCAAAGCAAGGTCCCCTTCGGGCGTAATCTTTCCGAAGCGGACCGAGTTCGCTTAGTCACCGATCAACGATTGGTTAGGAAAATCGCTTCCTCGTCGTCGCGCTGCCTGCCGCCAAGTGCTGCAGCCGCGCTGGCAATGAAGGCCCCGACGACCAGCGACAGCGCGCCAATCAGCGAGAAGGTGGCGCCTGCCTTTCTGGCGGTGTCGGCCGCGTGCTGGGCCTTGACCTTGGCGTCCTGCGATCTGGCGATTACCGTATCGACGCGAGCGGTGGCATCCGCTTCGGACAGGCCTGTGCGGGCGGCCACCAGCCGCGACAGATAGGTCTTGTCGTCGGCCGATATTTCGCCTGCTGCGGCACTCGCGATTAGAATGCGCGATGCCTGCGCCGTTGCCGCAGCGTCGCTCTCCGGATTGGCGGCAGCGAGCCTTGCCGGATCGGCCGGGCGGAACAGCGTATCGACGAAATACGATGTGGCGTTGTCAGTCGAGGCGCTACCCGCGTTTGCAGCAGCACCTGCCGAAGCGCCCATTGCCGCGCCCGATGCCACAGTCGAAGCAGCCTGGACACCGGTACCTATCGCGGCCGAAAGCGCCGTGCCGAGCACGCCGGCGACGAGCAGCGTCGCCAGCGCCCAGGCCAGGAAGCCGTGAGCGGTATCGCGGAAGAAGACTTCATCGGTGTGGATGCCGACCCATTTGGTGCGCAGGCGTCCGGCGAGGTAGCCGCCCAGGGCCGACGACAGCCACTGCACGACGATCAGCCAGACGGCGGTGGAAACGGCGAAAGTGGTGACTGACGCACCCGAGCCTGACCATGGCGACACCATGCTCAGCCCAAGCCCGGAGCCGAGCAGCATCAAGATAAAGGTAAGCGTTGACGCAGCAAAGGCGCCGGCGACGATTGGCCCCCAGCTGACAGCAGTGGAAGCGGATTCCGTCGGGGCGGAAACGTCGACAGCTGTTACGGTGGACTGCATCGAAGCCTCCCTACCGTGCGAACAGCATGATCAGAATAATGATCGGAATTGGGACTCCGAGAAGCCAGAGCAAAATGCCACGTCCCATGGATGCCTCCTGCGGCGATTGTGATCAACTACAATGCCTTGAAAGCCTTTCCGTTCCGGCGGTCCTGGTGATCTTTGTTGCGTTGCAGCAGTCGTATTGGTGCGCCAAGGCGCACCAATACACTTCATGCCTGCTGGCTGGGTATCTGGATGGCGGCTCAGATGTCCAGATTGGCAACCGACAGCGCGTTTTCCTGGATGAATTCGCGCCTTGGCTCGACCTCGTCGCCCATCAGCCGTGAAAACAAGCTGTCCGCATCAGTCGCGTCATTGACCTTGACCTGTAACAGCGAGCGCACATTCGGGTCGAGCGTCGTTTCCCAGAGCTGCTCGGCGTTCATTTCGCCAAGGCCCTTGTAGCGCTGCATGGTCAGGCCCTTGCGGCCGGTGGCAAACACGGCATTGAGCAGTGCCAGCGGCCCCGAAATGGTTTCCGAGACATCCTTGCGGCGCAGCACCGGCGGCTCGCCGTAGATTTCCGCCAGGCGCGGCGCATAGCGGTCGAGCTGGCGTGCGTCGGCGGAATTGATCAATGCCAGGTCGAGATGCGCGAACTCCTTGACGCTGCGCACCGTTCGCTCGAAGACATAGCCGCCAATGCCCTCGTTCGAGGTCGACATGCGGCCGATCCAGCCGCGCTCGGTGTCCTCGGCGATAATGTCGAGACGACGGGCAACACGCTCGGCCGTTTCGTTGGCGCGGCGGAGGTCGGTGAAGATCTCCGGGTTGAGCGCGCCGGCAATCGCTGCCTGCTCGACCACGCCTCTGTTATAGCGCGTGTGCAATCCGTTGATGAGCTGGCGGACAGCCAAGGCGTCGTCGATGGCGCTGCGCAGGTCCTGTCCAGCCCGCACCTCGCCTGTGCTGAGCGCAAGCGACGCTTCTTCCAGCCCGGAGCCGATCAGGAATTCCTCGAAGGCGGCTTCGTCCTTGATGTATTGCGAGCTCTTCCCGCGCGTCACCTTGTAGAGCGGCGGCTGCGCGATGTAGAGATGCCCGCGTTCGATCAGTTCCGGCATCTGCCGGAAGAAGAAGGTCAGCAGCAAGGTGCGGATGTGGGCGCCGTCGACATCGGCGTCGGTCATCAGGATGATCTTGTGGTAGCGCAGCTTGTCGGCGTTGAACTCGTCCTTGCCGATCGAGGTGCCGAGCGCGGTGATCAGCGTGCCGATCATGTCGGAGCCGAGCATGCGGTCGAAGCGGGCGCGCTCGACATTGAGGATCTTGCCGCGCAGCGGAAGAATGGCCTGGTTCTGGCGCGAACGGCCGCCCTTGGCCGAGCCGCCGGCGCTGTCGCCCTCGACGATAAAGATCTCGGATTTCGCCGGATCGCGCTCCTGGCAATCGGCCAGCTTGCCGGGCAGCGAGGTGACGCCGAGCGAACTCTTGCGGGTGATGTCGCGTGCCTTGCGCGCGGCTTCGCGCGCGGCAGCGGCCTGGATGACCTTCTCGATGACCGCCTTGCCCTCGGTCGGGTGCTCCTCGAGCCAGGTGCCGAGCGCTTCGTTGACAAGCCCTTCGACCACCGGGCGGACCTCGGACGACACCAGCTTGTCCTTGGTCTGCGAGGAGAATTTCGGGTCGGGAACCTTGACCGACAGCACCGCGGTCAGCCCTTCGCGGCAATCATCGCCGATCAGCGCCACTTTTTCCTTCTTGGTCAGGCCCGAGGAGTCGCCATAGCCGGTTATCTGGCGCGTCAGCGCACCGCGGAAGCCTGCCAGATGCGTGCCGCCGTCGCGTTGCGGGATGTTGTTGGTGAAGGCCAGCACGTTCTCGTGGTAGCTGTCATTCCACCACATGGCGACTTCAACCGTGATGCCGTCGCGCTCGGCGCGGATCGAGATCGGCTTGTCGAGCAACGGCTTCTTCGTCCGGTCGAGATATCGGACGAACTCTTCCAGCCCGCCATCGTAGTGCAGTTCATGGCGCATGATGTCGGCATGGCGGGCATCGGTCAAAACGATGCGCACGCCGGAGTTCAGGAAGGCGAGCTCGCGCAGCCGATGCTCCAGCGTACCGTAGTCGAATTCGACCATGGTGAAAGTCTCGGACGACGGCAAAAACGTGATTTCGCTGCCGCTGCGCCCTTCATAGGTGCCGGGGACCTTGTCTTGTTCATAACTGCCGGTGATGCGCAGCGGCGCGTCGGCATTGCCATGCGTGAAACTCATCTCGTAGATCTGGCCGTTGCGGCGGATCTTCAGTTTCAGCCAGGCCGACAGGGCGTTGACGACCGACACGCCGACGCCGTGCAGGCCGCCTGAGACCTTGTAGGAGTTCTGGTCGAACTTGCCGCCGGCATGCAGCTGCGTCATGATCACTTCGGCCGCTGAAATGCCTTCGCCGGTGTGGATATCGGTCGGAATGCCGCGGCCATTGTCGATGACCGTCACCGATCCGTCCGGATTGAGCGTCACCGTCACCAGGTCGGCATGGCCGGCCAGTGCTTCGTCGATGGCGTTGTCGACCACCTCATAGACCATGTGGTGCAGGCCCGAGCCGTCGTCGGTATCGCCGATATACATGCCCGGCCGCTTGCGAACGGCATCCAAGCCCTTCAAAACCTTGATGGAATCGGCGCCGTATTCGGCTTCAACGCCGTTGGCGATGTCGGTCTGGTCGCTCATGAAAACCTGTCTGATTGATGCCGTGTGCAGAGCGCGAAAAATCGGCTTCGAATCGCGCATTTCTAATGTCGTAGATATAGGCGCAAAAGGCGGTTTTTCCAAGGTTTGCAGGCATTTCGGAACGGAATGACCATCGCGTGAGCCGGCTATCGGCGCCTGGCTTCGATCCTGGCCAGCCGCTCACGTAAAAACTTGATCATGAACTTGTGGCGCGGTGCCAACCGCCCGCTCCGGGCGAGCTCGAGCGTCATGTCGAGCGCCTTGGAAAGCACAGCCTTCGGGTCCTTTGCGACTTGGGCGTAGTCGATATAGGCGACCACCAGGTCGCGCTGCCAGGTGGCGTTGTCCGGATCGGACCGGGCAAGTTTCTCGCGAATGGCCAGGCTGTCCTGAAGGGCTTGCCGGGCGCCCCTGACGTCGCGCTGCCTGAGGCGCAGCGTGGCGACTTCGGACAGCGTTATCGACAAGTCCCGCTGCCAGTCGGAATTGGCGGGATCGAGCTTGGCCAGCCTCTGCGCAATCGCGTAGCTGTCCAGATAGGCTTTCAGCGCGCCTTTGTGGTCGCCCTGTATCGCCAGGATGCCGGCGACTTTCTCGATGCACACGGACAGGTCGCGCTGCCATTCGGTGTTGTTCGGGTCGCCGGCGGCGAGCACGCTGGCCTGCGAAAGTGCCTCACGATAAGCCGAAAGTGCCGCCGGCCAATTCTGCTGGTCGCTGAGCGCATTGCCGATCTTGGCGTTGCCGACCGACAGGTCGCGCTTCAACTCGGTGTCGTCCGGATCGCGTTTCGCCAGTTGCTTGACGATCGCCAGACCTTCCTTGTAGGCCGCCAGCGCCCCGGCGGCGTCGCCGCGTTCGCGCAGCAGGTCGCCTATCGTATCGTGGCTGACCGAGACGTCACGCTGCCGGTCGGCGTCTCCCGGTTTGTCCGCCGCCAGCGCCAGCCGCACCTTCAGGCTCTCTTCATAGGCCGCCTGTGCGTTGTCCAGTTGGCCTGCGATATGGGCAAGGTGACCGATCTCATCGTAGGTGATGGTCAGGTCGCGCTGCAGTTCGGCACGGTCCGGCTCTCCGGCGGCGAGCTGTTTCTTGATCGACAGGCTTTCCTGGTAGACCTCTGCGGCGCCGGCCAGATCGCCTTGCGTCGCCAATACGTTGCCGATCTTGTCGTCGGCCATGGCGAGGTCGCCGAACCACTCCAGATTGTCCGGTTCTGCCTCGGTCAGGCCCTGCAGAATGGTCTTGGCGGTCTCATAATTCTGCAGCGCTGACGGCAGATTGCCTTGCGCCATCCGCACGTTGCCGAGCTTGACGTGGCTGACGGCGAAGTCGCGCTTCACGTTGAGATCGGTTTCATGATGCGACCGCCGCTCGAGATCGGCTTGCAGCGCCTCGAAGGCACGGCCAGCCGCATCGATATTGCCGACCGTGGTATACAGCTTGCCGAGCTCGTCCAGCGTGCGGATCAAGCGGTCGGCGTCGTCGAGCGACAGCACCACCTGTCCGGCTTCGTCATAAAGCGCGAGCACGGACTCATAGTCCTTGATGGCTGTGGCGTAGTCGAGGTCGGCGCGCGCCGCCCCGCCGGACAAATAGCGCGTTGCGGCCTCGGAGAGCGTGCGGCTGACGAAATTGGCCTTCAAAGCGTTGCGAGAGACACTGTCGATCTCGGCTGCCTCGGCGAGCTTTTTCCGAGCCGCATCGAACGCTCCCAGCGAAAGCTGCTCTTCGGCCTGCCGGCGCAACGCCGACACTCTGAGATCGTCGGATCCAAGCGTCTGCATTTCGCTCCGCACCTTGACGAAGGCGTCGGCTGCCTCACGCAGCCTGGCGTTCAGACTGTCCGCGGAGAGGTGGCCGGCATCGGAACTGATCAACGCGCCATAGAGCGGTGCCAGCGGCATGTCGGCGTCGCTGGCGATCTTCTCCACTTCGCCGCGCATCTGAGGCGTCACCTCGGCCATGGCCAGCAACAGGCGTTCGCGTTCCGGCAATTTCTCCTTGGCCGAGGCGGCAAAGAACAGCTGCGGCAGGCCGCTCTCGACATAGGGCAATTGCTTACCGCGCGAGAGGTCGTAGACCTCCTGCTGCACGAGCGTCAGCACGGAGCGGATCTCGAGACCTTCGGTGCCGAGATATTTCGTCAACGCCGCGGTGAACGGCGAATTCTGGCCGGTCCCATCCGCGGCGGTCTCGCCGGGCGCCGCCGAGAAAGCAAACAGAATGTTTTCTGCCCGCCCGATGCGGCCAAGACCCGGCCGGACCTTGTCGCTGACCTCTTTTACCAGCGCCGTTGCGCCGCGGCCTTCGCCGCCCGTAGCCGCAAACGGATCGCTGCGGCAGGCATCGAGCACGATCAGTCCGACCTTGCTGGTGGCGGCGACGGTCGCGCGGATCTCCTCCAGCGGCAGGCTGGTCCTTTCCAGCGTAGCGAGCGACGACGCGTCTGCATCGACCGGCAGGAGCCGATTCTCGCCGGCTATCTCGACGCCGTGGCCGGAGAAGAACACCAGTGCCACGTCGGCGCCTTTGGCATCCTCGCGGAAATCGTCAAGCGCCCGGCGCATGCGCCGCAGGTCGCGGTTGGTTTCGAGGAAGACCTCGAAACCGAGCTTCCTCAGCACCGTTTCCATGATCTCGCCGTCATTGACGGGATTGGCGAGCGGCCGGATCAGCCGGTAGTCGTTCTCGGCGATGACCAGCGCAGCGCGCCGCTCCGCCATTGCAGCGGAGGCCGTCGAGAGGATCAGCAGCAAGGCAAACAGAAAACGCAAATCGAACCGCCCCGGCCCGGTCATTTGCCGGAGCATTCCATCTCTTTATGGCATGAGCAAGTTATGGCATCGGCCAGTTCGGCCGTTCGCGTTGTTAGCTGGCGCGCATCGGCCTCAGCGCTTCGCTCCAGCGGAACAGCTCGTCCAGCATGGTCCTGGCCCCGCCGAGCACCTGCTCGCTGGGCAGGAAGGCGCCGGTCTCGTCGAGCAGCTTCTGGTACATCGGCAGCGCCACGCCTTCCGGAATCGGCATGACACCGACGGCGGTCAGCAACGGTTTGACCGCCTGCGCCGCTCGCAAACCGCCGGAGACACCGCCGTAGCTGAGGATGGCGGCCGGCTTGTATCGCCATTCCCTGAGCAGGTAGTCGACCGCGTTGACGATCGCGGGAGCGGTGAAATAATTGTACTCCGGCGCCACGAAGACGAATGCGTCGGCGGCGTCGATTGCCTTCGACCACGCTTTCGTGTGGCTGTTTTCGTATTTGGCGAGCCTCGGATGATGCGGCTCGTCCAGCACCGGCAAATTGAAGGCGGCGATGTCGGTGAGCACCGGCTCGAATTTCCCGTGCTCGCGCGCAAAGCTCTCCAGCCAATTTGCGAAAACCGGCCCGGCGCGGCCCGGCCGCGTGCTGCCGATGATGACGTTCAACTGGTGCTTCAAGGCAGGCTCCCGCCGGTTAGTGGCATCTGTGGTGCTGCCACCTAAGACACGCAGCCCGACACAGCAAGCAGGCACTTTCCGGTGCCCCGGTCACATTCCAGAGAGCGGATGCTTCGCCTTGTCGTCCAGTCACATGGACGCCTGCCTTGCCCGCCACTACATTGAGGTGTCAGCGGAGCAAGCCATGGACAGTCAGCCCGTCCCCTTCGTCCCGCCGGCGCCGAAGCCGCGCACCGCGCCGCCTTCAACGCTGGAGATGATCCGCATCGTCTACCGCAATCCGCTCGAACTGTGGGGTGAGGCGACCTACAACGAGCCCTGGATTTCGGTGAACGGCGTCGGGGGACCGCTGGTCATCGCCAACGATCCCGGCCTCATCCGCCATGTGCTTGTCGACAACGCCAAGAACTACAAGATGGCCACGGTGCGCCAGTTGATCCTGCGGCCGATCTTGCGCGACGGGCTGCTGACCGCCGAGGGCGAAGTGTGGCGGCGTTCGCGCAAGGCGATGGCGCCGGTGTTCACGCCGCGCCACATCTTCGGCTTCGCCGAGCCGATGCTGACACGCACGCTCGAATTCGTCACCCGTTACGAGCAAGGTGGCACGTCGGATATCGCCCACGACATGACGCTGCTCACCTTCGATATCCTGGCCGAGACGCTGTTTTCGGGCGAGATATCGGGCGAGCCCGGTAGCTTCGCCAAGGAGATCGATCGCCTGTTCGAGACGATGGGCCGGGTCGATCCGCTCGACCTTTTGCGTGCGCCCGACTGGCTGCCGCGCCTGACCCGCATCCGCGGCCGCAAGACCATGGCCTACTTCCGCAAGATCGTCACCGACACGGTGCAGATGCGCGAGGCGCGGCTGAGGCGCGCTCCGGACACCGTGCCGCAGGATTTTCTCACGCTGCTGTTGAAGGCTGAGGGACCGGGCGGGCTGACCCGGGCCGAGGTCGAGGACAACATCATCACCTTCATCGGTGCCGGCCACGAGACTACGGCCAGGGCGCTCGGCTGGACGCTCTACTGCCTTGCCGAAGCGCCGTGGGAGCGCGAAAAGATCGAGCACGAGATCGATGCGGTGTTGGCGCGTGAGCCCGACCCGACGAAATGGCTCGACGCCATGCCGCTCACCCGCGCCGCCTTCGACGAGGCGCTCAGGCTCTATCCGCCGGCGCCATCGATCAACCGCGAACCGATCGAGCCCGAAACCTGGAACGGCCTCTACATACCGCGACGTGCCGCGGTGCTGGTGATGCCGTGGGTCGTCCACCGCCATCGCAAGCTGTGGGACAGGCCCGACGCCTTCATGCCGGAACGCTTCCATCCGGGAAACCGCGAGAAGATCGACCGTTTCCAGTATTTGCCGTTCGGCGCCGGGCCTCGCGTCTGCATCGGCGCCAGCTTTGCCATGCAGGAGGCAATCATCGCGTTGGCGATCATGCTGTCGCGCTATCGTTTCGATACCACCGCGCAAACCCGCCCCTGGCCGGTGCAGAAGCTGACGACGCAGCCGCAAGGCGGGCTGCCTATGCAGGTTACCAGGCGCGCGGCGTAGGCAACCCGACGTCCGTTCGTGTTATGCGGCGGTCTTGCGTTGGAACTGGCCGGCGGCGCGGTAGCGCCAGAGATAGCTGGGCAGGATGGTTCCGATCGACCGCGGCTGGATACCGAGGCCGGCGAGCGTCCTGTTGTCCTTGACGGCGGCATCCGACACCACATTGTGCTGGCGCAACAGCAGGACCTGGTCCTTGGTCAACAACGGATTGGGCAGCAGCCCGAGAATTGATGCCTGGAAGTTCGCCAGCCACCATGGCACGGGCAGCAAAAACCGCTTGCGTTCGATGATGACAAGCAGCTCTTGCATGCATTCCTTGAAGCTAAGCACCTGCGGCCCGCCGAGTTCATAGATCCGGCCGCCCTGGACCTTGCCGTCGACCGAGTGTGCCACCGCTTCGGCGACGTCGCCGACATAGACCGGCTGGAATTTCGTCTGCCCGCCGCCGATCAGCGGCAGCACTGGGGAAAAGCGAGCCATGTTTGCAAAGCGGTTGAAGAAACCGTCCTCCGGCCCGAAATTGATCGATGGCCGAAAGATCACGGCGTCCTGGACCGTCTCAAGAACGGCCTTTTCGCCGAGCGCCTTGGTACGCGCGTAGTCCGATTGCGCGTGGAGATCCGCACCCAGAGCCGAGATATGGGTGAGGCCGGCGCCGACGGCGCGCGCCGCTTCAGCGACAGCCCGCGCGCCGAACTCGTGGACGGCAGTGAATTTCTGCCGGCCGGCCTCATGCGCGATCGCCACCAGATTGACGACATGGTCCGCGCCTTGCACGGCGCGGTCGACCGACCAGCGCACCCGGACATTGGCTTGCACCGGCTGGATCTGCCCGACATTGCCGAGCGGCTGCAGGTGGCCGGCGAGATCGGGCCGGCGGCAGGCGACCCGGATGCGGTAGCCGCGCTTGGCCAGCGCCCGCACGACATGACGACCGACAAAGCCGGAGCCGCCGAACACGACGACGAGCTTTGGGGTCTGCAGGATTTCGGTCATGGCTGGCTCCGGCGGCTATCCAGATGGCTTGGTTGAAGCCGTTTCATAGTCGGTTTCGCGCCAAAGGCAAAGGGCGACCATCGGTCGCCCGGCATTGTTGAAGCATGATTTCCAGTATCCGTTGGAAACGGCAGAAAACCCGCCGACGCCGGGCTTTAGGGTAACTCCATTCGGGACAGGAACCTTTGTTCCGGCCGGCGATTTTAGGATGTATGATTTGATTCCGAATGGAGGATATTGCCGATGACGACAAAACGCGTTGCGATCTTCGCTCTGGCTTTCGCAACAGGCTGCAGCATTGGTGCCTCGGCATTCGCGGCAAACCGGCATCACCACCAAGCTCAACCCGAACGCTACGTTCCGGCCAACGGCAACATCATCGACATTCTGTTCGGTGGCCCGCGCTACTATGACAACCACCTGTTCACGACGGCCGCCGAACCCTGCTCCTACAACAGGGTAGGGCCGGACGCGAATGCGGCGAACGTCATCAACGATCATTATTGCGGGAAGTAGGCTCGCGCTGCCGGATCGGCAGGCGTTCTCAGCCGCTCATCGGACAAACGAATTTCTTCAGGACGAATAGCGGGCGGCGAATTCGGAAATGCGCTGCACCACGGCTTTCGGCGCGCTTATGCCGCGCGCGGCCGCCTTCTCCGCGGCCTCGGCCCGGGCACGCCCCGGCACATGCACGCCATAGCGCCGCCGCAGCCGGTCGAGTTGATCCTTCATCCGCTTTTCGAAGTCCGGATCGAGCAGCTTGGGCTCGACGGCAAGCACGAACAGGCCGGTCCCCGGACTGTCCGGCCCGCCGCTGAACCATGGCGCATCGAGCGACCAGTTGGCGCCCGACAGGCCCGCAGCCAGCACCTCGACCATCAGCGCGATGTTGGCGCCGCGCTGGCCGCCGAAGGCAAGCATGGCGCCCTTCATTGCAGCTGCCGGGTCCGTGGTCGGATTGCCGCTCGCATCCAGTGCCCAGCCTTCGGGTATCTTCTTGCCGTCCTCGGCCGCCTTGCGGATGTTGACGAAGGCGGTGGCGCTCGACGATTGGTCGATGACCAGCGCCGCCCCGTCCGCGGCGGGTGCCGCAAAGGACATCGGGTTGGTGCAGTAGACCGGCTTGACCGAGCCCGAGCCGGCAAGCACGGCCGGGCCGTTGGTGGCGGCGAACGACACCAATCCCTGCGCGGCCAGCCTTCCGGTGAAATAGCCGAGCGCGCCGCACGTATAGGCATTCTTCTGCGAAAAAATCGCGACGCCGAACAGCCGCGCCGCCTTGGCGAGTTCATCGATCGTGCGGTCGAAACCGGTATGCGCCAGTCCGCCGCGCGCATCGGAGAGATAGACCGCGAGCGCCGGCCTGGTGATCACCGGATCGGCGTTGCCGTCGATGCGGCCGGCTTCCAGCGCTTCGAGATAATCGATGAAGTGCGACAGCCCAACGGTCGACAGTCCTTCCGCCTCGGCCGCGACGATCGAGGCAGCCAGCGACTGCGCCGCCTCTTCGTTGGCGCCAGCGCCAAGTGCGGCCATCCGGCACAGCCCTGTCGCCTGGTCGAGACTGAGTTGCATCGTAGCTGCCCTGAAATTTCAGCGAGTAGCGAATAGGGAGTAGCGAGTAGGGAAATCAGCAAAACTATTCGCTATTCACTACTCCCTATTCGCTAACCGATCTTGTTCGGAATCCGCGCCTCGATCTTGCCCAGGGTGAAGACGAGAATGCCGGTGATCGCCATATAGATCAACGCCAGGAGCAGCAAGGGTTCATAGGTGAGGTAGGTATCCTGACGCACCTTTGAAGAGACGGCGAATATGTCGATCACGCTGATGGTCGCCACCAGCGGCGTCGATTTCAGCTGCAGCACGATTTCGCCCGTCAGTGTCGGCAGCGCGCGGTAGAAGGCCTGCGGCAGCCAGATTCGCCGGAAAATCCTCCAGCGGCTCATGCCGAAGGCGCGGGCGGCTTCCAATTGGCCTTTCGGTACGCCGGCAAAAGCGCCTCGCATCACCTCGCCCTCATAGCCGGCGAAGGACAGCGTCAGCCCGAGCACGCCATAGGGCCATGCCTGCCTCAGATAGGGCCACATCCAGGACTCGCGAATCCATGGATATTGTGGAAACAGCGAGCCCAGCCCGTAATAGAGCAACCAGAGCTGCAGCAGCAGCGGCGTTCCCCTGATGACCGTGCAGAAGGCCTTGGCGGGCGCCGCGAACCAGAAAGAGCCTGCGGCTTGTGCCAGTCCGAGCGGCATGGCGAGCAGGAAGCCCAGCGTGCAGGTGACGGCAAGAATCCACAGCGCGCGCCAGATGCCGAGCAGTCCCATCCCGTAATATTTCGGCAGCCAGTCCCAGCGCATGAAGACGGCCGCCGCCAAAACCAGCCCCAGCGCGATCAGGATCAGCGCGATACGATGCGGCTTCAGCCACAGCGAAGCGCGTGCGGCTATCTCGACGGCCGCTTCGCCAGTCATCGCCGGGCCAGCCATCACCGGGCCTCCTTGAGCGACGGCATGCCGCGGCGGGCCCATGTCTCGATGCGGCCGATGATCAGATTCGAAACCAGCGTCAACAGAAGGTAGATCGCCCCGGCGGCGATAAAGAATGTCAGATAGGCTTTGGTCACGCCGGCCGCCTGCCGTGTCGCCAATGTCAGCTCGAAAAAGCCGACGACCGCCAGCAGGGCTGTGTCCTTGGTGGCGATCAGCCAGAGATTGGCAAGGCCGGGTATGGCGAACGGCAGCATCGCCGGCAGCGTGATGCGCCGCAGCAGCAGGCCGGGAGACATGCCATAGGCGCGCGCGGCTTCGATCTGGCCCTGCGGAATGGCGAGGATCGCGCCGCGGATCACCTCGGTCGAATAGGCGCCCTGGACGAAGCCGAGCACGGCAATGCCGGCCGCCAGCCCGCTAATGTCCATACGCTGATAGCCCGTTGCCGTCAGCATCTGATTGATCAGGTCGGTGCCGGCGTAATAGAGCAGAAGGATCAGCACCAGCTCCGGCACGGCGCGCACGACGGTCGTATAGACTGCCAGGAGATCGCGCACCACCGGACCACCATACAGCTTGCCGGAGGCGCCGCCGATGCCGATCAAAAGGCCGAGACAGGTGGCGCCGACCGCAATCTCGATCGTATGGAGCAGCCCGACGATGAGCGTTCCACCCCAGCCCGGCGGCACGGGCGAGAGAAGCGCGATGGCAGAGGCGGCCCAAGCCGGAACAAATGCGTCGATCAGCGTCGCCCTCGAATTGCTGGCGCTAAAACCGCCGGCGATTTCCGCCCGCGGAAGCTCGCGTCGATGGATTTCGACCAACCACGCGGCTCTATCGGGGCCGCGTGGTTAATCGCTCATGGATGAGGCCGTCAGTTCGACTGCGTGTCGGAGCCGTAAATATCAAAGTCGAAGTACTTCTTCGAAATCTCGTCATATTTGCCGTTGGCGCGGATGGCCTTGATACCGGCGTTGATCTTTTCCTTCAACTCGGTGTCTTCCTTGCGGACGCCGGCGCCGACGCCGGGCCCGAGAATGGCCAGATCCGGCGCGACCATGCCTTTCAGATCGCAGCATTGCTTGCCCTGGTCCGATTTCAGGAAGGCGTCGAGGGCGATGGAATCGGCCTGCACCGCGTCGACCCGGCCGGCGGCAAGATCCTGGTTGGCCTCGTCCTGGGTCTGGTATTCCTTGATTTCCGCCGCGTCGGCGAAGTGCTTCTTGGCGTAGTCGGCGTGTACGGTCGAGACCTGGACGCCGATGATCTTGCCCTTGAGGTCCTCCGGTGTCGAGCCGAACTTCTGGTCCTTCGGCCCGATGATCGCAGTCGGGGTGTTGTAATATTTGTCGGAGAAGTCGATCGTCTTCTTGCGTTCGTCGGTGATCGACATCGAGCTGGCGATGACGTCGATCTTCTTGGTCGTCAACGCCGGGATGATGCCGTCCCAGGCGACCGGCGTGATGACGCAGTCGAGCTTCTCTTCGGCGCAGACAGCGTCGATGAATTCGATTTCCCAACCGACCCATTTGCCGGAAGCATCCGGCGAGGTGAACGGCGGATAGGGCTCGGCAGCGACACCGATCTTGACCGGATCGGCCTTGGCCACGCCCATGGCGGCAACGCCAACCAGCAGCGCTGCGGCAAAGGTCTTGAGAATAATCTTCATCGTCATGACTCCCAGTTTTGTTGTTGTTCCCGGTTTTCGTCCGCCCACAGTTTAACTGATGTTGCGGATGAACTGCTTCAGCCTTTCGGATTTTGGTGCGCCGAAGATCTGTTCCGGCGGCCCTTCTTCCTCGACCAGCCCGTTATGGAGGTAAACGACGTGCGTCGCGACCTCGCGGGCAAACTTCATCTCATGGGTGACCAGCACCATGGTGCGGCCTTCGCGCGCCAGGTCGCCGATCACCTTCAGCACCTCGCCGACGAGTTCCGGGTCGAGCGCCGAAGTCGGCTCATCGAACAGCATGACGCGCGGATTGATGGCCAGCGCCCTGGCGATCGCGGCGCGCTGCTGTTGGCCGCCCGACAGATAGGCAGGATAGACGTCGCGTTTTTCGGCCAAGCCAACGCGGGCGAGCAATTTTTCCGCCTCGCCGATCGCCACATCGCGCTTGACGCCGAGCACATGCACGGGAACCTCGATGACGTTCTCGATCAACGTCATGTGGCTCCACAGATTGAAGTTCTGGAAGACCATGCCAAGCTTGGAGCGGATGCGTTCGATCTGCTTGCGGTCTGCGGGCACGGTGTGGCCGTAGCTGTCGGCCTTCAGCTTTATCTCTTCGCCATTGACCCGGATAATGCCGCTGGTCGGGTTCTCCAGGCAGTTGATGCAGCGCAGCAGCGTCGATTTGCCCGAGCCGCTGCCGCCAATGATGGCGATCACCTCGCCATCGCGCGCCGACAGCGAAACGCCCTTCAATACATGCAGCTTGCCGAAATTCTTGTGCAGGTTCTCGACGTGGATGGCTTCGGCAGCGCCGTTCTGCGCCGTATGCTTCAGGGCAGTGGCCGGCGCTGTCATCGTCGCGGTGCCCCGCGGAGCAGCCGAGGCAGTCCTTGCTGGAATTTTTTACCCATTACCCGTCACTGGACAGCGTTCCGATTCTCAAGATGGACCGTTCCGCTTGTCTCCGTCAACCGCAGTTTTTTGGACCATTGATCACCGCCTGCCGAGTGGCTATTGGCAGGAGGGGCGCGTTTCAGGAGAATTTAGTGGGCAAAGCATACGGGTCGCAGTCGATGGCCGGGACGCTGCAGCGCGTGCTGATGCGCTCCGCTGCCGGCGCCATGCGTCGGGCCGAAGCGCTGGAGTGGCACTATGGCCCCGGCTTCAATCCGCAAAAAGCGGCGGTCCAGCATGATGCGCTGGCCAGGCTGATTTCGGCCTCAGGCGCCGAAATCGAGTGGCTGAGTGACGCCGACGACGGGCTTGCCGATTCGGTTTTTACCCACGATCCCTCGCTGATGACCGATCATGGCGCGGTCATCCTTGCCATGGGCAAGGCGCTGCGCCGGCCCGAGCCCAGCCTCCACGAGGCAGCCTATGGGCGCATGGGCATCCCCGTCCTCGGCCGAATCGAGGCTCCCGGCCAGGTCGAGGGCGGCGACTGTGTGTGGGTGGATGCAAACACGCTGGCCATCGGCCGCGGCGTGCGCACCAATCAGCACGGCATCCAGCAGCTCTCCAACCTGCTTTCACCCAAGGGCATCCAGGTCTATGGCTTCGACCTGCCGCTCTGGCAGGGCGAGGAGGCCTGCCTGCACCTGATGTCGGTGATCAGCCCGCTCGCAGACGATCTGGCGCTGGTCTATGCGCCCCTCCTGCCGGTCGCCTTCCACCAGATGCTGCGCGAACGCGCCATTCGGCTGGTCGAGGGCGACGCCGACGAATTCTTCGCCTCGAATGGGCTCAGCCTCAACGTGCTGCCGACCGCGCCGCGCCAGGTTATCGCCGTTGCCGGTTTTCCGAAGACGGCGGCTGCCATGCAAGCCGCCGGCTGTACGGTCTCGACATTCGAGGCCGATGCGCTGTGCATTGCCTGCGAGGGCGGCCCTACCTGCCTCACGCGCCCGGTGTTAAGACAATGACGACCATCGGCGAAGCGCTCATCACCTTGCTCGAAGCGCACGGCGTCGACACCGTCTTCGGCATTCCCGGCGTACACACGGTCGAGCTCTATCGCGGGCTTGCGCGATCGAAGATCCGTCACGTCACGCCGCGCCACGAGCAGGGCGCCGGCTTCATGGCTGACGGCTATGCGCGCGCCAGCGGCAGGCCGGGTATCGCCTTCGTCATCACCGGGCCGGGGCTGACCAACACCATCACCGCCATGGGTCAGGCGCGCGCCGATTCGGTGCCGATGCTGGTGATCTCGGGCGTCAACGCCACGCCGACGCTGGGCAAAGGCCTTGGCCATCTGCATGAACTGCCGGACCAGCGCGGCATGATGGAGAAGGTGGCGCTGTTTTCGCACCGTGTCACCGAGGCCGGCGAACTGCCCGGCGTGCTCGCCCGCGCCTTTGCGCTGTTCTCATCCTCGCGTCCGGGTCCCGTGCATATTGAGATCCCGACCGATGTCATGACCATGCCGGCCAACGGCATCGTGCCGCTGCTGCGGAATTCAGCGCCGCCCGAGCCGGATGTAGCGGCGATTGCCGAGGCGGCAAGGCTATGCGCGTCTGCCCGCCGGCCGCTTATCCTTGCCGGCGGCGGCGCCAAAGCTGCCGAAGCGCCGTTGCAGCGCCTGGCCGAGAGGTTGGGAGCGCCGGTCGTCCAGACTGCCAATGCGCGCGGCCTGCTCTATCGCCATCCGCTTGGCGTGCCGGCCAGCCCCAGCCTGAAGGCGGTGCGTGCGCTGATGGCCGGCGCCGACCTGGTCATTGCCGCTGGCACCGAATTCGGTCCGACCGACTATGATGGCTATGGCAACGGCGGTTTTGTCCTGCCTGCCAATCTGATCCGCATCGACATCGGCGCCGACCAGCTTGCCCGCCGGCCGGCTCGGATTTCGATCCAGGCCGATTGCGGTGCAGCGCTCGAGGCGCTGCGTGCCGAACTCGGCACGGGCCAGGCGCAATCGGTCGACGGCGCCGCTCGCGCCGCCGCGACGCGGCAAGCGGCCTTTGCCGAGATCGGCCCGGCTATGCAGGCGCAATTGCGCGCCGTCGAGACGATCCGCGATGCGCTGCCTGGCGCGATCATCGTCGGCGATTCGACCCAGCCGGTCTACGCCGCTAACCTCTATTACGATCACGACCGGCCGGGCGGCTGGTTCAACGCCGCCACCGGCTTCGGCGCGCTTGGCTATGGCCCGCCGGCGGCGATCGGTGCCGTCCTTGCCAGGCCTGAGGCGCCGGTCGTTTGCCTCACCGGCGACGGCGGCTTCCAGTTCACCCTGCCGGAACTGGGCGCCGCGCTCGACGCGGCGGCGCCGGTGATCTTCGCCGTCTGGAACAATCGTGGCTACCGCGAGATCGAAACCTCGATGCTCGACGTCGGCGTCGAGCCGGTCGGCGTCTCCCCGGCACCGCCGGATTTCTGCAAATTGGCCGAAGCGTACGGCATTGCCGCCGAGCGGATTTCCGGCACCGGCGGCTTGGCGGACGCGCTTGGGCGCGCGCGGGCGACTGGACGACCTTACGTCATCGAGATTTCGGTTGAGTGATCGCGCGAAAGGCGCGACCTTCCGCATCGGCGGCGCGCAATGACGGAGCGGTCGAATATGACGGAAACACTGGACGGCAGACATATCGTGGTGACCGGCGGCACCGGTGCCCTTGGCGGCGCGGTCGTAGGAAAACTGCTGGAGCAGGGCGCGATCTGCCATGTGCCCAATGCCCACGCTGCCGCGCCTGCGCATTTTCCCTTTCCGGCGCATGACCGCGTCAGGCTGGCGCACAATGTCGACCTTGCCGACCCTGCCAAGGTCGACGCCTTCTATGCCAGCGTTCCAGATTTATGGGCATCGGTGCATCTTGCCGGCGGCTTCACCGCGGCGCCGGTCGAGAAGATCGAACCCGCCTCCTTCGCCGAGATGATGGACACCAATGCCCGCACCACCTTTCTGTGCTGCCGCGCCGCGATACGCTCGATGCTGGGATCTTCCGTGCCGGGCCGCATCGTCAATGTCACCGCGCGAGCCGGGCTCGATCCGCGGCGCGGCTCCGGCAAGGTGGCCTACGCCGCCGCCAAGGCGGCAGTCGCCGCGATGACCGTGGCGATGGCCGAAGAGCTGAAGGGCAACGGCATTCTGGTCAATGCCGTGGCGCCCTCGACGCTCGACACGCCGGCCAACCGGGCTGACATGCCGAACGCAGATTTCAGCAGATGGGTCAGCCTTGAAGCGGCCGCCGAGGCCATTGCCTACCTTGCCTCGCCGGCCAACATGGCGATCAGCGGCACGCTGGTGCCACTCTACGGCCGGGCCTGAGCCTGCGGTCCGTCGCAAGCAAAGGTCACAAGCAAAAGCCCCGCCGGATCGTTCCGGCGGGGCTATTTGTTTCGTTTATAACCCGCGCGAGGCGCGGTATTGGCTTAGCTGCCCTGCTTCTTCAGCGCGGCACCCAAAATATCGCCCAGCGAAGCGCCGGAATCGGTTGAGCCGTACTGAGCGACCGCTTCCTTCTCTTCGGCGATTTCCAGCGCCTTGATCGAAACCTGCAGCTTGCGGGTCTTCTTGTCGAAGGCGATGACGCGGGCGTCGACTTTCTGGCCGACGGTGAAGCGCTCGGGGCGCTGCTCGTCGCGGTCACGGCTGAGGTCGGAGCGCTTGATGAAGGTCTCGATGCCGCTGTCGACCAGCCGCACTTCCAGACCGCCATCCTTCACGCCGATAACCTCGCAGGTGACGACTGCGTTCTTGCGCAGTTCGCCTGACGTCGCTGCTTCGCCGACCGTGTCCTTGGCCAGCTGCTTGATGCCGAGCGAGATGCGCTCCTTGTCGATGTCGACGTCGAGCACCTGCGCCTTGACCATGTCACCGCGATTGTACTCTTCGATCACCTGCTCGCCCGGACGGGTCCAGTCGAGGTCGGAAAGGTGGACCATGCCGTCGACGTCGCCTTCGAGGCCGATGAACAGGCCGAACTCGGTCTTGTTCTTGACCTCGCCCTCGACCTGGCTGCCGACCGGATGGCTGCGCGCGAAGGCCTCCCACGGGTTCTCCAGCGTCTGCTTGAGGCCGAGCGAGATGCGGCGCTTGGCCGGATCGACTTCGAGCACCACCACGTCGACTTCCTGCGTCGTCGACAGGATCTTGCCGGGATGCACGTTCTTCTTGGTCCACGACATTTCCGAAACGTGGATGAGGCCTTCGATGCCCGGCTCCAGCTCGACGAATGCGCCGTAGTCGGTGATGTTGGTGACGGTACCCTTGATCTTCTTGCCGATCGGGAACTTGGTGCCGATCTCGGACCACGGATCGCTCTCGAGCTGCTTCATGCCGAGCGAGATGCGGTGGGTTTCCTGGTTAATGCGGATGATCTGCACCTTGACCGTCTGGCCGATATTGAGGATTTCGGTCGGATGGTTGACGCGGCGCCATGCCATGTCGGTGACGTGCAGCAGGCCGTCGATGCCGCCGAGGTCGACGAACGCACCATAGTCGGTGATGTTCTTGACGACGCCTTCGACCACCTGGCCTTCTTCGAGATTCTGCACGATTTCCGAACGCTGTTCGGCGCGGCTTTCCTCAAGCACGGTGCGGCGCGACACCACGATGTTGCCGCGGCGGCGATCCATCTTGAGGATCTCGAAGGGCTGCGGGTTGTGCATCAGCGGCGAGACGTCGCGGATCGGACGAATATCGACCTGGCTGCGCGGCAGGAAGGCCACGGCACCGTCGAGGTCGACGGTGAAGCCGCCCTTGACCTGGTTGAAGATGACGCCTTCGACGCGTTCGCCCTTGGTAAATTTCTCCTCGAGACGGACCCAGCTCTCTTCGCGGCGGGCCTTTTCACGCGACAGCATGGCTTCGCCAAGCGCGTTCTCGATACGCTCGACATAGACCTCGACCGTGTCGCCGACCTTGAGCGTCGTGTCCTTGCCCTTGACGCCGAATTCCTTCAGCGGCACGCGGCCTTCGACCTTGAGGCCAACGTCGATGATGGCCATGTCCTTTTCAATGGCAGTGATGATGCCCTTGACGACCTGGCCTTCGCCGGAATGGCCGGCGGAAAATGATTCTTCGAGCAGGCTCGCGAAATCATCGCGAGTGGGATTTGCAACTGACATAGTTTCTCCTGGAATGCCCCGCAATCTGTCGCGGGGCGGGCGCCGTGGGTTAGCGTTGCGTTGGCCTGCCGGCGTTCCGGGCAAAAAGCCCTTGGCCGCCCTTGAGCGGCAATTCCGGCGCATGAAGAATGCTGACAGGCTGGTTCATGCCCGATATGGGAATTCTTTTTGTCGCCGGCAATCGGCGGCGGCAGGAAAACCCGGCTCAGGCTTCGTTTCTCTTGGCCAGGACATCGTCGATGATCGCCCGAGCTGCCAGAAACGCGGCTTCTATAGCCATTTCCGACGTGTCGAGCAAGTGCGCATCGGCGGCCGGCTTCAAGGGTGAGTCCATGCGGCCCATATCGCGCTCGTCGCGGCGCACGATATCGGCAAGGATTTCGTCGAAATTGGCAGTGCCGCCGATGCTCTCGATTTCATCCAGCCGCCGCTTTGCCCGCACCTCGGCACTTGCCGTGACATAGAGTTTTACGTCGGCATCGGGACAGACGACGGTGCCGATGTCGCGGCCGTCGAGCACCGCGCCAGGCGGTGTTCTTGCGAAGTCGCGCTGTTTCTCGACCAGGATGCGCCGCACCGACGGGATCACTGCCACTTTCGAAGCCGCCTCGCCAACGGCGTGTGCCGAAAGCACTGCGCGGTCGAGCTTTGCCAGATCGACCTGCCGGGCCGCGGTTTCAGCGGCCGAAACATTGTCGAGCGGCAGGCCGAGCCGGAGCAGCGCATGCGCCACCGCGCGATAGGTAAGGCCGGTATCGAGCAGGTTCAGCCGGTAATGGTCGGCGAGCCGTCGGGCGAGGGTGCCTTTGCCGGCGCCGGCAGGGCCGTCGATGGCGATGGTGAAGGTTGGGGTCATTGGCCGCCCACCGGAATCGAAAAGCGCAATGATCCAGATAGGCGTGGCGATCCTTCGCGCCCCCCTCTGTCCTGCCGGACATCTCCCCCACTCGGGGGGAGATCGGCGGCCATCGCGGCTTTCGCCAATTGTCTACGTCGCAGGATTGAGCGGAGCGCCGAAGCTGCCAATCTCCCTCCTTGTGGGGGAGATGTCCGGCAGGACAGAGGGGGGCGCTGTCCCGCCGACGTTCCAGTTTGGCCCCAACCCCCAAGGCTATTGATTGCCATCAAGCTACTCGATCTCCGCCCCAAGCCCCTTCATCAGCCCCATAAACTCCGGAAAACTCGTTGCGATCATCGCCTGATCGTCGATGGTCACCGGTTTTTCCGTCGCCAGCCCCATCACCAGAAAGCTCATGGCGATGCGGTGGTCGAGATGGGTCTGGACGATGGTGCCCTGTCCGTTGGGATGCTGGCCGAGGCCCTTGCCGCCGGGTTTTCCGCGCACGACAAGCGAGGCCTCGCCCTCGGTGCAGTCGACGCCGTTGAGCTTCAGCCCGTTGGCGACCGCCGACAGCCGGTCGGATTCCTTCACGCGCAGCTCTTCCAGCCCGAGCATCAGCGTTTCGCCCTCGGCGAAGCTCGCCGCCACGGCAAGCACCGGATACTCGTCGATCATGGTCGGCGCCCGTTCGGGCGGCACGGTGACGCCCTTCAGCTCGGAATAGCGCACGCGCAGATCGGCGACATCCTCGCCGCCTTCGTTGCGCGGATCGATTATGTCGATGCGCGCGCCCATTTCCTGCAGCGTCAACAGAAGTCCGGTGCGGGTCGGGTTCATCAGCACGTTTTCGATTGTAATGTCCGAGCCGGGCACGATCAGCGCCGCCACCAGCGGGAAGCCGGCCGAGGAGGGGTCGCCAGGCACTGCGATCGTCTGCCCCGTGAGCTTGGCCTGGCCTTCGATGAAAATGTGGCGCACGCCGCGCTCGTCGGTCTCGACCGACAGATTGGCGCCGAACCCCTTGAGCATCTTTTCGGTGTGGTCGCGCGTCATAACCGGCTCGATGACGGTGGTGATGCCCGGCGTGTTCAGCCCAGCCAGCAGCACCGCCGACTTGACCTGTGCCGATGCCATCGGCACGCGGTAGGTGATCGGAGCGGCGTGCTTGGGCCCGTGCAGCGTGATCGGCATGCGGTCGCCGGGCGTCGCCTTCAGCACCTGCACGCCCATCTGGCGGAGCGGCTCGAGCACCCGGCCCATCGGCCGGCCGGACAGCGAGGCGTCGCCGATGAAGGTGGTTTCCATGTCATAGGTGCCGACCAGGCCCATGGTGAGGCGTGAGCCGGTGCCGGCATTGCCGAAATCGAGCGGGCCTTCCGGCTGCAGCAGCGCGCCGTTGCCGGTACCGCGGATCACCCACTCAGCGCCATGCTTCTCGATATGGGCGCCCATGGCCTTCATGGCAGCGCCCGTACGCATCACATCCTCGCCTTCCAGCAGCCCGGTGATGCGGGTTTCGCCGGAGGCCAGGCCACCGAACATGAACGAGCGGTGCGAGATCGACTTGTCGCCCGGCACCCGTGCCGCGCCTGAAAGGCCAGATGATTTGCGGGCGGTGGCCTGCTTCGGGGCGGCAGTGTGCGACATGGTTCTTTCCTGGAAACGCCGGCGGCCGGCCATTTTCTGCTGGTTTGCCGGGTCTCCTATCATGGCGTGCCGAAATGGTCATCCCCTTGGTATGAAGGCCTTCGAATTCAAGCTTTTTGGGACGCCGGCTTTTCGCTTTGACAGCGCCGTAAACTCTGGTTAAGGGGACCAAACTTTCATCGACGAGGCTTGCTGTGGCAAAACCCGAACTTGGCACCAAACGCATCGACCCGGAGACAGGTCGAAAATTCTATGACTTGAACAAGGACCCGATCGTCTCGCCTTACACGGGCAAGAGCTATCCGCGCTCCTATTTCGAAGAAGGCAAGATCGCCGCCCTCGAGGAGGAAGAGGAAGTTGCCGAGAAGGAAGTGGACGCCGAGGAGGAAGAGGGCGTCGAGGTCGTCTCGCTCGAAGAGGCGGACGAGGACGCGAAGGCCGACGAGCTTCCCGATCTCGGCGATGACGAAGACGACGTTGACCTTGGCGATGACGAGGATGACACGTTCCTCGCCGACGAGGAGGAAGAAGACGACGACGTTGCCGACATGATCGGCGTCGGCGAAGACGACGACGAGGTCTGAGCGAACCGCATTCGCCGGCTTTCGCGGCGCTGCCTAGAAAAAGCGGTTCTTGAAGGCTTGATATTGACTGAAGGCGGGGTTAGAAGCCGCCTTCACTAACGGCGCGGTCTAGAA
Source organism: Mesorhizobium sp. M1182 (assembly GCF_040318335.1). Lineage (NCBI taxonomy): Bacteria > Pseudomonadati > Pseudomonadota > Alphaproteobacteria > Hyphomicrobiales > Phyllobacteriaceae > Mesorhizobium > Mesorhizobium sp. M1182. The sequence continues at coordinate 95,107 of NZ_JAMYMD010000006.1, forward strand.
CCCGCGCCGGATCTCTTCGCCGGAAACGGCGCCGGTGAACTGCCGGAGTGGGGCCATAGCTCAGTTGGGAGAGCGCTTGAATGGCATTCAAGAGGTCGTCGGTTCGATTCCGATTGGCTCCACCAGTTCTCTCCGCGAAAATCAGCAGAACGGCCGCCCCGCCCGCCGGGCTGGCCGCCGCCTATCGCAGAACCTAGCTGAAACTAGTTAATCGGCCGCCCGGCTTGGGCTCGCCGATCCATTCAGAAGTAATGAGCCCGTGCCCGGTCTCTGCATATTTCTGGCTGTGGTTTGAACCGCGAGCACCGGTCTGGACCAGGCCGCGGGCTGAATGACCGCTGCGCAAAACTCCGTTACTTGTTGCAGTTCTGCATATCCGACGTCATAGCGCCGCTGGGTGTGTTGTTGTCGGTATCGCTGCCCGCCGTATCCTTGCAGCGATCCTCCATACCGTTTGTCTGCGGCGTGGTAGCGTTCGTTGCGTTCGGATCGATTGTGTTCGGGGTAGTTGCGCTGCCGGTCCCGGTGTTGCCGCCGGAAGTGCCTGTGTTGACGCCGGTATTGCCATCGGCGCTACCGGTCCCGGAGCCCATGGATTGTGCCATGGCAGATGTGGCCAGGCCGATAGCAAGTAGGGATGCAGAGAGAATTTTCATCATCTTAGTGTCTCCATCGAGTTGCATCGCTGGATCGCGATCTATACCAACGAGAGTTTTTTCGAGATGTTCCGTTGGGCAGAAATATTGATCGATACAATCATTATGGATCTTTGTTGCTCGTCGTTTCGTGAATGCGGCTGCGAAATTCCTGCCGCATAGCGGCAATTTCGTCTGGAACCAAATCGAGCATGCCGCGTTCTTGCGCTTGCGGGGAGTTGTGTCGGCCGCAGGGGACAGTTTCACCAGGACATTCAAGAAATCCGTGAGCTGGGAGGGGCGCTGTGAGCGTGCTTGCATCCACAAGGCAATTGGACCGTCGTCAAATACTGAACGCGCTGAAGGCTTTTCGGAGCGGTGATTTCTCCGTTCGTATCGACAATGTCTACGCCGGCCTTGATTCCGAGATCGCCGACACCTTCAACGAAATCGTAGAACTCAACGATCAGGTCACGCGCGAGTTCGAACGCCTCAGCAAGGTCGTCGGCAAGGATGGCCGGATCGGCGAACGCGGCCGTGTCCGCAACGCCACCGGCAGTTGGGAATCGAGCGTCCGTTCCGTCAACGATCTGATCGAGGACATGGTTCAGCCGACGGCCGAAGTGGCGCGCGTCATCGGCGCGGTGGCCAAGGGTGACCTGTCGCAGACGATGATGGTCGAAATCGACGGCCGGCAGCTGCGCGGCGAGTTTCTGCGCATCGGCAAGATCGTCAACACCATGGTCGGGCAACTGGCCTCCTTCGCCTCGGAAGTGACGCGCGTGGCGCGCGAGGTCGGCACCGAAGGCAAGCTGGGCGGCCAGGCTCGCGTGAAAGGTGTGGCCGGAACCTGGAAGGACCTGACCGACAACGTCAACGCCATGGCGACGAACCTGACCGGGCAGGTGCGCAACATCGCCGAGGTGACGACCGCCGTCGCTTCCGGCGACCTGTCGAAGAAGATTACCGTCGACGTGAAAGGCGAAATCCTCGAACTCAAGAACACCATCAACACGATGGTCGACCAGCTCAATTCCTTCGCCTCGGAAGTGACGCGCGTCGCGCGCGAAGTCGGTACAGAAGGCAAGCTCGGCGGTCAGGCGCGCGTCGAAGGTGTCGGCGGCACCTGGAAGGACCTGACCGACAACGTGAACCTGATGGCCGAAAATCTGACAGGCCAGGTGCGCAATATCGCCGAGGTGACCACGGCCGTGGCGCTTGGCGACCTGTCGAAGAAAATCACGGTCGACGTCAAGGGCGAGATCCTCGAACTGAAATCGACCATCAACACCATGGTCGACCAGCTGAACTCATTTGCCGGCGAAGTGACGCGTGTCGCCCGCGAGGTCGGCACCGAGGGCAAGCTCGGCGGCCAGGCTCAGGTGCGCGGCGTCGCCGGCACCTGGAAGGACTTGACCGACAACGTCAATTCGATGGCCGAGAACCTGACCGGCCAGGTCCGCAACATCGCCGAGGTGACGACTGCGGTCGCTTCGGGCGACTTGTCGAAGAAGATCACCGTCGCCGTGCAGGGCGAAATCCTCGAGCTCAAGGACACCATCAACACGATGGTCGACCAGCTCAATTCCTTCGCCTCGGAAGTGACGCGTGTGGCGCGCGAGGTCGGAACCGAAGGCAAGCTCGGCGGCCAGGCCGAGGTGAAGGGCGTCGGCGGCACCTGGAAGGACCTGACCGATAACGTCAACCTGATGGCCGCCAACCTGACCGGCCAGGTCCGCAACATCGCCGAGGTGACGACCGCCGTTGCCCGCGGCGACCTGTCGAAGAAGATCACCGTCGACGTCAAGGGCGAAATCCTCGAGCTCAAGGACACCGTCAACACGATGGTCGATCAGCTCAATTCCTTCGCCTCGGAAGTGACGCGTGTGGCGCGCGAAGTGGGGTCGGAGGGCAAGCTCGGCGGTCAGGCGCATGTCGAGGGCGTCGGCGGCACCTGGAAAGATTTGACCGACAACGTCAATGCCATGGCCGGCAATCTGACCGTGCAATTACGCGACGTCTCCAAGGTAGCAACCGCGATTGCGACCGGCGACCTGACCCAGAAGATCACCGTCGATGCATTGGGCGAGATCCTGCAGATCAAGGACGTCATCAATACGATGGTCGACCAGCTGAATTCCTTCGCCTCCGAGGTGACGCGCGTGGCGCGCGAAGTCGGTTCGGACGGCAAGCTCGGCGGCCAGGCGCAGGTGCGCGGTGTTGCCGGTACCTGGAAAGACCTGACCGACAACGTCAATGCGATGGCCGCCAATCTGACCGGCCAGGTGCGCAACATCGCCGAGGTGACGACGGCAGTGGCGCTGGGCGACCTGTCGAAGAAGATCACCGTCGATGTGCGCGGCGAGATCCTCGAGCTGAAGGACACCATCAATACGATGGTCGACCAGCTGAATTCCTTTGCCTCGGAGGTGACGCGCGTGGCGCGCGAGGTCGGCACCGAAGGCAAGCTCGGCGGCCAGGCGCAGGTGCGCGGCGTTGCCGGCACCTGGAAGGATCTGACCGACAATGTGAATTCGATGGCCGAGAACCTGACCGGCCAGGTCCGCAACATCGCCGAGGTGACCACCGCTGTGGCGCGCGGCGACCTGTCGAAGAAGATCACCGTCGACGTCAAGGGCGAGATCCTGGAGCTGAAATCGACGATCAACACCATGGTCGACCAGCTGAACTCCTTTGCCGGCGAAGTGACGCGTGTCGCCCGCGAGGTCGGCACCGAGGGCAAGCTCGGCGGCCAGGCGCGGGTCGAGGGCGTCGCCGGCACCTGGAAGGACCTGACCGACAACGTCAATCTGATGGCGACGAACCTGACCAACCAGGTGCGCGGCATCGCCGATGTCGTGACCGCGGTCGCGCAAGGCAATCTCAAGCGCAAGCTGACGGTCGATGCCAAGGGCGAGATCGCCTCGCTCGCCGACACCATCAACGGCATGATCGAGACGCTGGCGACCTTCGCCGACCAGGTGACCAACGTCGCCCGCGAAGTGGGCATCGAAGGCAAGCTCGGCGGCCAGGCCCGGGTGCCCGGCGCTGCCGGCCTTTGGCGCGACCTGACCGACAACGTCAATCAGCTCGCGGCCAACCTGACCACCCAGGTGCGCGCCATCGCCGAGGTGTCGACGGCGGTGACCAAGGGCGATCTGACCCGCTCGATCAGCGTCCAGGCCTCCGGCGAGGTGGCGGCGCTGAAAGACAACATCAACGAGATGATCCGCAATCTGAAGGACCAGACGCTGAAGAATGCCGAGCAGGACTGGCTGAAGACCAATCTCGCCCGCTTCTCGCGCATGCTGCAGGGCGAGCGTGACCTGGCCACGGTCTCGCGCCTCATCATGTCCGAACTCGCCCCGCTGGTGAATGCGCAATATGGCGTGTTCTATGTGACCAACCGCGACGAGGATGAATTCTATCTGGAGCTCGCCGCCTCCTATGGCGCCGAAAGCAAGGCGGAAATCAAGCAACGCCTCGATCTGCGTGAAGGGCTTGTCGGGCAGAGTGCCGCCGACAAGCGCGCCATCATGCTGGACAATGTGCCGCCGAATTTCCTGCGCGTTACCTCCGGCCTTGGCAATGCCGCGCCGGCGAACGTGATCATTCTTCCGGCTCTGTTCGAGGACGAGGTGAAGGCCGTCATCGAACTCGCCTCGTTCAGCGAATTCCGCGACACGCACCAGTCCTTCCTCAACCAGCTGATGGAATCCGTCGGCATCGTTCTCAACACCATCGCCGCCACCATGCGTACCGAAGGCCTGCTCAAGCAGTCGCAGCTGCTGACCTCGGAATTGCAGGCGCGTCAGACCGAACTGACCAAGAAGCAGGAGGAGCTGCACGCCACCAACGAGGAGCTGCAGGAAAAGGCGCAGCTGCTCGAGAACGAAAAGAAGCAGGTGGAGAACAAGAACCTGGAAATCGAGATGGCGCGGCGGGCGCTGGAGGAGAAGGCCGAGCAGCTGGCGCTTACCTCGAAATACAAGTCGGAATTCCTCGCCAATATGAGCCACGAACTGCGCACGCCGCTGAACTCGCTGCTCATCCTTTCAAACCTGCTCGCAACCAACCAGCAGGGCAATCTCAACGACAAGCAGGTCGAGTTCGCGCGCACCATCAATTCGGCCGGCACCGACCTTTTGAGCCTGATCAACGACATCCTCGACCTGTCGAAGATCGAATCGGGCACCGTCTCGATCGACATCAACGACATGCCGGTGGTGCATCTTCGCCAGCACATGGAGCGAACCTTCCGGCAGCTGGCGACCGACAAGGGGCTTGGCTTCACCATCAACGTCGATCCCGAGCTTCCGGAGACCGTCCGCACCGACGAGAAGCGATTGCAGCAAATCGTGCTCAATCTTTTGTCGAACGCGTTCAAGTTCACCTCGCAAGGCGAGGTCCGCTTGAATTTCCGGGCCGAAAAGGCGGGCCGTCACAACGGTTCGGCGCAACCGATGGAGGCGCTCGCGATCGTCGTCAGCGATACCGGCATCGGTATTCCGCAGGACAAGCAGAAGCTGATCTTCGAAGCCTTCCAGCAGGCCGACGGCACAACAAGCCGCAAATATGGCGGCACTGGGCTTGGGCTCTCGATCAGCCGGGAGATTGCCCGGCTGCTCGGCGGCGAATTGCGGGTCGAGAGCACGCCGGGCAAGGGTTCGACGTTCACTCTGGTCATTCCATTCGACGGACCCCGGATGGCCTTGGCCCCGCAAGCGGCGTTGCTGCCGGCGATGGAGGTGGCCGCGACGACGGCGCAGCCGAGCCCGCCGTCCTCCGAATTGCTCGATGACCGCGACACGATCTCGTCGGAAGATCGGGTCGTGCTGATCGTCGAGGACGACCCGACCTTCGGCGGTTTGCTGCTCGGCCTTGCACGTTCGGCCGGGCTGAAAGGCGTCCTGTCGACCGCGGGCTCCGGCACGCTGGCTTTGGCACGCAAGCTGGTTCCCGACGCGATTACGCTCGATCTCGGACTGTCGGATATCGACGGCTGGGTGCTGTTCGATCTGCTTCGCCATGACCCGAAAACCAAGGACATTCCCGTTCATGTCATCTCGGGCGCCGAAGACATCGAGGTGCTTGCCCGCAAGGGTGCATCCAGCATTTCAACCAAGCCCGTATCGTCGGACGAACTGATGAAGGTCTTCCAGGATATTCATTCCAGAAAGCTCCGCGTCCAGAGCCGCGTCCTGATTGCCGATCCCGATCCCGAGCGCCGCCTTTCGCTGATCGAGGCGATCCGCGACGGCGTCACCTCGGTCACGGCGATCGGCCGCGTCGCCGCGAATGCGGACGATATCGGCATCGCCAACTATGATGCCGTTGTGCTCGGCTTTGGCCGCTCGGCCAAGGACAACGCCCAGATGCTGGATGAGATTGCCGTCCTGTTCGGACAGTCGGTGTCGCGGCTGCTGTTCTTTGCGCCTCATCCGGAAGCGCTGCAACAGTCGCTCGCCTTGCATCCGGCATTGGCGGACGTTCCGCGGGCGGAGAATTTCGCGCAGCTGGCTCTCCTGATATCCGCGACGCTCCCGGGGCGAGGCCACGACAACAATAGTGCGGCAGCCGAACAGCCGGACAAGTTCGACCTCGCCGGCGCAAAGGTCCTCATCGTCGACGACGACATCCGCAACATCTATTCACTCACCAGCGTTCTCGAGACCTATGACATCCAGGTGCTGCATGCGGAGCGTGGCCGGGAAGGTATCGCGCTTCTGGAGCAGAGCCCGGACATCGATGCGGCACTGATCGATATCATGATGCCGGAAATGGATGGCTACGAGACGATGCGGCAGATCCGCAGCATGCCGGCGATCGCCCATATCCCGTTGATCTCGGTCACAGCCAAGGCAATGAAGGGCGACCGGCAGAAGTGCCTCGACGCCGGCGCCTCCGACTACATCGCCAAGCCTGTCGACCTTGATCTGCTGCTGGCATTGCTGCGTGTCTGGATCGGCCGTTCGCGATCCCGTGTTCATGGTCCGGAAAAGACGCTCATGGCAGTGAACTGACGGCCGCTCGATGCAGAAACTGTCGAGAAACGGAGCAAGGAAGCTGGAGGTTATGGCGCCGGCAGCAGGGCCGGCAAAGGCGCGCATCCTGGCCGTGGATGACGACGAGCGCAATCTGCTGGCGATCGGCGAGGTTCTGGCCCCTATCGGTGAAGTCGTCTGCGTGCAGTCGGGCGAAGAGGCGTTGCGCGCACTGCTGAAGGAGGATTTCGCAGTCATCCTGCTGGATGTGCTGATGCCCCGGCTGGATGGCTACGAGACCGCGGGATTGATCCGCCAGCGTGAGCAATCCAGGCGAACGCCGATAATTTTTCTCACCGCCATCAACAAGGAAGACGCGCACATGCTGCGCGGCTACGACGCCGGCGCGGTCGATTACGTGTTCAAGCCTTTCGACCCGGCCATGCTGCGTTCCAAGGTCGCCGTGTTCGTCGAACTTCATGAGAAGACGCTGGAAATCCAGCAAAAGGCGGCTGCCGAGCAACGGCTGCTGGCCCAGGCACTGCAGGCGCAGAAGGAAAAGCTCGAGGCCGAGCGAGCCCTGCGCAGCGCCCAGGAGCGGCAGCATGCCATTTTGAGCTCTCTTCCGGTCTGCTTCCACGCAAGGGCGGCGGAGCCGCCGTTCGGCGCCAGCTTTGTCACCGAAGGGGTCGAACGCCTGACCGGCTTTCCTGCCGAACGGCTGATCGCCGATCCGGGCTTCGGCCTGAGCCGGGTTCATCCCGACGATCTGCCGAGAGTGAGGGAGGTCCTGCTCGCAGCCAAGGCCACCGGCTCCTACACCTGCGAATTCCGCTGGCAATGCGCCGACGGCAATTACCGGATTTTTCTCGACCAGGGCGTCCTGTCGAATGGCTCCGACGGCAAAGAGCCTGAGATCCTCGGCACGTTGCTGGACGTTACCGAGCGGCGCGAGCTTGAGAACCAGCTGCTGCAATCGCAGCGCCTCGACGCGATCGGCAAGCTTACCGGCGGGCTGGCGCATGATTTCAACAATCTGCTTGCCGCAATTCTCAGCGGATTGGGATTGCTCGAGCGCCACGCCGAGTTCGATGGACAGACCAGGCAGGTTCTGGAACTGACACGCCGGTCGGCAAAACAAGGCGCCGAGCTCGTCAACCGCATGCTTGCGTTCTCGCGCCGCCAGACGCTGAGGCCGCAAGCCGTGCGCCTCGCCGCGCTCGGCGATACAATGAACGGGTTGGTGGCCCCGGTCCTGGGCGGCCTGATCCGTTTCGATTGGCTTGTCGACGACACTGTGTGGCCGGCGCATGTCGATGCCAGCCAGCTGGAGCTCGCGCTGATGAACCTGGTCTTCAACGCGCGCGATGCCATGCCGTCCGGCGGCACGATAATCGTGGAGGCGCAAAATCGAACGCTAGGCCGTGCAGCCGAGGATATTTCGGCGGGCGACTATGTCGTGGTCACCGTCAAGGACACCGGGTCGGGCATACCGGCTGACATTCTCGCCAAGGTCGTCGAACCGTTCTTCACCACAAAACCGGTCGGCAAGGGCACTGGCCTCGGTCTGAGCACGGTGCATGGTTTCGTCAAGCAATCGGGCGGCACGCTTCGCATTGAAAGCACCGTCGGCAGTGGAACATCCGTCCAGCTCTGGCTGCCGCGTTCAATCGAGCGTCCGGTCGAAATCCCCGAGAAATCCGATGCCGACGACAGCGTCGTGAATGCCGGCGAGGACTATCCATCGGTCCTGCTGATCGACGACAGCAACGTACTGCGGGAACTGACGGCGCAATCGCTTCGCCAACACGGCTTTGCGGTTACCTGTGCCGCGGGCGGTGCCGAAGCGCTGGCGATGATCGAGCGCGCGCCGTACGATTTCGATGTCATCGTCACCGATTTTGCCATGCCGCTCGTCTCGGGCCTGGAGGTCATTCGGTTCGCCCGCAATCTGCGGGCCGATTGGCCGGCGGTGATGATAACCGGATATGCCGATGCCGACGCGATCGCCGGCCGGCCCCCCGACGTGCCGCTGCTCGGCAAACCGCTGCGCGATAAGGATCTGGTGGAGAGCATTCTTGCAGCGGCCGCGCGCGCCGGCTCGCAGAAAGCCAGGCAGGCCCAGCCGGTGAAAGGCGGGTACCGGTTTTCGACCTGAGGAGACAAGCCTCATCGAATCGAAACGGTACGTTCCGTATCCTCGATCGTCCGCGACATCCAGCCTGTGCGCAACACGGAGCGCCGGCCATGCCGCGCTCGACGGGCTGTGATGCGATTGATAAGCCCTCTCCGCAAGGAGAGTCGAGACATGACCGTTGCGATCGAGATGGGCCAGACGAGCGCAGGCGCCCCGGCGGCGCTGGATCTCGAGGAGCTGCTGGCGACCCGCCTTTTGGTGCAGGGCAATTCGGGCTCCGGCAAGTCCCACCTGCTGCGCCGGCTCTTGGAGCAGAGCGCGCCCTGGGTGCAGCAGACCATCATCGACCCCGAAGGCGACTTCGTGACGCTGGGCGACCGTTTCGGCCACCTGGTGATCGACGCCGAGGAGCATACCGAGCGCGGCCTGCAGAGCGCCGGCGAGCGGGCGCGCATCCACCGCGTCTCCACGGTGCTCAATCTCGAGGGGCTCGACGCCGAGAACCAGATGCGGCGCGCCGCCGCCTTTCTCGGCGGGCTTTTCGAGGTCGCCCGCGACCACTGGTACCCGATGCTGGTGGTGGTTGACGAAGCGCAGCTGTTCGCGCCGGCTGTCGCCGGCGAGGTTTCCGACGAGGCGCGCAAGCTCTCGCTCGGCGCCATGACCAATTTGATGTGCCGCGGCCGCAAACGCGGGCTGGCCGGCATCATCGCCACCCAGCGGCTGGCCAAGCTTGCCAAGAACGTCGCGGCCGAGGCTTCCAATTTCCTCATGGGCCGGACCTTTCTCGATATCGACATGGCGCGCGCCGCCGACCTGCTCGGCATGGAGCGGCGCCAGGCGGAGGCTTTTCGCGACCTCGAGCGCGGGCAATTCATGGCGCTCGGCCCGGCGCTGTCGCGCCGTCCGCTGGGCTTGCGGATCGGCCCGACCGATACAAGTCCGCGCAACGCGACCCCGCGCCTGATGCCGCTGCCGGAATCGGCGTTGGAGGACGCGCGCGCGATCATCCTGGCGGCCCCGCCGCCCGAAACCGTCCGGCCGCAGCGCCGGTCGTCGCCGGACCTGCTCGACCAGCTGATGGCGGCGAAATCGGCGGCGCTGGAAATCCGCCCCGAAGCGGTGGAGCCGCCGATCAGCGCCGAGGATTTGGCGGAGCGCCGCGAGCGCGTCGACCGGGTGCTGCGCGCCGTGCTGGCGCAACCCGATGCCGGCTTCCGGGTCATCGGCGTGCTTTATCAGGAGTTCGTTGTCCGCTGCCGCATCGAGGGCCTCGCCTCGGTCGTGCCGGACCTGCCGGAGTTCCGCCGCATGCTGACCCGCGCCCGCGCCGGCCTCGGCTCCGACATGGCAGGCGATGACGCTTGGCAGGACGTCTCGGCGCGCGCCTCGCTGCTCCCCGAGGACATGCAAGGCGTGTTCATGATGATCGCCCGCGCCGCCAAGGAGGGCTGGCCCTGCCCGAGCGACGCGGCGATCGCCCGCGCCTACGGCTCGCACTCGCTACGCCGCGCCCGGCGCCTGCTGATATATATCGAGGAGCAGGGGCTGATCGTCTGCCAGCTCGACGGGGTTGGAAGGCGGACGGTGACGCTGGTGGAGCTCGCCTGGGCGACCGCGCCGGGCGATCCCAATGCAGAGGACGCGGAGCAGGGGAGGTTGGTGGTGTAAGGGCTGACGCGGTTTGGGCGAAAGCTGACGTCGCTCAACATCAGCAAGCGCCAGAGTGTTCATCGCCGAACCAGTACTCAGACGTCGCGTTTGGGGCCGATAGCGAAATGGCGGCTTTAACGTTTGAAGAAGGATTGCGGACGTTCAGCCCGACGGGACCAAGGTCTGTTCCCAGGTCTAGCCGCCCCCTCTCAATGGCATCCCCGGACCGCCCGGTGGATCTGCATCGCAAGTGGCGGGTGGCGGGGCAGCCACAGGGTGGACATTTCAGCCCACATCGAAAATGATCATGTTGCCATGCACACACTGTAGTGCTCTGATTTCGACGAAAAGCCTGAGCGTAGAAGCGGATCAACCGACCTCCGGGTCCAGCGAGCGAGGACGCAAATGGACACCCAAGAGAATGGGCAATTGCATCGCGACGCGGGCGGGCGACCCTGTCGATCGGCCGGCTGGCTTACCCGCGCCGCCGTGTTGGCGGCATTCCTGCTCGGCATGGCTTTCAGCAGCACTGCGTTTGCGCAGGACCAACAGTTACCCGTGGTGACGGCGGCCAAGCCGGTGGTCCGTGAAATCGTCGAAGACGACGAGTTCGTCGGGCGCTTCGAAGCCCTCGACCAGGTCGCCATCCGTTCGCGCGTCAGCGGCTATCTGGACAAGGTCAGCTTCCAGGACGGCGCACTGGTCAACAAGGGCGACCTGCTCTTCACCATCGATCAGCGTCCGTACCAGGCGGCTTATGATGCTGCCAAGTCGCAAGTGGACGTCGCCAAGAGTCTGCTCGAATTCTCCAAGATGCAGCTGGATCGCGCCGACGAACTCGCCAAGACCGGCAATATCTCAACCGCGACGGTCGACGACCGCCGGCGGGAATACCTTTCGGCGCAGGCGCAGATGCAGGGCGCGACGGCTGCGCTGACGACGGCCAGACTGAACATGGAATTCACCGAGATCAAGGCACCCTTGTCCGGCCGCATCGACCGCCGGCTGGTGTCGGTCGGCAACCTCGTGCAGCCGGATTCCACCTTGCTGACGACCATCGTTACGCGCGATCCGATCGACTTCTATTTCGACGTCGATGAGCGCCTGTATTTCAGCTACGCCCGCGACGCGAAGGAGCGCGGCGGCAGCATGCAGGAAGGCGCCGGCGGGCTCGAGGTGGTGGTTCGCGTCGCCGACCGCGCGGAGGCAGTATTCAAAGGCAAGCTCGATTTTGCCGAGAACCGGATCGACAACGCGACCGGCACCATGCGGGTGCGTGCAAGGTTTCCCAACGCCGACGGCATTCTCCAGCCAGGCATGTTCGGACGCATCAACGTGCCGGGGTCGCTGCCGCATAGCGGCGTGCTGGTGCCCGACGAGGCGATCGGCGCCGATCAGGATCGCCGCATCGTGTTCCTGGTGGATGAGGCCGGGATGGTGTCGGCGAAGCCCGTGCGCACCGGCCCGCTTCTCGACGGCTACCGGGTGATCCGCCAGGGCCTGACCGGCGATGAGACGATCATCGTCAACGGGCTGATGCACGCCAGGCCCGGCACCAAGGTCAAGGTCGAGATGGTGACGTTGCCGCCCAGGGCCGAGACCGCCGAGTTGCAGCAATGAGGTTCGCACATTTCTTCGTCGACCGTCCGATCTTCGCATCGGTCGTTTCGATCGTCCTGCTGATCCTCGGCGGGATTGCTTATACCCAGCTGCCGGTCGCGCAATATCCCGAGATCGCGCCGCCGACCATCGTCGTTCGCGCCCAGTATCCGGGCGCAGACGCCGAGACGGTCGCAGCGACGGTGGCAACGCCGATCGAGCAGGAGATCAACGGCGTCGAGGGCATGCTCTACATGTCGTCCTATTCGTCGGGCGACGGGGCGATGGCGCTGACCATCACCTTCAAGCTGGGCACCGATCTCGACCAGGCGCAGGTGCTGGTGCAGAACCGCGTGTCGGTCGCCGAGCCGCGCCTGCCCGAAGAAGTCCGCCGCCTCGGCATCACCACCACCAAGACCTCGCCCGACCTGATGATGGTCGTGCACATGCTGTCGCCCGACAATACCTACGACCAACTCTACGTCTCGAACTACGCCCGCTCGCGGGTGCGCGACATACTGCTCAGACTAGACGGCGTCGGCGACCTCATCATCTTCGGCGAACGCGAATATTCGCTGCGCATCTGGCTCGATCCGGAAAAACTGTCCGCCCTGGGGATGACCTCGGGCGATGTGGTGCAGGCGCTGCGCGACCAGAATGTCCAGGTGTCGGGCGGCTCGATCGGCGCGCCGCCGACCAGCACCGGCACGGCGTTCCAGTACACGGTCACAACGCAAGGCCGCTTCAACGACGCACGCGACTTCCGATACGTGATCGTCAAATCGACCGACGACGGCCGCCTGATCTCGCTCCAGGACGTGGCGCGCATCGAGCTCGGCGCCAAGGATTACGTCACCAACTCCTATCTCAACGGCAAACCGGCGGTGGCGCTCGCCATCTTCCAGCGGCCGGGCACCAATGCGCTCGCCGCAGCCGCGGAGATCCAGGACAAGATGAAGGAGCTTTCCCGCGACTTCCCGAAGGGGTTGAGCTACGACATCGTCTACAATCCGACCGAGTTCGTCGCCGAGTCGATCCAGGAGGTCTACAAGACGATCCTCGAGGCGATGCTGCTGGTCATCATCGTTATCATCGTCTTCCTGCAATCGTGGCGCATGGCGATCGTGCCGATCGTGGCGATTCCCGTGTCGCTGATCGGCACGCTGGCGGTACTTTACGCCGCCGGCTTCTCGCTCAACATGCTGACGCTGTTCGGCCTCGTTCTGGCGATCGGCATCGTCGTCGACGATGCGATCGTCGTGGTCGAAAACGTCGAGCGCAATATCGCCAGAGGGCTGGCGCCCAGTCCGGCGTCGCACCTGACCATGGACGAAGTCGGAACGGCCGTCATCGCGATCTCGCTGGTGCTGATAGCCGTGTTCGTGCCGACAGCCTTCATCCCCGGCATTTCTGGGCAGTTCTATCTGCAGTTTGCTATCACCATCGCGGTGTCGACGGCGATCTCGGCATTCAATTCGCTGACGCTTTCGCCGGCGCTGGCCGCACTGCTGTTCAAGCCGCATCACGCCGCGGCGGCGCCGCCGCGCTTTTTCCTGGCGCGGTTCGGACGGGCGCTCGCCGACGGCTTCAATCGTGGCTTCGACAGGGTCGCCCATTGGTATTCGAGCATTATCCGTGTGCTGGTCGGCTCGTGGATAACGATGGCCGCCATGCTGGCCGTTTTCGCGGCCCTCATCTACGCCACGGTCTACATGGTGCAGGCGGTGCCGCGCGGTTTCATTCCGTCGCTTGACCAGGGCTATGCGATCGTCGTCGTCCAGTTGCCGGACGGCGCTTCGCTGTCGAGGACCGATTCGGTCATCCAGCAGGCGTCGCAGATCATCCAGAAAACGCCAGGCGTCGATTACGCTGTCGCCTTCGCCGGCTTCTCCGGCGCGACCTTCACCAACGCCAGCAACGCGGGCGTGATCTTCGCCAGGTTCAAGCCGTTTGACGAGCGACTGAAAGCCGGCCAGTCGGCGACCCAGGTCATCGGCAATCTGTTCGGCAGCCTGCAAAGCATCAAGGAAGCCTTCATTATCGCACTGCCACCGCCGCCGATCCGCGGCGTCGGCAATGCCGGCGGCTTCAAGCTGCAGATCCAGGAGCGCAACAGCGCCGACATGCGGCAGATCCTGGCGCTTGCCTACGAAATCGCCGGCAAGGCCAACAAGACGCCGGGGCTGACGGGCGTGTTCACCACCTTCTCCGCGTCGAGCCCGCAATTCTTCCTGGCGATCGATCGCGACAAGGCGCGCATCCTGAACGTGCCGATCCCCAACATCTTCGAGACGCTGTCGATCAATTTGGGCACCGCCTACGTCAACGACTTCAACGCGTTCGGGCGCGTCTACCAGGTGCGGGCGCAGGCCGACCAGGCGTTCCGCCTCGATCGCGCCGACATCTTGAAACTGAAGGTGCGCTCGGCGACCGGCGCGCTGGTTCCGCTCGGCACGTTGATCGAGATCCGCGACGTCACCGGCCCGGCGCTGGTCCAGCGCTACAACATGTACGTCTCAGTGCCGCTGCAGGGCAACGCCGCGCCCGGCGTTTCCACGGGCGACGCGCTGGCATTGATGGAAGGGATCACGGCAAAGACGCTGCCGGCCGGTACCTCCTATGAATGGACCGAGCTCGCCTATCAGGAGCGCAACACCGGCAATGCCGCTGTCTATATCTTCGGACTGTCGGTGCTGTTCGTGTTCCTGGCGCTGGCGGCGCAATATGAAAGCTGGGTGCTGCCGTTCGCCATTGTGCTGGTGGTGCCGCTCGGCGTGCTCGCGGCGTTGCTCGGCGTGTCTTTCCGAGGGCTGGACAACAACATCCTCGTGCAGATCGGCCTCATCGTGCTGATCGGGCTTGCCGCGAAGAACGCGATCCTGATCGTCGAATTCGCGCGGCAGGCGCAGGAACGCGGGCTGTCGGCCGCCGAGGCTGCCGTCGAAGCCTGCCGGCTCAGGCTGCGGCCGATCCTGATGACCGCCTTCTCGTTCATCCTCGGCGTCGTGCCGCTGATGATCGCAACGGGACCGGGCGCAGAAATGCGCCAGTCGCTCGGCACCGCGGTATTCTCCGGCATGCTCGGCGTCACCTTCGTCGGCCTGTTCCTGACGCCGGTGTTCTACGTCACGCTCAGGTCGCTGTTTTCACGGCGCAAGCCCCGTGCCGAGGCCGAACCTTCGGGGCCGGCAGAGGCGCCATCGGAGACGGCCGCCGAGTAGGGTTACGAATTCGCCGCGCGAGCGCGGTTATCACTCCAGAAAATCGGCGCGGCGCGGCAACGGCTACGATCTGCGCAACCTCGGCGTCGAGGTGCCGCGGAGACCCTGCTCGGTCTGATCCAGCCTGACAGCCGCATCCAGTTCAGCGAGACGATGCCGGGCGGAGAGGCCAATGCGATCTTCTATCTGGTCGACCAGGCGGGGCTTGAGGGCGCAACCACGACCTCCGGAGTCCTCGCTTGCGATGTCCGCTTCCGCCCGACGCGATCACCGTGCGCCGACAGACCTGCAGGCAACTGATCAGGCGGGTGCCGGCGCCCGCGGCGTCAAGTTCGTCGCGCCGGCCGTCGTCCAATTCCTCAGGCGGCGCCTGGACGCCGGCTTTGTTTCCGTGAATCTCGCCATGCCGCATTGCACAATCGTCTCGCCTGCGCAAAATGCGGCATGATCCGCAAATCCCTCACTGTTCTGGTGATCGATGAAAACCACATCCGCGCTTCGATAATCGAAGCGGGATTGCGGGAAGCCGGGCATCAGCAGGTCACGGTCATCCACGACGTCGCCGGCATCGCGCGGCGGATCGCCGAGATCGAACCCGACGTGATCGTCATCGATCTCGAAAATCCCAACCGCGACATGCTCGAAAACATGTTCCAGCTTTCGCGCGTGGTGAAGCGGCCGATCGCCATGTTCGTCGACCGCTCGGATCAGGCTTCGATCGAAGCTGCGGTGGAAGCGGGGGTATCGGCCTATGTCGTCGACGGCCTGCGCCAGGAGCGGGTCAAGCCGATCCTCGACATGGCGATCAGCCGCTTCAACGCCTTCTCGCGCATGGCGCGCGAACTGGAAGAAGCCCGCAGCGAGTTGGAGCGCCGCAAGGTGATCGATCGCGCCAAGGGCATCCTGATGAAATCGCGCGGCCTGTCGGAGGACGCGGCCTACACGCTGCTGCGCAAGACAGCCATGAACCAGAACCGCAAGATCGCCGAAATCGCGCAGAGCCTGGTGACGGCGGCAGGGCTTCTGGATCCCGAGGAGAGTTGAGAATGGCGGCCGAGCACCGGATCAATGCTGGCTTCACGCCGCTCTTCGACAGCGCCATCCTTGTCGCGGCGAAGGAAATCGGCTTTGCTTTGCGCGAAGGCATCGACCTCACCCTCAACCGGGAAACGTCCTGGGCCAACATCCGCGACCGCATCGCCATCGGCCACTTCGATCTGGCGCACATGCTGGGGCCGATGCCGATCGCCTGCAATCTGGGGCTGACGCCGCTCGCCTCCGACACGGTCGTGCCGTTCTCGCTCGGCCTCGGCGGCAATTGCGTGACGGTTTCAAACGCGGTCTGGGCCGGCATGGCCGCGCACGGCGCCCAACCCGATCTCGATCCGGCGCGGGCCGGCAAGGCATTGCGAGCGCTGATTCGCGAACGGGCGAATGGCGGCGGCGATCCGCTGCGCTTCGCCGTCGTCCATCCGCATTCCGGGCACAATTACGAATTGCGCTACTGGCTCGCCGCCTGTGGCATCGACCCGTCGCGTGAAATCGAGATCGTCATCGTG
Organism: Mesorhizobium sp. M1182; assembly: GCF_040318335.1. Lineage (NCBI taxonomy): Bacteria > Pseudomonadati > Pseudomonadota > Alphaproteobacteria > Hyphomicrobiales > Phyllobacteriaceae > Mesorhizobium > Mesorhizobium sp. M1182. The sequence continues at coordinate 111,895 of NZ_JAMYMD010000006.1, forward strand.
CCGCCCCCCTTCATGGCCGACGCGCTCGCCGCCGGCAGGATCGACGGCTACTGCGTCGGCGAACCCTGGAACAGTGCCGCGGTCGTCGCCGGCACCGGCCGCATCGCCACGGTCAAGGCGGCCATCTGGAAGACCAGCCCGGAGAAAGTCGTTGGCGTGCGCAAGGCATGGGCGGAAAGAGAGCCGGACGCGCTTTCAGCCCTGCTGCGTGCGCTTCATCACGCGGCGCGCTGGTGCCAGGATCCGGCAAACCGTGACGAACTCGCGGCCCTGATGGCGCAGCCGGCCTTCCTCGGGCTTGCGCCGGCGCTGCAGATGCCGATTCTCAGCGGGCATCTGGCGCTCGGCGGCGGCGCCGAACTCACCGTCGGCGACTTCTTTCTGCCCTTCAACAAGGCGGCGAACTTCCCGTGGAAGAGCCATGCGCTGTGGTTCTACACGCAGATGGTGCGCTGGGGGCATGTCGCGCACACGCCGGAAAACCTCGCTATTGCCCGCGACTGCTACCGCCCCGATCTCTACCGCTCGGCGTTGAAGCCGCTTGGCGTGGCGCTTCCCGGTGCCAATGCCAAGGTCGAGGGCGCGCTGAAGGCCGCGACTCCGGTCGGTTCGGCGGGGGCAAGCCTGGTGCTCGGTCCCGATGGCTTCTTCGATGGCCAGATATTCGATCCCGACGAGATCGACGCCTACATTGCCGGCCAGAAATTGGCGCGCGCTGAAGCCTGATCATTTCCCCGGCATTCTTGTGCGCTGCACAAAAAATGTGCGTGCGACTGCGCTAATGAACAATCCTTGGCTTGCTCGCCCAGCGGGCCGGCGCGCCGAAGATTGTGGCATGCCGTTGATCTCATTGATGTTTGTCATCCATTCCGAAACTGGCACGGTTCCTGCTTTGCAATAGGCAGACTCTTCTCGGGTCACGGAATAGGCGTCCAATGGCGGGCGCTACAGGCAAAGCTGCCGCTCAGGTCGACACGCGATCCCGGATGGACGGACGCGCGCGGCCTGGCCGGCGGCTTTTTTTGTTTTGGTCGAACACGCAATCGACGGCGCCGATCCCAAGCCGCGCCCAACCGGAGATGACGATGACGAAAAGCACCAATAGCCATTCCGCCCAAACGGCGATCAGCCGCCGGGATTTCCTGAGGATCAGCGCGGCCACCGCGGCAACGCTGGCGGCGGCGCGTGCGCTGCTGCCCTCCGGCGCCTATGCGGCGCCCGCCGCGCCGGAAGTCACCGGCGCCAAGCTCGGCTTCATCGCATTGACTGATGCAGCACCGTTGATGATCGCCAAGGAGAAAGGCCTGTTCGAGAAATTCGGCATGCCCGATGTCGAGGTGCTCAAGCAGGCCTCCTGGGGGGCGACGCGCGATAATCTGGTGCTCGGCGGCGAAGCCAACGGCATTGACGGCGCCCATATCCTGACGCCGATGCCTTATCTGATGCACACCGGCAAGGTGACGCAAAACAAGCAGCCACTGCCGATGGCGATCGTGGCGCGGCTCAACTACGACTGCCAGGGCATTTCCGTCGCCCAGGAATATGCCGGCACCGGCGTCGGCCTCGACGCCTCCAAGCTGAAGGACGCCTTCGCTGCGAAAAAGGCCGCAGGCAAGGAGGTGAAGGCCGCCATGACCTTCCCGGGCGGCACGCACGATCTTTGGCTGCGCTACTGGCTGGCTGCCGGCGGCATCGATCCCGACAAGGACGTCTCGACCATCGTCGTGCCGCCGCCGCAGATGGTCGCCAACATGAAGGTCGGCAACATGGACGTGTTCTGTGTCGGCGAGCCGTGGAACGAGCAACTCGTCCACCAGGGCGTCGGCTTCACCGCCGCCACCACCGGCGAACTGTGGAAGGGCCATCCGGAAAAGGCGCTCGGCCTGCGCGCCGCCTTTATCGACAAGTACCCGAACGCCACCAAGGCGATCCTGATGGCCGTCATGGAAGCCCAGCAATGGTGCGAGGCAAAAGAAAACAAGGACGAGATGGCCGCCATCATCGGCAAGCGGCAGTGGATGAACGTGCCGACTGCCGACATCATCGGCCGCCTCAAGGGCGACATCAACTACGGCAATGGCCGCGTCGCCAACGGCACCGACCTCTATATGAAGTTCTGGAAGGGCGGCGTGTCCTATCCCTTCAAGAGCCACGACAGCTGGTTCCTCGCCGAAAATATCCGCTGGGGCAAGTTCGCGCCGACCACCGACATCAAAGCACTGGTCGGCCAAGTAAACCGTGAGGATCTGTGGCGCGAGGCGGCCAAGGATCTTGGTGTCGCCGCGGCCGATATTCCGGCGTCTACGTCGCGCGGCGCCGAAACCTTCTTCGACGGCAAGATCTTCGATCCGGAGAACCCGTCGGCCTATCTCGACAGCCTGAGAATCAAGGTGTCGGCCTGAGCCTGACATAGGTGCAAGGCAGGCGGTGGCACCGCCGCCTGCCTTGCACCTGCCGCCAAGGAGTTTTTCGAGAATGTCTATCCAAGCCATCGAGGACCGCAAGGTGAAGCCGTTCCCCGCACCGGCCAAGCCCGCCGAAATCATCGCCTTGACCGCCAGGGCGCCGCGCCGCTTCGACCCGGCCGCGATCGCCGCCAAACTGGCCAGCACGCTGGTGCCGCCGGTCATCGTCATCACCATTATGCTCGTCGTTTGGCAGGTCGCCTGTTCGTCGCCGACGGCCAGCCTGCCACCGCCGAGCCAGGTGTGGAACGAGGCCTATGACCTGATCGCCCACCCGTTCTTCGACAATGGCCCGCAGGACATCGGACTCGCCTGGCGGGTGCTGATGTCGCTGCAGCGCGTCGCCATGGGCTTCGGCCTGGCAGCAATCGTCGGCGTCGCGCTCGGCGCGCTCGTCGGCCAGTCGATCTGGGCGATGCGCGGTCTCGATCCGGTCTTCCAGATCCTGCGCACGGTGCCGCCGCTCGCGTGGCTGCCGCTGTCGCTGGCGGCGTTCCGCGATTCCAGCCCGTCGGCGATCTTCGTCATCTTCATCACCTCGATCTGGCCCATAATCATCAACACCGCGGTCGGTGTCCGCAACATCCCCGAGGACTACCGCAACGTCGCCCGTATCCTCCGGCTCAACCAGTTCGAGTTCTTTGTGAAGATCATGGTGCCGGCGGCCGCGCCCTATATCTTCACCGGCTTGCGGATCGGCATCGGCCTGTCCTGGCTCGCCATCGTCGCCGCCGAAATGCTGACCGGCGGCGTCGGCATCGGCTTCTTCATCTGGGACGCGTGGAACTCGTCGCGCCTGCCCGACATCATTGTCGCGCTCGCCTATATCGGCGTCACCGGCTTTTGCCTCGACCGCCTGGTCGCGGCGGTCGGCGTCTTCGTCACCCGCGGCACAACAGCAAAGTGAGGAGAGGGACGATGACGGCCTATCTGAAACTCGACCACATCGACAAATCCTTCGCCCGCGGCAGCCAGGTCAGCGACGTGCTGAAGGACATCCGGCTGACCATCGACAAGGGCGAATTCGTCTCGATCATCGGCCATTCCGGCTGCGGCAAGTCGACCTTGCTCAACCTGATCGCCGGCCTGACCAAGGTCTCGGCCGGCGCCGTCCTGCTCGAAGACAAGGAGGTCGACAGCCCCGGCCCGGAACGCGCCGTGGTGTTCCAGAACCACAGCCTGCTGCCATGGCTCACCGTCTACGAAAACATCAGCCTCGCGGTATCCAAGGTCTTCGGCGGCAAAAAGAGCCGGGCCGAGCGGCATGAATGGATCATGCGCAATCTCGATCTCGTGCAGATGGCGCATGCCAAGGACAAACGTCCGGCCGAGATTTCGGGCGGCATGAAGCAGCGCGTCGGCATCGCCCGGGCGCTGGCCATGGAGCCGAAGATCCTGCTGCTCGACGAGCCCTTCGGCGCGCTCGACGCGCTGACCCGCGCGCATCTTCAGGACGCGGTGATGGATATCCATTCGAGGCTCGGCTCGACGACGATCATGATAACTCACGATGTCGACGAGGCGGTGCTGCTGTCCGACCGCATCGTGATGATGACCAACGGGCCGGCGGCCACCATCGGCGAGGTTCTTCCCGTGCCGCTGGCCCGGCCGCGTCGGCGCATTGAGCTTTCCTCCGACCGCACCTTCCTGCGCTGCCGCGAGGCGGTGCTGAAATTCCTCTACGAACGCCACCGCTTCGTCGAAGCGGCGGAGTAAGGCCATAATTGGAAACTCGTCATCATCATTGGCAAATCTGCATCGGCAATGGGCAATCTACCGCATTGCACAAATATTATGCTGCTGTGCAAGGCATTTTGACTAATCTTTGATCCGCTGCCGAGCTTGGTCAAAAGTCGCGCGGCTGCGGTTCATGTTGATTTCATTCTATAATTAAGAGCGCTATCGAATTGGCACGCTTCCTGCTTTCCAAAATGTAGGGTCCGCAAGGGCCAAGTGACACGGCGTCCAATGGCGGGCGCCACAGGCAAAGCTGCCGCTCAGGTCCACACGCGCTCCCGAAATCCCGGACGCGAAGACCTGGCCGGCGGCTTTTTTGTTTTGACGCAATCGACGCGCTGGTCCCAAGCGGCGCCAACCGGAGACGACGATGACGAAACGGATCGGAACTGGCGCGTCCCTCGCGGACTTCACGCGCCGCGATTTTCTGGCCGCCAGCGCGCTGACGGCGGCGCTGTTCACCGCCGCGCTCCTCGTCTTTCCCGCCGGCGCCAAGACTGACGGCAAGGGTCTCGAAGTGACCGCGCAAAGGTCGGTTTCAACCAGTTCGCCGATGCTGCGCCGCTGACAGTCGCGAACGAACAGACAAGGGCGGTGCCTCCCACGCCGCAAACCGGAGCCAGAAAATGACCGCAAATCTCCCAGCCGCGCCCAGCCAGGACAGCGCTCCCCGGCAGGCGCTTGCCATGTCCACCATCGCCTTCACCGTCTGCTTCGCGGTGTGGACGATCTTTTCAATCATCGGCGTGCGCATAAAGCAAGAGCTGGGGCTGAACGAGACGGAGTTCGGCCTGCTCGTCGGCACGCCGATCCTCACCGGCTCGCTCGTGCGTATGGTGCTCGGTGTCTGGACCGACCGTTTTGGCGGACGGCTGGTATACACCGCGACCATGCTTGCGGCGGCGGTCGCGACCTTTCTGCTCGCTTTTGCGCACACCTACGGGCAGATGCTGGTCGCCGCATTAGGCGTTGGGCTCGCCGGCGGTTCCTTCGCCGTCGGTGTCGCCTATGTCTCGCGCTTCTTCCCGGCCGGCAAGCAGGGTACGGCGCTTGGCATTTTCGGTGTCGGCAATGTCGGCGCCGCGGTCACCAAGTTCCTGGCACCGTTCGTGCTTCTTTCCTGGGGCTGGCAGTCGGTCGCGCTGATCTGGGCGGCAGCACTAGTCGTCATGGCCGCCGTCTTCTGGTTCACGACTGGCGACGATCCGGTCATCCGCGAGCGCCGCGCCGGCAAGGCAGCGCCCAAGAGAAGCTTCTTGCAGGAATTCGCGCCGCTCAAGAACCTGCAGGTCTGGCGCTTCGCCTTCTATTATTTCTTCGCCTTCGGTGCATTCGTGGCGCTCTCGCTGTGGCTGCCCCGCTACCTGATCGGCGTCTACGGCTTCGGGCTTGCGACCGCCGGCATGATTGGCGCGGCCTATTCAATTCCGGCAAGTATTTTCCGCGCCTATGGCGGCGTGCTTTCCGACCGGATCGGCGCCCGCACCGTGCTCTACTGCACCTTCGCTGTCAGTGCCGTCGCGACTCTCGTTCTGTCTCTCCCCTCGGCAGACTACGTCGTGCGCGGTATCAGCGGGCCGATCGCCTTCCATTTCGAGATCGGCCCGCTTGCCTTCATAGCCGTTGCCTGTGTGCTCGGCTTCTTCATGAGCCTTGGCAAGGCCGCCGTCTACAAGCACATCCCGGCTTACTATCCGCAGAGTGTCGGCGCGGTCGGCGGCGTTGTCGGCATGATTGGCGGGCTCGGCGGCTTTATCCTGCCAATCGCCTTCGGCGTGCTCAACGACCTCACCGGCGTCTGGTCGAGCTGCTTCATGCTGCTCTTCGTCATTGTCGCCACCTGCTTTGCCTGGATGCATTTTTCCATCCGGCGGATGGAGCGCACGGCGTCTGACGAAGCTTCAGGCCTTTCCTACGCGGCTGAGTGAGAGCGGAGTGGATCAGGACATGACCGAGAAACTCGTCATCATCGGCAACGGCATGGCCCCCGGGCGCATGCTGGAGCATCTCCTGGAAAAGGCGCCTGGGCGCTACCAGGTCACCATCTTCAACGCCGAGCCGCGCGTGAACTACGACCGCATCATGCTGTCGCCGGTTCTGTCGGGCGAAAAGGCCTATGAGGAGATCATCATCCATGGCGACGGCTGGTACATCAAGCACGGCATCACCCTCTACAAGGGCCACAAGATCGTCGCCATCGACCGGCAGGCAAAGACCGTCACCTCCGATCATGGCGTGACCGAGCCCTACGACAAGCTCGTCATCGCCACCGGCTCGGTGCCGTTTATCATTCCGGTGCCAGGCCATGACCTGCCGGGCGTGCTCACCTATCGCGATCTCGACGACGTCCGGGCGATGATGCTTGCCGCCCAGTCGCGGGCCAAGGCTGTCGTCATCGGCGGCGGCCTGCTCGGTCTGGAAGCGGCTGCGGGTCTGAACGCGCAGGGCATGGACGTCACCGTGCTGCACGTCATGCCGACGCTGATGGAGCGTCAGCTCGATCCGGCCGCCGGATATCTCCTGCAGCGCGCCGTCGAGCAGCGCGGCATCAAGGTCATCACCAAAGCCAACACCCAGGCGATCACCGGCAACGGCAAGGTCGAGCGGGTGGAGCTTGCCGACGGCACAGTCATTCCCGCAACGCTCGTCGTCATGGCGGTGGGCATCAGGCCGAATGCGGCGCTGGCGAAGGAAGCCGGCATTGCGGTCAATCGCGGCATCGTCGTCGACGCCGGCATGCGCAGCAACGATCCCGATATCTACGCAATCGGCGAATGCGCCGAGGTCAACGGCCAGGTCTACGGGCTGGTCGCGCCGCTCTACGAGATGGCGCGCGTCGCCGCCAGCCATCTGGCCGGCAATGAGGCGGCGGCTTTCGTCCACATGGACACGCCGACTAAGCTCAAGGTCACCGGCATCGAGCTGTTCTCTCTCGGCGACTTCGCCGAGGGCGATGACCGTCAGGAGATCGTGCTGCGCGATGCCGCGGCCGGCGTCTACAAGCGCCTCGTACTCAAGGACGACCGCATCATCGGCACTGTGCTCTATGGCGAGACGGCGGACGGCGCCTGGTTCAACGACCTCAAGAAGAAGCAGACCGACATATCCGAGATGCGCGATACGCTCATCTTCGGCCAGTCCTACCAGGGAGGCGCCCCCCTGGACCCTATGGCGGCCGTTGCAGCCTTGCCGGATGATGCGGAAATCTGCGGTTGCAACGGCGTATGCAAGGGAAAGATCACCGGCGCGATCACGGCCAGGGGCTTGACCTCGCTCGACGATGTGCGCGCCCACACCAAGGCGTCGGCCTCCTGCGGCTCCTGCACCGGGCTGGTCGAAAAGCTGATGGTGCTGACCATCGGCGACAAATACAACCCCGCGGCGGTCCAGCCGATGTGCAGCTGCACCGCGCTTGGCCATGACGAGGTCCGCCGGCTGATCAAGGCCAAGGGCCTGAAGACCATTCCCGCCGTCATGCAGGAACTGGAGTGGAAGACCTCCTGCGGCTGCGCCAAATGCCGGCCGGCGCTCAACTATTATCTCGTCTGCGACTGGCCCGACGAATACGCCGACGATTACCAGTCGCGCTTCATCAACGAGCGCGTCCACGCCAACATCCAAAAGGACGGCACCTATTCGGTAGTGCCGCGCATGTGGGGCGGCGTCACCAACGCGGCCGAATTGCGCGCCATCGCCGACGTCGTCGACAAGTTCGAGATCCCGATGGTCAAGGTCACCGGCGGCCAGCGCATTGACATGCTCGGCATCCGCAAGGAAGACCTGCCGGCGGTATGGGCCGATCTCGGCCAGGCCGGCTTCGTCTCCGGCCACGCCTATGCCAAAGGACTGCGCACGGTGAAGACCTGTGTCGGCTCGGACTGGTGCCGCTTCGGCACGCAGGATTCGACCGGCTTGGGCATCCGTATCGAAAAATTCATGTGGGGCTCGTGGACCCCGGCCAAGGTCAAGATGGCGGTGTCGGGCTGTCCGCGAAACTGTGCCGAGGCGACCTGCAAGGATGTCGGCGTGATCTGCGTCGATAGCGGCTACGAGATCCATTTCGCCGGCGCCGCCGGTCTCGACATCAAGGGCACCGAAGTGCTCGGCCTGGTCAAGACCGAGGACGAGGCGCTGGAGCATATCGTGGCATTGACGCAGATGTATCGCGAGCAGGGTCGCTATCTTGAGCGTATCTACAAATGGGCCAAGCGCGTCGGCATAGCTGAGATCAAGCGTCAGATCATGGACGATGGCGAGAAGCGCAAAGCCTATTTCGACCGCTTCGTCTTTTCGCAGAAATTCGCCCAGGTCGACCCATGGTCGGAACGTGCTTCCGGCAAGGACAAGCATGAATTCCGGCCGATGGCTTCGGTCGGCTTTGCCCAGGCGGCGGAGTAGGCGCGTGTTCCCGAAAAGTGGAATGCGGTTTTCGGACAAGAACACGCGCAAAAGAGGAATGGCCACATGAATTGGGTATCGATCGGCACGCTCTCGGACATTCCGCGTCGCGGCGCGCGCTGCGTCGCCACGCCGGAAGGAAAGATCGCCGTCTTTCGCACGGCCGACGATCAGGTCTTTGCCATCGACGACCATTGCCCGCACAAAGGTGGGCCGCTCAGCCAGGGCATCGTCCATGGCACGGCGGTGACCTGTCCCTTGCACAATTGGGTGATCTCGCTGGAGACAGGCAAGGCGCTCGGCGCGGACGAGGGCGCGGTGCGCACCATTGCGGTGCGGATCGACGGCGAGCGGCTGTTCATTGCGCTGGAAGCGCTGGCCAGCCGCGCGGCGTGAACCATGCAGATTGATGAAGCGCGCGAGGTGAGGACCACCTGCCCCTATTGCGGGGTGGGTTGCGGCGTGCTGGCGAAGGTCGCCGCGGACGGTGAAATAACCGTTCGCGGCGACCCGGACCACCCGGCGAATTTCGGCCGGCTCTGCTCCAAAGGCTCGGCGCTGGCTGAGACCATCGATCTCGACGGCAGGTTGCTATACCCGGAGATCCACGGTCGCCGCACCGACTGGGACGAAGCGCTCGACCTTGTCGCTTCGACCTTCTCGCAAACCATTGCCGAACACGGCCCTGGTTCGGTCGCCTTTTATGTTTCCGGCCAGTTGCTGACCGAGGACTATTACGTCGCCAACAAGCTGATGAAAGGCTTTATCGGCTCGGCCAATATCGACACCAATTCGCGCCTGTGCATGGCCTCGTCGGTCGCCGGCCACCGCCGCGCCTTTGGCTCGGACACCGTTCCGGGAAATTACGAGGATCTGGAACTTGCCGACCTGATCGTGCTGGTCGGCTCCAATCTCGCCTGGTGCCATCCTGTACTCTACCAGCGCATTGCCGCCGCCCGGGAAAAGCGGCCCGAGATGAAGGTGGTGCTGATCGATCCTCGCCGCACCATGACCTCAGACATCGCCGACATGCATCTGGCGATCGCGCCCGATGGTGACGTCGCTTTGTTCACCGGCCTGCTCGCCTATCTCGGCCAGCACAACGCGCTGGACCGCACCTATATCACGGCGCACACGACCGGCTTCGGGCAAGCGCTTTTCGCCGCCTCGGCGCTCGATCTTGCCGGCATCGCGGCTGCCACGGGTCTCAGTGAGGACGAACTGGCCCGCTTCTACAGCCTGTTCGCCGCGACGGCGAAGACGGTGACCGTCTACAGCCAAGGCGTGAACCAGTCGTCTTCGGGCACCGACAAGGTCAACGCCATCATCAACTGCCATCTGGCCACCGGCCGCATAGGCCAGCCCGGCGCCGGGCCGTTCTCGGTGACCGGCCAGCCCAACGCCATGGGCGGCCGTGAGGTCGGCGGCATGGCCAACATGCTGGCCGCCCACATGGAGATCGAAAACCCCGAGCACCGCGAACGCGTGCAGCGCTTCTGGAATGCCCCAACCGCCGCCGAAAAACCCGGCCTGAAAGCGGTCGAGATGTTCCAAGCGGTGGCCGACGGACGCATCAAGGCGCTGTGGATCATGGCCACCAACCCCGTCGATTCGATGCCGGACGCCGATGCCGTCGAGGCGGCGATCAAGGCCTGCCCGTTTGTCGTGGTGTCGGACGTGCTGGCCAAGACCGACACGGTCCGCCACGCCCATGTCCGGCTGCCGGCCACCGCATGGGGCGAAAAGGATGGCACCGTCACCAATTCGGAGCGCCGCATCTCGCGCCAGCGAGCCTTTTTGGCCACGCCTGGTGAGGCAAGGCCAGATTGGTGGATCATCGCTGAAGTCGCCAAGCGGATGGGCTTCGGCGAGGCTTTTTCGCATGTGTCGCCGGCCGACATCTTCGCCGAGCATGCCGCGTTGTCGACATTCGAGAATGACGGGGCACGCGATTTCGACATCGGCGCCTACGCCGGGATCGATGCAGGGACGTATGAGGAGTTGGCGCCATTCCAATGGCCAGCGCCGAGCCAGGGAACCCCCCTCTGGCCTGGCGGCCATCTCCCTCTCAAGGGGGGAGATTGGATGTCGCCACCGGTTTCGCCAATCGTTGCCATTGCTGAAAAGGCGGTGCCGGCAAAACTGTCAATCTCCCCCCTTGAGGGGGAGGTGGCCGGCAGGCCAGAGGGGCGCGCGCGGCGCCAGCTGGAGGACAAAAGCACCCGCTTCTTCGCCAACGGCAATTTCTACACACCCGACGGCAAGGCACGCTTCATTGCCATCCGCCCAGCCGCACAAACCCGCACCAGCCCGGACTTCCCGCTGGTGCTCAACACCGGGCGCGTGCGCGACCATTGGCACACCATGACGCGGACCGGCAAGAGCCCGCGCTTGTCGCAGCACATGGCCGAACCGTTCGTCGAAATCCACCCGTCGGATGCGCAGCACTTCGGCATCGGCGATGCCGAGATCGTCCGCGTCTCGACTGCCCATGGCGAGGTGCTGGTCCGCGCCTTGGTGACGGTGCGCCAACGCCAAGGCTCTGTATTCGTTCCGATGCACTGGACCGATCAGTTCTCCGGCCGCGCGCGCGTCGATGCACTGGTCGCGCCGACGACCGATGCGATTTCAGGCCAACCGGCCTCGAAGAATGTTGCCGCCCGCATCGAGCGGTTCGCCGCCACAGCCTTCGGCTTCGCCGTGCTTGCCGAACGGCCCGCATCGATCGACGCCGATTACTGGAGCCTCGCCCGCGGCCCCGCCGGCTGGCGGCTTGAAATTGCGCTGCAGGACAGCCGCGACTGGACCGGGTTTGCCGCCGCGCTATTAGGCATGGAAGGCGAGACGCTCGCCTATCACGACATCGCCGGCGGGCACCATCGCTTCGCCCGTTTCGCAGGCAATAGGCTGGTCGGCGCGCTCTATCTTGCGCCAACCCCGGTGGCGGTGTCGCGCGGCTGGGCAGTCGAACAACTTGGCGCTGACCATGCCAATCGGCAGGCGCGGCTGGCGATTGTCGCCGGGCGGCCGGGCGGCAACAGCGTCGACCGCGGTGCCATCGTCTGCGCCTGTTTCGGGGTTGGTGCCAACCAGATCGCGGAAGCGGTACGCGGCGGCTGTACCAGCGTCGCGGCAATCGGCGCCGCCCTTCACGCCGGCACCAATTGCGGCTCTTGCCGCGCCGAGATCAAGACCATTATCGACGGGCGGCGTCTGCAAGCTGCGGAGTGAATGCGCCGAGAAACTCTGCCGTGCCGCTGCATGATGCTTACTAGCAATTTACAAACCATGGGCTACCAACGTTCTGACTTCGATTCGCTCGCAACGGGAGCCTCATGAGCAAAGCCCTGACCTCATTCGCGCTTGCCGCCGCGCTGACGGCCTTGCTGATGGCGCTCAGCCTGATGGTGGCCAGGCATGGCTATCCCTATGGCGCGATCGGTGCCAAGCGCTTGAGCGACATCGCCGATGCGGGGACGTTCATTCCGCTCGCGGCGATGTATTTTTTCAGCGCACTGCTGATGATGGTTCTGCCGATCAGGCTCGCTGGCATCGTCCTGACACATGCCGCCGATGCGATCTTCTGGACGGTCATCTTGTTGTTTGCGGTCATCGTTGGATGTCTCGCCGCGAGATTTGCTTTCGGTCAGCGCGATGTGCTCCCGGCACTGCTGAACTGGCGGTTCCTGTTTGTCGCAGCCGTCGTCGGATGCCATCTCTTCATCAACGAGCTGCGCCGGAACATCCTGTTGCGAAGCCTGTTCTTCGTCGTCTTCGCCGCAGCGACACTGGCCTGCCTGTTTTGGTCCTTCACCATCTGAGCATGTGCGACCCGTCGGGCAGACGGCCTAATTCTTGTCGACCGGCTTCGAACGCATTCGCGAAACGGTCTCACGCTCGGCCCGCTTCGAACGCATCGGCGGCAGGCCGCGGTCGACCAGGTCCATGTCTTCCAGCACCATGTCGCCCATCCGCTTGAAAGCGATGTCGAGCGCACCGGCCCGGTGGGCGGAGCGCAGGAACCCCGGCAATGTGCGGACCGGGTGATCCTGGGCAAGCGGCTCCTCAGGAAAAACATCGCTGGCGGCGACGATATGGCCGCTGCGGACGACGTCAATCAGTGCCGGGAAATCGACCACGCCGGCTCGGCTGAGCAGGATGAAAGCGGCTCCCTTGCGCATCCTGGCAAACGCCTCGGCGCCGAGGAAGCCCTGGTTTTCGCTAGTCACCGAAGCGACAACGAAGACGAAATCGCTGTTCGACAGAACGTCGTCGAGAGAGGCGGGCTCGACGCCGTTTTCGATCAGGATCGACGGCGGCAGCCACGGGTCGAAGACTTTTGTCCGCGTGCGAAAGCCTGACAGCAACCGGTTGAGCGCACGGCCAAGATCGCCGAAGCCGATAATGCCGACATCCGCGCCGGAAAGAAGCCGCGCCGCCCGGTTGCCGTCGCCGCCCCACAGCTCCTTGCCCTGTCGAAAGGCGAGGTCGGCGTCGACGATGCCGCGGGCGAGGTTGAGCGCCATGGCAAGGCCGAGCTCGGCCACCGGTTCGGCAAACACCAGCCCGGTGGTGACGACATGGATGCCGCGCGAAAACAGCGTCTCGTAGGGCATGTTGTTGATGAGGTTGCTCTCGACATTGAAGATGCAGCGCAGCGCCTTCATTCTTTCCAGCGTCTCCGGCACGATAGGTGGCTGGCCGACGATGTAGCGCGCCTCGGCAAGGATATCGGCCGGCAGCGCCGCCACCGCTTCGGGCGATATTTCGACGATGCGGTATTTCGATCGAAATTTCGCCAGCGCAGCCGGCGTGAAGATCAGGTCGAGCGTGCGCGGTTCGGGTGCGCTGATCACCAGCGGTAAGGCGCTGTCGGACATGATGATTTCCTCCCGTGCGATCCGCGTCGCACCACACTAGAATCGTCTTCCCCGCCCTGACACCTATCACATGCCTGTCGAGGAGGAGAAGTTTGCCTGCCTTCGGCCTTGCGGTGCGGCGGTCGGTGGTCCAGATAGACGGCGATCGAAGGACGACAAGGAAGACAGCGACATGATCCCGTTTCGAAAGAACCTCATCGATGGAGAGTGGGTAGGCGATGCCGGCTCCCGTAACATCAACCCGTCCAATCTCGACGACGTGGTCGGCGAATATGCATCGGGAGGCGCCGAGCACGCCCGGCAGGCCATCGCGGCGGCGAACGCGGCATTTCCGGCGTGGTCCCGATCGGGCCTGCTGGCCCGCCATGCGGTGCTGAGGAAGGCGTCGGACGAGATCACCGCGCGGAAAGATGAAATCGGCCGGGCGTTGGCGCGCGAGGAAGGCAAGACGCTGGTCGAGGGCATCGGCGAGACTGTTCGCGCCGCCCAGATATTCGACTTCTTCGCCGGCGAGACGCTGCGCCTGTCGGGCGAGCTGGTGCCGAGCGTGCGGCCCGGCGTCGGCGTCGAGATCACCCGTGAAGCGGTCGGCGTCGTCGGCATCATCACGCCGTGGAATTTTCCGATCGCCATTCCGGCTTGGAAAATCGCTCCGGCGCTGGCCTACGGCAACACCATCGTCTTCAAGCCGGCGGAACTCGTTCCGGAGAGCGCCTGGACTATTGTCGACATCCTGCACCGCGCCGGGCTGCCCAAGGGTGTGCTCAACCTGGTGATGGGCAAAGGTTCGGTGGTCGGCCAGGCCATGCTCGACAGTCCTGACCTCAACGCGATCACCTTCACCGGATCGGTCGGCACCGGCAAGCGCGTCGCCGCCGCCAGCGTCGAGCACATGCGCAAGTTTCAGCTCGAAATGGGCGGCAAGAACCCGCTTGTCGTGCTCGACGATGCCGACCTTGCCGTCGCTGTCGACTGCGCCATCAACGGTGCCTACTTCTCGACCGGCCAGCGCTGCACGGCGTCGTCCCGGCTGGTGGTGACGGACGGCATTCACGACCGCTTCGTCGAGGCGCTCAAGGACCGCATGGCCAAGTTGGTCGTCGGCGACGCTCTCGATGCCAAGACCCAGATCGGGCCGGTTGTCGACCAGAGCCAGTTGAAACAGGACGAGGACTATATCGCCATCGGACGTCAGGAAGGTGCCGATCTCGCCTTCGGCGGCGAGCGGCTCGATCGTAAAACCCGCGGCTTCTATTTGCAGCCGGCGCTGTTCACCGAAACCACCAACGCCATGCGCATCTCGCGCGAGGAGATTTTCGGACCGGTCGCCAACGTCATCCGCGTCAAGGATTATGACGAGGCGCTGGCGGTGGCCAACGACACGCCGTTCGGCCTGACCTCCGGCATCTGCACCTCGAGCCTCAAGCATGCCACGCACTTCAAGCGCAATTCGGAAGCCGGCATGGTCATGGTCAATCTGCCGACGGCGGGCGTCGACTTCCACGTGCCTTTCGGCGGGCGCAAGGGATCGAGCTACGGCCCGCGCGAGCAGGGCCGCTATGCCGCAGAGTTCTACACCACGGTGAAGACCGCTTACACGTTTGCCGGCTAAGAAAAGGCGGCAGACCAGCCAGGCAGCGAGCAAGTCGATGGCATCTGAGAATACGGACCTGACCTGGCTCAATCCGCCGCCGCACCACGCCTTCGGCAACAATACGGTGCATGTACGGACCGGCGAGGAGACCGACTTCTGGCGCGAGACGTTCTACGGCTTCTGGCGCGACAATGGCCATTTCCTCTATCGTGAGGTCGAGGGCGATTTCAGCGCCGAAGTCACGGTCAAGGGGCACTATGAGGTGCTTTACGATCAGGCCGGGCTTATGGTCCGCCTGAGCGAGACGCACTGGATCAAGGCCGGCATCGAATACACCGACGGGCTGATGTATTTTTCCGTCGTCGTCACCAACGATGCCTCCGACTGGTCGCTGGCCAGCATACCGGCCGATCCGGACGGGGTCAGGATCCGCCTGACCCGCCATGCCGAGACGGTCCGCGTCCAGTATCGCGACGCATTCGACAAGCACTGGAAACCGGTGCGGCTTGCCTATTTCCCCCCGTCGAAAACGGTCGATGTCGGCATGATGTGCTGTTCGCCGCAGCGCGAGGGCTTCGAGGTGACATTCAGCGATTTTTCGATCGGCCCGCCGATCTCGCGAGAGCTTCACGACTAAGGCGCCGCGATCCGGTCGGGCGGTTTGCGTCCGGCCTGCCTCAGTAGGTCGCCCGGCCGCCGGAGACGTCGAAGACGGCAGCCGTCGTGAACGAGCATTCCTCGGACGCGATCCAGCAAATCAGCGCCGCCACCTCATCGACCTCGCCGAACCGCGCCATCGGTATTTTGGACAGCATGAAGTCGATGTGCTGCTGGCTCATCTGCTGGAAGATCGCGGTGCGCACGGCCGCCGGCGTGACGCAGTTCACCGTTACTTTGGTCTTGGCCAGTTCCTTGCCGAGCGATTTGGTCATGCCGATCACCGCCGCCTTGGAGGTGCTGTAGGCCGAGGCGTTCGGGTTACCTTCCTTGCCGGCAATCGAGGCGATGTTGATGATTCTGCCGTAATTGCGTTCGAGCATATGCGGGACCAGCGCCTTGTTGCAGAAGAAGACGCCGTTGATGTTGATGTCGATGACCCGGCGCCAATCCTCTACGGAATACTCCCAGGTCGTCATGTTCGGTCCGGTGATGGCAGCACTGGTGACAAGGACATCGACTGCGCCAAGCGCTTCGATCGTCTCTCCGGCGGCGGCTTCGACGGCTAGGGGGTCGGCAACATCGAGGGTCACGCTGTGCAGGCCTGGAACAATGGCCTTGGCCTGCTCGATCTGGGCGGCATCGCGATCCCATACCGAAACACGCCCGCCTTCGTCAGTGATCCTTTGCGCGACGGCCAGGCCGATGCCTGAGGCGCCGCCGGTGATAACGGCAGATCGTCCGGCAAATCGTCCCGCGAAACTCATCGGCATGTGGTCTTCCTCCCAATTGGCGGCGAATGTGAAGTCAACGGCGGACAAGTTCAAGCGCGGACTTGCAACCTCAGAACAGCTTATGATGGGCCAGCACCGGTCAATTGTACGGCACTGCTTCTGGCCAAATCGTCTCGCCCGGTATGGAGAGCCCGATACGGAGAGAACGGCTGGAACGACGCGCCCGGTTGGCATCCGGGTGACAGGCGGCGCCGGATGGGTTATATTGCACTGCACAATGCGAGCGCCTGCAGGCGAGGCTCCCATCGATCCGACGGATCGGCCCACGAGCGGCCCATGAAATCGGCATTGAGCTGCAAGGACGGAAAACCGCTATCGAGATGAAGATTCCAAAATCTCTGTTGATCGATCCGGACAAGAACACGGTCTATGGCAGCTTTGCCGTTGCCGTCTCGATCTGGGCGTTTTCCTACTCGACCATTTTCGGCCAGGCCATGATCCTGGCCTACTATGCAGTCTGGCTACCGCTCATCCTGGTCGACTACCGCAAGATATTAAGGCACGGCTCCAGCGCCTGGCTTCCGCTGGCCTTTGCAACCTATGTCTGCTTCTCGGTGTTCTGGTCGGCGGCTCCCGGCACCACGGCAAGAACGGCCGTCCAATATTGCTCCCATATCGCCTGCGCCTACATTGCCGCGCGCACCGTCAGCGTCCGGACCTTGACCATAGGCGCCCTGATCGGGATTTTCGTCGTCCTGCTCTACTCGCTCAAGGTCGCGAGCTATTCCTACGATGTTCTCGATGGGACGTATAATTTCGTCGGCGCGTTCAGCTCCAAGAACCAGATCGGCTTTGTCGCATCGCTTGGCATCTATTTCTGCGTTGTCTACCTGGCCTTTCTCAGGCGCGGCCGGATAAGCTGTTTGTTGATCGTACCGATTGTCCTTCTATCGGGCTATCTGCTGGTGGTGTCGCATTCCGCCACTTCGATGGCATCTACCCCCGCGGTTCTCGCTCTTGTCGCCCTGCTTTCCATCGGCAAGCTGCTTTCGCTCCGCCATCGCCGGGTAATTTTCATAATCGGTGCGGGCGGGCTGGTCTCCTGCACCGTGATTGCGCTGAATCTCGGGCTGATGGACTTTGTCCTTGGCCTTTTCGGCAAGGATTCGACGCTCACCGGACGAACCTACCTCTGGCAACAGGGCTGGAATGCCGCGCAGCAATCGCCCATCCTCGGCGTCGGCTACGCGGCTTATTGGGTGCAGGGCTTCTCCGAGGCCGAGCGGCTGTGGAACGAATTCTATATCGCCGCGCGAAGCGGCTTCCACTTCCACAACACCTACATCGAGACCCTGGTGGAACTCGGCTTCGTCGGCGCGACACTGCTTTCGCTGATCATCCTGCGCACGCTCTGGGGTCACGTCTCGGCGCTGATATTCAGGACATGGCAAGCCGACTCCGTGATTCTTGCCGGCGTCATGGTGCTTCTGTTCATCCGATCCTTCGTCGAGGTCGAGACCCTCAATCCCTACATCATGGGATCGTTCCTGCTGTACTACAGCTACTTCAAGCTGGTGAGGGTGCCGGCCGTCGCTCCTTCCCGGTGGAGCGCCGTGAACCATCTTGAGGAACCGGACGCCGTGCGAGGCTAGAGCGGGCGGATCCAGGCGGTTCGTTGCCCGAAGGCCGCCTTGTTTTCTGACCCATAAGATCCCAAACGCAAAAACCCCGCAGACCGCTGCCTGCGGGGTTGGTGCTTTGCTCCGGTGGAAAGAAGCTACTGGATGGCCAGGGGCGCCGGTTTGACCTTGATCACGTCCCCTGGCAGCACCGGCGTGTCTTCATCGGCGGTGATTTCGCTGGTCTTGCCGTCGACCACCCGCACCAGGGAAAATGATAAGGCCGCTGGTTCGTTGTTGCCGTAGAATTGCGGCATGGGGCTGCCCGACAAGGCTTCGGACATCAAGGCCTTTTCCATATTCAGCTTCAGCGTCACCTCGTTGAGATCGGCTTCCGTCTGTTGCCGGTCGGTCGCGAGGCTGGAGTTCTGGGTATTCTCGAGATCGATGGCGTCCTGGGTGGCCTTGCTGATCGACTGCTTGGCCGTGAGAATCGCCGTTTCGTAATCCAGGATCTGGCCCTCGAGATCGGCGATGGTTTGCTGCGAGTTCAAAACCCGCGTGTTGACGACCAGGCCCTTTTGCGCCAGCGAGCCGATGCCGTTGAGCTGCTCCTTCGCCAGATCAACCTGCTTCTGCTGGTTGACGATCTTTTTCTGCAGCGAATCGATCTCGCTCTGCAGCAGCGCCTTCAAATCGTCGAGCGCCTGCAAGCGCAGCTTGAGTTTCTTCTGGTCGGCCGCCAGGATCGCCGTCTCATCGGCAACGATGCTGGGCAGCTTCGGATCGTCGGCCACCTCTTTCGGCACCGCGAATGCCGGCTTGTCCGCCAGTTCCGCTTCGATGCGGGCGCGCTTGACGGTCAGCCTGACCAATTGGTCTTGTAATACGTCGAAATTGCCCTTCGCATTGATCAGGTCGCGGTCGTAGCGCTGCCCGCTCTCCGGGTTCCGCCGGGCTCCGCCGGCAATGCTCATCGCTTTCAGCACGGACAACCCAGGCACACAAGGATACTGGCCGGGCGATTGCACCTCGCCGGAGATGTAGAATGGCCGGTACTGTGCCATTTCGACGGAAGCCTCCGGCTTGTCGGCCAGAGCGAGCTTGCGCTGCAGCGCCTCGCCGAGCGATGCGGCGATCTCCGAAGTCGTCTTGCCGGATGCGGGCATCTCGCCGACGAAGGGAACCGACAAGGTTCCAGCGGGCCCGACCGTGTATTCTCCATTGATGGCCGACCAGTCACGGAACGTGCCTTCGACGGTCTGCCATTCCGCCACGCGAATGGTCAGCTTGTCCTGTGCTCCTAGGCGATAGTCGTCGGCGAAGGCAAACTGTGGCAAGGCGAGCGACAGCGTCAGGCCGGTCGCCATTGTAAGGCAAGTCGTCAAAAGCCGTACTCGCCGCATGCGTCTGGAGAGAATACCGGTGCAAAAAATATCGATTGTATCTGCTTTCAACTGAGCGTTTCCGATCTGGTTTGCCCCGCCCGATGAGCTGCCGATGCCTGAGTTAGGGGCCTGAGTTCCAGGCCCGAATTCTGGACAGTCGCTCCTCGATGCACGGCCAGCAAGCGGCCGTCAGTAGCAGCCTCGCGACATCCAGACCGCGGGTACGGTCTTGATGATGATGCGGATGTCTTCGAACATCGACCAGTTCTCGACATAGTGCCTGTCGAATGCGACGCGGCTGTCATACGAAACATCGTTGCGTCCGCTGACCTGCCACAGCCCTGTCAGGCCGGGGCGCGATTTAAGATAATAGACGGCCGAATTGCCATAAATCTCCAGCTCATCGCGCACCACGGGACGAGGCCCGACCAGGCTCATATCCCCCTGCAGGATGTTGATGATCTGCGGCAACTCATCGAGGCTGAGCTTCCTCAGCACCGCTCCGACGCGCGTGATCCGCGGGTCGTTCTTCAACTTGCGGGTCGCTATCCATTCGGCGTTGGCCTCCGGATTCGCGGCGAGATAGGCAGCAAGCACCCGCTCGCCGTCTGGAACCATGGTGCGGAACTTGAGGCACGGAAAAATCCGTCCTCCGCGGCCGATCCGGCTGTGACCATAGAAAATCGGCCCGCCATCGGAAAACCTGACAAGCAGCGCTATCATCACGAACAGCGGGCTGAGAGCGACCAGGCCGATCAGCGAACCGACAATATCGAAGCTGCGTTTGAGCAGGCCGCCAATCGGTGGCGGAAAATCGACGCCGGCCTGCGAAAAATCCGCATCGGCCGGCTTGGCTACGTCCCTCATGCGTAAACTCCATACGTTGAACGGATGGTTTACCGCACGATACCAAAAAAATGTTGCAGCGCAACACACAATTTCCCAGACGGCTGTAATAGTCGCGTCATGAACTGACTAAATAATAAACTCGTCCTGCACAAAATTTCGCCTTTATGTCGCAAAAGAGACAGATTATGGGCAATTTTGGAAAAACTAGTCCTATTTTGGGGCTGATTTTAGGCGAATCGCTCTTTATACCCTCCTGTGGAGCTTTGCCGTCATTTAGAATTTCAAGATAATGACTGATGTTATGCTGAAATACTATTCAATATTATAAATCTTACTGGAGTGAGTCGATATCCGGCAATCAGTGGTGATGCCGACGTGTGCGTTGCACCATGGCAGAGTCGATCCCGAGGATTCGTTTAAAATTTATTGCGCAGCTGCCCTTGCCGCCTATTGCGCGGCTCAATAGAGTTGCAAATTGTTTCTGTCGGACTATGGACAGATTGGGCTAGGCCGGAAGCAACCGGCCAGAAGCGGGCAACCTAAATAAGCTCGCAGAGTTTAAGGGAGGTGCTCGGGGTGGGCTTGTCGACATTTTTTCCCGAGCCGGTTGATGGGCTATCGGGTATGTCACTGCCAAAGTTCATTATCGGAATGTGTTTTGCGCTGGCGATCGTGATCGTCTGGTCCTATTTAGGCGGCGCCTCGCTCGGTACGACGCTGTTTCGTGTCATCGGCTGCGCTATAGTCATCCAACTGGGTTATTTTCTGCTGGTCTTTGCCATGGTTGCCAGAAATGCCCCGACCCCGGCCGACAAAATCCGCGACGCTGAACGAAAGCTGAGTTCGAACGAAGCGGCCGAAGCCGAGAAACTCAGCGCCAGGAGAGGCCTTCACTGATTTCGGGCCTGGCCGCGGTCTGCGATGTCCATGTGACCTGTGGTCAAGCTCGCCGGTCCCCTGACGAATTGCTCACCTCAACGACACGGGCAGTCGGCATTCCTGTTCTTTCAATTCCTTGACACTGCGGGCCTCGACGCGCTCGCTCCGCCCCGCCGCCGTCCGGTCGGCGAGGATCAGCAACTGGTTTCTGCCAGTTGAGCGCTCTGATGGAGCGTGTAGGAACGGCTCTGCCAAGCGGCGCATTTCTGGAGCCATCCCGATTGAGGCTCGCCGCCTGCCCAACCGGGCCATGACACCCAGCAAAATGAAAAACTGGACGGCGCCGATGATTTTGGCGATGCTTGCTTCGCACTTGCAGCATAGGCGTTTGGGCCGATGCATTTCAGGATGGGCGGTGGGGCATTGAGCGGACGGGGCGAGGAAATCCGCAACGGCTTCTGCAACCGAGAGGCATGTCTATGACATCATTCCAGGTCTGCGTGATCATCGCCGCCCGCAATGCGGCGCGGACAATCCCGGCTGCCATTGCATCGGCATTACGCGAGCCTGAGGTTGCGGAGGTTGTCGTCGTCGACGACGCGTCCACCGACGATACCGCGAAAGTCGCCCACGCGGCCGGCGACGGCACGGGCCGTCTTTCCGTCATCCGCTTCGACGCCAATCGCGGCCCATCCTTTGCACGCAACGCCGCGATTGCCGGTTCCAGGTCGCCGTTCATCAGCATTCTGGACGCTGATGATTTCTTTTTCGAAGGCAGGTTTCACAGACTGTTCGCCAGCACCGATTGGGATTTCGCCGCAGACAACATCATGCTTGTCAGGGATGACGCGGCAACCGACGTTTCGAAAATCGTGGCTCCACCGTTCTCGCCCGAGCCGGAATTCCTCGATTTCGAGGGTTTCATCGACGCCAACATCTCCAGGCGCCGTGTGCAACGAGGGGAACTGGGGTTCCTCAAACCCGTGATCAGCCGCGCCTTCCTCGATCGGCATGGGCTGCGCTACGACGAGAAGCTGCGCCTGGGTGAAGACTATGAACTCTATGCGCGCGCGGTTGCCCTTGGCGCGCGCTTCAAGGTCATCAAATCCTGTGGCTACGGCGCGATCGTGCGCGCCGATTCGCTGAGCGGACGGCACAAGACCCAGGACCTGAAGCATCTGGCCGATGCCGACCTGGCACTGCTTGCGATCGACAGTTTGCCGGAGGCATCGAAGGCTGCGCTGAGAAGGCACGAGCGGCACATCCGCGACAAATACCGGTTGCGGAAGTTTTTAGACGTGAAGGCTGAGCGCGGGTTGGCACCGGCCGCGGCCTACGCCTTGGCCGGCTCGTCCAACCTCACAGCCGTCGTCCGCGGCGTTGCCTCCGACAAGCTGGATGCGCTGTTTCGCCGCGCTGGTCTCGCTGCGAAGCGTCAGCATGTGCCGCCGCTGCGCTTCCTCATGGCCGGAACCAGCACGGCCAACGAAAGCTAGGCACGTCAACGTGCGATGGCGGTAGCCACTCCCTTACCCTTCGGTCGGCTCGCACCATTTCAACGAGATTCATGAGTTTACGATCTAGGTGGTTGCCTATGCGCGCAGGGAATGGCAATCTATGTTGCGGTGCAGCAATTTTGGACGGCCAACCGAACTGGCCCGAGACATACCCTGTCGGAGGAGCTGGACGATGCAAGAAATGTCTTTTGAATGTGGACGGGCACTAAGGCCGTTCACCAGCTCGACGATGATGGGGCGCTGACTGCATGGCCTCGATCTTTCGCTTCCGGTCGAGAGATCCGGCGCGCGACACGCAGACCGACACCTCGCGCCTTGATCGGTTGGCAAAGCTGCTGGACCAGATCTCGGCCGAAGTCGAGGCGGAGAAGAGCGGCCTTGAGAACCGCTACAGGACAACGGCTACCAATGCCGCCTTTCTGGTTGAGGCGATGGAGAACGGAACGGTCTCCTCTCGCAGGTCTTCCGAAGTCGGCGAACTGACCAGGTCGATCCTGAATTGCGAGCGGCGCATCGCAGCGCTGTCGCGCCAGATGCAGAAGATGAAGGATCTCCGTCATTCGCTGGATGAAATCTTCGAAGAGAAGCGGCAGAACGGTCCCGACATAAGGACCGATTTTGTGAAGCCCGCCGATTCCGGCACAGGCTGAGCGAACACCCGGGTCGGCGCAATGGTTTTAGGCACAACACGGAGCTTGGGAGCGACAGAGGTCAAGATCAGGTTGTTTCGTCACGGTTCGAACGATCGCTTTGGGGGCGCACAGCACAAGGTGAGTTTGATATGAACGCAGATCTTAAAAGCACGCCCGCCCCGGCAACCCGAGGCACCCCGTTCACGCGCCCGATCCCAGGCAAGCTGCGGCGGCTCCGTTCAGACGGCGCGTTTCTGCTGGTCGTTCTCGGCAGTCTGGTTGCGGGCCTGGTGCCCGCCGGCGCGCAGGATCTCCCAACCGCGCCGTCCTTTGTCGATGATTTCACCAGCCTCAGTCGCGCGCGCTGGTACATTTCCGACGGCTGGACGAACGGCAAGCATCAGAACTGCACCTGGTCCAAAAGCCTGATCGGGCTTTCCGACGGCATGCTGACGCTCGGTTTCGAGAAGCGCAAGCTGAAGGATCGCGAATTCGCCTGCGCCGAGATCCAGACCAAGCAGCGCTTCGGCTACGGCACCTACGAGGCGCGGATGAAGACCGACACGGGCTCTGGCGTCAACGCGGCATTCTTCAGCTTCGTCGGCGATGCCGACAAGCAGCCGCATGATGAAATCGACTTCGAGGTGCTGACCAAGGACACGTCCAAGGTCCAGGTCAATGCCTACATAGCCGGCAAAGGCAAGAACGAGAAACTGGTCGACGTCGCCGGCGGCACCGACAAGGCCTTCAACGACTACGCCTTCGTCTGGGAAAAGGACCGGCTGCGCTGGTACGTCAACGGCAAGCTTGTCCACGAGATCACCGATCCGGCGAAGCTGCCCACCCATTCGCAAAGGATCTATTTCAGCCTGTGGGGCAGCGATACGATGAAGGGCTGGATGGGGCCGTTCTCGGATCCGGGCCGCAAGCTCACCATGCAGGTGGATCGTGTTGCATTCACCGCACTTGGCCAGCCCTGCCAATTCCCCGAATCGCTGGCATGCAACACAAACTAGAAGCGCATCTGAACCGGCCGGGCCGAAGGTGGTCGGAAAACCGAAGCTCGAACAGGCCCGAAGCCTTGAAAAGGGATGAAACCGAATGAATTTGACTGTCTTTGGAATCGGCTATGTCGGTCTTGTACAGGCGGCGGTGCTTGCCGAAGTCGGCCATCAGGTGGTCTGCGTCGACATCGATGCAAAAAAGGTCGAGCGGCTCAACCAGGGTCATGTCCCGATCTTCGAGCCTGGGCTCGAAAACATCGTCAAGGAGAACCATGCCGCCGGCCGCATCAAGTTCACCACCGACGCCGCCGCGGCGATCAAGCATGGCCAGATCCAGATGATCGCCGTCGGCACGCCGCCGGGCGAGGATGGTTCGGCCGACCTCAAATATGTGCTGGCCGTCGCCGAGGCCATCGGTCGTGAGATGGACGAGCCCAAGATCGTCGTCGGCAAGTCGACCGTGCCCGTCGGCACCTGCGAAAGGATAAAGGCCAGGATCGCCGCAACGCTGAAGGCGCGCGGGCGCGAGGATCTGGCTTTCGACGTCGCCTCCAATCCGGAATTCCTCAAGGAAGGGTCCGCTGTGAGCGACTGTATGAAGCCCGACCGCATCATCGTCGGCACCAGCAACGAGGACACCGAGGCGGTGATGCGCGAACTCTACGCGCCGTTCAACCGCAACCACGAAAAGATGATCGTCATGGATGTGCGCAGTGCCGAGTTCACCAAATACGCGGCCAATTGCATGCTGGCGACCAAGATCAGCTTCATGAATGAAATGGCCAACCTGGCCGAGCAACTGGGCGCCGACATCGAGGAAGTCCGCAAGGGCATCGGCAGCGACCCGCGGATCGGCTACCACTTCATCTATCCGGGCCTCGGCTATGGCGGCTCGTGTTTCCCGAAGGATGTGCGTGCCCTGATCAAGACCGCCGAGGCCGTCAAGTTCGACGCCAAGCTGCTGCGTGCCGTCGAGGAGCGCAACAACCAGCAGAAGTCGGTCCTGTTCGAGAAGGTGGACCGCTATTTCAAGGGCAATCTCAAAGGCAAGACATTTGCGCTGTGGGGCTTGGCCTTCAAACCCAATACCGACGACATGCGCGAGGCCCCGGCCCGCACGCTGATGGAAGCGCTCTGGGCCGCCGGTGCCAATGTCCAGGCCTACGATCCCGAGGCGATGCAGGAATGCCAGGCGATCTACGGGCTGCGCGACGACCTGCAACTGTGCGGCACCAAGGAGGCCGCGCTGCGAGGCGCCGATGCGCTCTTGATCGTGACCGAGTGGAAAAGCTTCAGCGCGCCGTCTTTCGATGCGCTGAAGAACGCGCTGACCACGCCCGTTATCTTCGACGGACGCAATCTCTACGACCCCAAGGTCATCGCCCGCCACGGCATCGAATACCACAGCATCGGCAGAATGGCGGCGTGACGCTAGGGCGGTCCAGCAAGGAGCCAGGTCCATGAAAGTTCTGTTTGCGGGCGGCAACGGCTACACGCCGCAGTTCAGCGGTGGCGTTCAGTCGAGCACGCATCATCTGGTCGAGCAGCTGCGCGAGCACGGTCATGACGCCTCGGTTCTGGCGGCGCTGTTCGGTGACGGCATGTTCGGCTTCAAGGCGCGCGCCAAGATGAAGCTGCTTCGCCAGCGAGCGGTCATCGACAGCTATCCCGGCTATCCGGTCGTGCGGGCATGGTTTCCCTGGGAGGCGGCGCGCTTCGCGGTCGAACGGCTCGATCCCGATGTCGCCGTCGTGCAGTGCCACAAATCGGTGCCGATCGGAAAGGCGCTGCAGGCGCTCGGAATACCGCTGGTGGTCTATCTGCGGAACGTCGAATTCCACGAATTGGCCGGCGACCTGCGCGAATTGCATTCGGCGCTTTATATCGCCAATTCCGAATTCACTGCGCGCACCTATAAGGAAAGGTTCGGCATCGACTCGACCGTGATCCCGCCGACCATCAATCCCGGGCTCTACAGCACGCCGACCACCGGTGAATTCGTCACGCTGATCAATCCTTACAACGAAAAAGGGTTCGAACTCGCCGTGCGCATCGCCGGCCAATGCCCCGAAATTCCGTTCCTGTTCGTCGAAAGCTGGAAGCTCGACGACGACCATCGGGCGCAGATCGAACAGATCATCGCCCCGCTGCGCAACGTCAGGCTGGAAAGCCGCACCAGCGACATGAAGACCGTCTATGGCCGCACCAAGATCCTGCTGGCGCCCAGCAAATGGGAAGAGGCCTGGGGGCGGGTGGCATCCGAGGCCCATTGCAGCGGCATTCCAGTCGTCGGGTCCCGTCGCGGCGGCCTGCCGGAGGCGATTGGCGCCGGCGGCGTGGTGCTCGACTATGACGCACCGCTCGACGACTGGGTCGCCGCGGTCAGGCGACTATGGAGCGACAAGGCCGAGTACGATCGGCTGTCGGCGGCGGCGCAGCTGTTTTCGGAGCGGCCGCAAATGAACCCCGACGGCCAGTTCGCGACTTTTCTCGGCGTTCTCGACCGCGCCAGGCAAGGCGCGCTGGAGCGTGCCGCCTGATGCAATTCGTCCAAAACCATCCACGTCGTTCAAAAGCCTGCCTTTGCGCCTGACCCAGGGGTGGGAGCTGCTTTGGGACAACGACACGCACAACACCGGACGCTTGAGGCGCCTCGCACGGCGGCGACGGGCGTCATCCCTCATCCGCGCGAGCAGATCGCCGACCGGCCTCGAAAGATCGTCCATTCGATGAAGATTTGCTTCGTAGTTGATAAGTTCCCCTCTTTGTCGGAGACCTTCGTCCTCGACCAGATAGAAGGGTGCCTCGAGCGCGGCATGCAAGTCGGCGTCGTCTGCAACGAGACGTCCTTCGGCAAGGACAGCAACATCGACGATCGCCGCTGGCAGGCTCTCCCTGGCAAGGTCGTCTGCTGGTGGGGCGGGCTGGGGCGCTTTCGGCCGACGCTCAGGAGATGGTCGGGCAGGTTCTGGGATAAGCTCTCGACCGCTGTCGACATCGCTTTTGCGCGCAAGTTGCAGAACGCCGATGTGATCGTCGCGCATTTCGGCAATAACGGCATGCGCGTCGCCCGCGCCATGAAACGAGGCCGGATTTCCGCTCCGCTGGTGACCATATTCCACGGCCGCGATGTCGGCGAACCGCTGCATGACAACACGCTCACGCGCTACAAGGTTGTCTTCGACAAGGGCGTTCTCCAGCTCCCGGTGAACGCGTTTTTCCGCGACGCCCTGATCGGCGTCGGCGCACCCCCGGCGCAAGTCATGGTTCACCATATGGGCGTGCGGCCCGGTGAGATCGGCTACCATTGGCGTTCCTGGGACCGGGACACGCTGTCCTTCATCTCGGTCTGCCGGCTGACCGAAAAGAAGGGCATCGAATTCGCCCTTCGGGCGCTCGCCAGCCTGCCGCGGCGCGACTGGGTCTATTCGGTGATTGGCGGCGGCGAATTGCTGGAAGAGTTGAAGAAGCTCGCCGCAAATCTCGGCATTGCCGACCGGGTGACTTTCCTCGGGCCGCGTCCGCATGCCGAGGTCAAGCAGCGCCTGCGCAATGCCCACGTATTCCTGCTGCCTAGCGTAGCCGCGCGAGACGGCGATCTCGAGGGTATTCCGGTGGCGCTGATGGAAGCTATGGCCGCCGGGCTGATCGTCGTCAGCACCTATCACTCGGGCATCCCCGAACTGATCGAGGATCAGGAGACAGGCTTCCTCGCACCGGAGCGAGACGTTGCGGCGTTGGCCCGCAAGCTTGTCTGGGTGGCAGAGAACCCGGACAAATGCGAGCGCATCGCATATGCGGCGCGCCGCAAGATCGAGCAGGATTTCAACGCGGACGTACTCAACGAACGTTTTGCGCAGATCGTTGCTCAACTGGCCGAAGCCAGGCAGCCGGCATGAACGCCAACCCGCCCCCCCAGTTCGGTCGCGTCGCCCTGCGCGGCGGCATGGTGACGATCGGCGCGCAAGGCTTCAAGATGGCGATCCAGTTTCTCTCGGTCATCGTGCTTGCCCGTCTGCTCGTGCCCGAGGATTTCGGCCTGGTGGCTTCCGTCGGGCCGATCGTGGCCTTTGTCGGGCTGCTTCAAAATCTTGGCCTGCAACAGGCTGTGGTCCAGCGCAAGGATATCAGCACCGAGCAGCTCAACCAGGTATTCTGGATCAGTGCGCTGGTGGGGATGGGCAGTGCCGTGGTGGTTGCATGCCTGGCACCCGCCATCGCTGCCTTCTATGGCGATCAACGCATGGTCGGGATCACCATCGGCTCTGCCTTGCCGCTGCTGCTTGGCAGCCTCGCCGCGGTGCCGCTGGCGCTGATGAACCGTCACTTGCGCTTTGGCCAACTCGCGCTGAACGATGTGATTACCGCCGCTGCCGGACTTGCGACTACCGCAATCGCCGCCTATGCGGGGCTGGGCTACTGGTCGCTGGTCATTGGCCCGGCGGTTTCGGCTGTTGTCGCGCTGGTCGCGGCATGGCAGGTGGCGCGCTGGACGCCGTCGCGGCCGGACCTGAAGGTCGATACCGACATATTGTCCTTCGGCGCCAATCTGACCGGCTTCAATCTGGCCAACTTCTTCTCGCGCAATCTCGACAACATCCTGATCGGAAAATATTCGGGCGCGATCGAGCTCGGCTATTATGACCGCGCCTACAAGCTCCTGCTGTTTCCGCTGCAGAACATCAACCAGCCGCTGACACGCGTGATGGTGCCGCTGCTGAGCCGCATCCATGAGGACAAGGCGCGGTTTCGCGACATCTACGTGCGAACCAATTGGATGCTGGCGGCCATCACTATGCCCGGCATCGCGGCGCTGACGCTGACGTCGGACCAGGTCGTCGGGCTCCTCTTCGGCGAGCGCTGGACGGCGGTGGCGCCGATCTTCGCCTGGCTGGGCATCGCCAGCCTGATCCAGTCCGTCTCGAGCACCACCGGATGGATCTTCATCTGCCAGGGCAAGACCAAGACCATGTTCCACTGGGGCATCTACTCGTCGCTGACGACGGTCGCCGCCTTCATCATCGGCCTGCACTGGGGCGCCGTCGGTGTCGCGGCGGCCTACGCGATCAGCGGTTATGTGCTGCGCGTCCCGGTACTTGCCGTTCTTGTCCACCGGGTCGGCCCGGTGACCGCAGCCGACTTCCTGGTCATGCAGGGACTATTCATCGCGTCGTCGCTGCTTGCCTGGTCCGTGTACCGCGAGTTGCCGGCATCGCTGACCAGCCAGTCAGACCTGCTCGCGGTGGTCCTGGCGGGTGCCCTCAATTATTCGATCGGCCTGGTCCTCATGCTCGCCCTTCGCCAGTCGCGCAGCGCCCTGTTCACCACGCTTTCCAGCGCCATGCGCAACGCCCGCTAGGCCGGCAATCACCGGCCTCAAAAGCTCACCTGCCGACATCGCCGACGCATGCTCCTCAAGCACTGCCTGAAGGCTCGTCCTGCGATAGAGGTCGAGATTGGCGGTAAGTCTGCCGAGCTTCGCGCTCGCTTCCTCGGGCGTCACCGTGTCGATGTCGAGCAGCAGGTCGGCGACGCCGATCCGCTTGGCAAGTTCCTTGGTCTTGAATTCATAGGCAATCGGCAGCACCGGCGTGCCGACGCAGAGCGACATGATCATCATGTGCATGCGCGTTGCGACGACGAAGTCGAAGCCTTTCACCAGTGCCATCAGTTGCTCCGGCGTGTGGAACGAAGCGTCCACGCTGACATGCTTGGCGATCTCCGGATCGAGTTCGGCAACGATAGCCCGCGCCGTCTTGGAATCATCATGGGCGTATTCCGGCACGCCCTGGCAGGTGGAGACGAAGGTGACCTCCTTGGCGTGGTCCCTGACCAGGATGGTCGCGATCGCGCGGATCGAGTCGATGTAGCGGCGCATGCCACCCTCGCCGTCGCTGACATAGTTCCAGTGACGGACGGAAATGGCGACGCGGCCGGTGACGGTCGCCGACTGGCAGGAGGCCAGAATTTTTCCGATCCTGTCAGTATCGGCCAGGGCAAAGACGGCGTCGGCCACGACGTGGCATTTGCCGGGGTCTTTCACTATGTCCACAATGTGGCCTCGCGAACGTTCGTCGCGCAGCAGGATGAGCGGGCTCCGGTCGAAGATCGGGCTCAACTCCTGGCGATTGTAAATTTTGTTGAACGGGCCGAGCGATTGCGTGAAGAAGACGGGGTCCTTGCCCAGAATCGCGTCGATCCGGAATTGATTAAGTCGCCGTTCCAGATTGTAAGTCTCGACAAGATAGGTTCCGCCTGTCGTGACCACGAGGTCGGCGTCTTTGTAGATATCGAGACCACGGCGATTGCTTGAACTGAACAAACGCCCGAGAACGCCGCGGAAGCCGAACCGCCGCAGGGCATTGAGGACGAGCCGATTGTAGATCGGCTTGAACAGGTTCTTCAGCCCGCTGCCGTATTTGTAGCGGAACAGCGATTCCGACAGCAGCTTGTGGAATTCGAGATCAGGATACTCTTTCTTCGTGTAGAGCCTCGCCGCCACCTCCGGCTGGCTGTCGAAGACGTAGAACTGGATATCGTCTAGCACGATCGTCTTGAAAACATGGCGGATCGCCAGGAGAATCGCTGCATCCCCGGTATTCAGGCAGACGGTGTTTTCAACCGCGATCTTCATGGAATGACCTCATTTCGTGAGTAGTCCCGTGCTTCCATCGACGGGTGCGAAGGGGCGGATTGCAGGCGGGTTGGCCGAAAATGCTGCACGCCAAGGATGGTCCTCGCGTCGTGATTATTGGCGCGCAGCCCGATGGCAGGCCAACGCGCGGTCCATGTGGCCCAAGCAGAGCGAGATTAACCCATCGATTTTGCAGTGCAACAAAAAACGGGGATCTTTGCTACGCTGCAACCAAAAATGTTGCGATGCAGCAAGAGCTGTACTAGCATTGTCGCGGGCGGGCCAACAGCGGTCGAGTTTTCATGCTGCATGTCTTGTACTTGGTACACGACGTCTCCGACCCGGCAGTGCGCCGGCGGATCATAATGCTCAAGGCAGGCGGCGCCCAGGTTACGCTGGCGGGCTTTCGTCGTACGGCAAGCGCAGTTGCTGATGTCGAGGGCTTGCAGCCGATCGATCTCGGCCCGACTCGTGATGGCCGATTCGCCCAACGTCTGGCCGCGATCATGAAGGCAGTTGTCTCGACCGGCTCGAAGCTGGGCTCAATGCCACGGCCCGACCTCATTGTCGCGCGCAATCTGGAAATGCTGGCGCTTGCCCGCCGCGCCAGATCGGCTTTCCAGGCAACGGTGCCGATCGTCTACGAGTGCCTGGATATCCATCGCCTGCTGCTTCGCGACGATCCACTGGGATGGGCGATGCGCGGCGCAGAACGCTTCCTGGCTAGGGATGTGAAGCTTCTGGTGACCAGCTCTCCGGCCTTCATCGCCAACTATTTCAAGCCGTTCGGGCAGATTGCCGCCCCAGTCGAACTGCTCGAAAACAAGTATTTCGAGCCAGCCGCGGCCTCGCTGGATGACCGCGCGGCGCCGGAGAACCCCGTAGCGCCGCCTTGGCGGATCGGCTGGTTCGGGGCGCTCCGCTGCCGCCGTTCCCTGGAGCTTCTGGCCGAATTTTCGCGCCGCCTCGACGGCCGCTTTGAAATCGTCCTCAGGGGCCGCCCGGCGCTGTCCGAATTTCCCGATTTCCACGGTTTCGTCGAATCGGAACCCTGGCTCTCGTTTGGCGGGCCCTACCGCAATCCCGAGGATATGGCGGCGATCTACCGCGAGGTCCACTTTTCCTGGGCCATCGACTTTTTTGAGCAGGGCCTGAACTCCGAATGGCTGCTGCCCAACCGGCTCTATGAGGGCTGCCGCTTCGGAGCCGTGCCGATTTCGATGGGAGCCACCGAAACCGGCCGGTTCCTCGACCGGCAAGGCATAGGGGTTCTTTTGCCAGAAGCCACGCCCGAGGCGCTCGAAGTCGCCGTCGGCACGATGGAGCAGCATCGGTTCGGGACATTGAGGGCGCGTGTTCTCGCCCGCAATCCGCGCACCTGGAGCTACGACCGCGCCGATTGTCGGGCGCTCGTCGAAAAGCTCCGCGGGCTGACTGCGGCTCCCGGTCCATATGCTGCCGAAGCATTGGCATAGAAGGACTGCCGATGACGCAAACCGAAATTCCATCCTGCACGATCGTGGTTCCGTGCCTGAACGAAGCGGCCCATATCGGCGCGTTGCTTCGAGAGCTCCGCCCTGCGGCCGAGAGGCTGGGCGCCGTGATCATCGTTGCCGATGGCGGCAGCACGGACGGCACCAGGACGATCGTCGCGGACATCGCCGCAAAAGATCAGCGGGTGATCCTACTGCACAATGAAAAGCGCTTGCAGAGCGCGGCAATCAATCTCGCCGTCGCCAGGTTCGGGGAAGGCGTCGACTATCTCATTCGCATCGACGCGCATGGCGGCTATCCTGCGGATTATTGCGACCGGCTGGTCGAAGAAGCGCAGGCCACCGGTGCGGATTCGGTCGTCGTCTCGATGCTGACCAGTGGCAGCGGCATGGTTCAGAAAGCAGCGGCAGCGGCGCAGAACTCCAGGCTCGGCACCGGCGGCTCCAAGCACCGGCATCTTTCGGCGGGAGAATGGGTCGATCATGGCCACCACGCACTGATACGGATATCGGCCTTCACCGCGGTCGGCGGCTATGACGAAACGTTCAGCCACAATGAGGATGCCGAACTCGACTATCGGCTCCGCCAGGCCGGTTACCGCATCTGGATGACCGGCAAGACGCAAATGGTCTACTACCCGCGTTCCTCGCTGAAGGGCCTCTATTTTCAGTATCTCGGCTATGGCCGTGGCCGGGCGAAGAACGTTCTCAAGCACCGCATGATCCCGAAGATCCGGCAGATGATGCCGCTTCTAGTGTTCCCCGTGGTTCTTCTCGCCGCCTTTTCCTTCGTCCACTGGCTGGCGGCCGTGCCGCTTTTGCTATGGGCGTCGGTCTGCCTCGGCTACGGCTTTTGGACCGCTCTCAGCCAGCGCAAAGCCGACATTGCCCTTGCCGGCGTCTCGGCAATGGTCATGCATTTCGGCTGGTCGGTCGGTTTCTGGCTGCAACTGCTCGCACCGCGACCGCAGCGCAGGGTAGCGTGATGGACCCGGTCAGGAAAAATCGAAGCATCGATATCTGCGTCTGCAC
Source organism: Mesorhizobium sp. M1182 (assembly GCF_040318335.1). Taxonomy (NCBI): domain Bacteria; kingdom Pseudomonadati; phylum Pseudomonadota; class Alphaproteobacteria; order Hyphomicrobiales; family Phyllobacteriaceae; genus Mesorhizobium; species Mesorhizobium sp. M1182. The sequence continues at coordinate 145,407 of NZ_JAMYMD010000006.1, forward strand.
ATTTCGCCGGCCGGAGCTTGCCGACACGCTTCGCTCCATAGCGGCCATGGATATGCCCGCGGGATTCGACGTCGGTGTTATCATCGCGGACAACGACGATACGCCGACGGCCGAACAGATGGTGACGACGCTGGCTGCGGAGTTGAAGCTGCCGGTGACCTACCGGCACGCCCCGGCCCGAAACATCTCGATCGCGCGCAACGCTTGCCTCGATACCAGTGCGGCGGATTTCGTCGCCTTTATCGACGATGACGAGACGGCCACCGCTGGCTGGCTTGCCGAACTGGTGGCGACGGCGGAAGCAACAGGTGCTGCGACGGTGCTTGGGCCGGTGCAAGCCCGTTACCTGCCGGATGCGCCCGCCTGGATGCGCAAAGGCGATTTCCACTCGACCTTGCCGGTCTGGGTGAGCGGCGAAATCCGCACCGGCTACACCTGCAACGTCCTGCTCAGGATTGGCGCTGAGAGCCTGCGCGGCCGGCGCTTCAGCCTGGCACGTGGCCAGACCGGCGGCGAAGATACGGAATTCTTCGACCAGATGGTCAAGGCCGGCGGCCGCATCGCCTTTTCGCCGGAGGCTTGGGTCGACGAAGCGGTGCCACCTGCCAGGGCGGCATTCGACTGGCTCGGCCGCCGCCGGTTCCGCGTTGGGCAGACGCATGGTCATCTTCTGGGGCGCAACGCACACGGCCTTGCCCGGCTCAAGCAGGTCGGCATTGCCGCGGCAAAGGCCGCCTACAGTTTCCTGTCGGCAATTCCGGTCGCCATCGACCCCGTACGTCGGAACCGCAGCGTGCTTCGCGGCATTATGCATGTCGGCGTCGTCAGCGGCCTCGTCGGGGTTCGTGAAATCCGCCAATACGGCCTGTCTTCGCCGCAGCAAGGGGGCAAGCGTGCAGCCTGATGTGAGCTTCGTGATTGCCGCCTACAATGCCGAGGCGACCATCGATCGGGCGATTGCCAGCGCCGTCGCCCAGCGCAATATCAGCGTCGAGGTCATCGTCGTCGACGACAAGTCGCGCGACCGGACGCTCGACCTGGCGAGATCCTACCCCGAAGACATCGTACGCGTTGTCGCGCTTGAGCAAAACCGTGGCCCCGGCGGCGCCAGGAATGCCGGCCTTGAGCTTGCCCGCGGCAGGTGGGTCGCGGTCCTAGATTCGGACGACGCGGTCTATCCCGGGCGAATCTGCACCATGATCGAGCGCGCGGAGAAAGCGGGCGCCGAGATCGCGGTCGATAATCTGCAGGTCGTTCGCGAGGATGGCGTTGCCGAAGAGACGATGTTCCCGGCCGACTATCTGGAAGGCCTCGGTTCAATCTCGCTGGCGGATTTCATCGGCGGTAACGTCCTCTTCGAATCGAGGTTCAATCTCGGCTACCTCAAGCCGATCTTCCAGCGCCGGTTCCTGAACGAGAACGGGCTTCGTTACGATGAAAGCCTGATCATTGGCGAAGACTATATCCTCCTGGCCAGTGCTCTGGCTAAAGGCGGCAAATGCGTCGTCGAGCCGACGACGGGCTATATCTACCACATTCGCACCGGTTCCATCTCCCGGGTGCTCGAACTTCATCACGTCGAGGCGATGCGCAGGGCCGATGCCACCTTCGCCGCGACCCATTCCATGGATGCTGCGGCCGAGGCGGCGTTCGCCAGGCGCGCTCGCAGCCTGCGCCGGGCGGCATCATTCCTGTCGCTGGTCCAGCACATCAAGGCGCGGTCCCCGCTCAAGGCGATATGGACGGCGCTCAGCGATCCGGCGGCGGTTCGGCATATGAGCATGCCGATCGCCGTCCGGCTGCGAAGGGTAGCGGCACAGTTTGCCGTGGTGGCGGGGAGGTGAAGGGCTGCAGGTGAATGAAGACAGTTTCGCCGCCTGCGACAGGGTTGAAATCGATCTCCTCAGAAGGAACATGCAATGAAAAAAGTCAGGAAGGCAGTCATACCGGTGGCGGGGCTCGGAACGCGGTTCCTGCCGGCGACCAAGTCCATGCCGAAGGAAATGCTGCCGGTGGTCGACAGGCCTGTCGTGCAATATGCGGTTGACGAGGCGTTCGAGGCCGGCATCGAGCACATCGTCTTCGTCACCGGCCGCAACAAGGCGGTGATCGAGGACTATTTCGACCTGCATCCTGAACTGATCGGAACCCTGGAGCAGAGCGGCAAGAAGGCGCAACTCGAATCGCTTGAAAGCCTGCTTCCCGTCGCCGGCGCGACGAGCTTCATCCGCCAGCAGTCGCCGCAAGGCCTCGGCCATGCCGTCTGGTGCGCGCGCGAAGTCATCGGTGACGAGCCCTTCGCGTTGCTGTTGCCGGACATGGTATCCTTTGGCGGGCGCGGCTGTCTCGCCGAAGTCGCCGATCTTTATGCGCAGACTGGCGCAAACGTTATTGCCGTCGAGCGTTGCGACCCGACCGAGACCAGCAAATACGGCATTGTCGGGCGCGGCGCGGATGTCGGCACGGGCTTCGAGGTGACGGCCATGGTCGAAAAGCCGGCTCCTGCCAATGCGCCGTCGAACTTCTACATCAACGGCCGCTACATCCTGCAGCCCGAGATATTCTCGTTGCTTGCCAGCCAGCAACGCGGCGCCGGAAACGAGATCCAGCTGACCGACGCAATGGTGCGTCTCGCACAGACCCAGGCCTTCTTCGCCCAGCCTTTCGACGGCCGCATGTTCGACTGCGGTTCGAAGGAGGGTTTCATCCAGGCCAATATCGCTTTCGCGCTGGCGCGGGAGGACATGAAGGGCCCGATCTTCGAGATGCTGCAGGAATTCGTCCGGTCGCATCAGCGTCGGGAAGAAGCCGCATAATGTCCATTTTTTCGAGGCATTGTGGGTGCGGCTGATGACGCAGGACAGGCCGTTGCGCCGCGCGTAACGCGCACTGTGTCCGGCGCAAGGTTTGCACCCTATGTCCCGACCTTCGAGGCGGTAGCGCCTGCAAACTAGAATTGGACCGAAGATGAACTATGCCAATTTTCCTGTCGACAAGAGGACGCCATTGCCGGCTTCTAATGCGGCAAACGCCGAAGACTTCATCGACATCGAGCGCCTGCTTGGCATGGCCGCGCGGCAGGCGAAAGTGGTTGCCGCCTGCGCCGTCATCGGTCTCTTTCTCGGCGTGCTCTATTTGCAGACGACGCCTCCTACCTATGTGGCGACGAGCAGCGTGCTGATCGACGAAGGATTGAACAAGGTCGTCGACGACATTTCGGCGGCGTCGGTCAGCATGCAGACCGACTCCGCCGTTCTGAGCCAGATCGAAATACTACAGTCGGCCAGGCTGGCTGGGGTGGTCGTCGACAAGCTGAAGCTCGATCAGAACGACGCTTTCATGAACCCTCCGACGTCGGCCCTGTCGAAGGTTGCTGGCTTTGTGCGCGGTATCGTCCAGTCTGTCCGCCCCAAGCGCGCCGCTAGCACAACCGATGTCACTCAGCTTGATGCTGCGACGCGTGACGCGATCACCGCATCCTCATCGCCCCGTGACTACGCAATCTTCAAACTGCAGACCCAACTCGATGCCGAGCGGATCGGCCGGAGCTTTGTCATCAGCATCTCCTTCCAGGCGACGGATCCGGCGCTTGCGACCGCCATCACCAAGGCCTATGCCGATGCCTATCTAGCCGATCAACTCGATGCCAGCTTCGACGCGACCGAGCGGGCGGCGGTCTGGCTGCAAGGCAGGCTGACCGAGCTTCGTGAGAGCTCCCAGGCGGCTGCACTGGCGGTCGAAAAGTTCAGGGCCGAACACGGATTGGCCGTCAATGACGGCCAGCTGATCAGCGACAAGCAATTGTCCGATCTCAACACCCAGCTGATCGTCGCGCAGGCCGATACAGCACGTGCCGGCGCCCGCTATCAGCAGTACAAGTCGATCGTCGAAAGCGGCTCGGACAACGCGTTCAAGGATGCTGCGATATCGAACGACCAGCCGAGCAGCTCGGTCATCACGACGCTGAAGAACCGCTATCTCACCGTATCCAAGCGACAGCAGGATGTCGAAGCCAATTTCGGCCCGCAACATCCGCAGGCCGTCGCGCTCGCCAAGGAGAAGGCCGACATATCGGCGCAGATTTTCGGCGAGCTGAAGCAACTGACCGAAAGCTACCGCAACGAATACGAGGTCGCTCTGGCGCGCGAAACCGCGCTCCGCGCAAATGTCGCCTTGGCGGCTGGCAAGAGCTCCATCGACAACCAGTCGCAGGTCAAGCTGCGTGAGCTGGACCAAAAGGCGACGGCGCTGTCGACGCTCTACCAGACGTTCCTGAACCGCTATGAGGAGGCCGCCCAGCAGCAATCCTTCCCGGTCGGCAAGATCCGGGTCATCTCGGACGCGACGATGCCGCAGTCGGCCGCAACCCCCCGCACAGCCATCGTGCTGGGGCTTTCGCTGGCGCTTGGCATGATGCTGGGGGCAGGGGTTGGTGGCCTGAATGAATTCAGGGAACGCTTCTTCAGGACCGGCGAGGATGTGCGCGACCGGGTCGGCCTCAAATTCCTCGGCTACCTGCCGGTCATCGGCAAGGCTGGCAAGGATGACCAGCGCAATGGCGGTCAGCCTGACGTCAAAGTCGTTGAATCCAAGACCGCCAAGTCCTCCAAGTCCCAGCCCTCCAAAACATTGTCGGCAGCCGAAAAACGTGCGCGGATGCGGGTAACCGTCGATGCCCCGGCATCGATGTTCTCCGAGACGCTGCGCAACGCCAAGATCGCCTTCGATGTCGTCATGGAAGGCCAGGGCAGCCGGGTCATCGGCGTGGTCTCGGTGCTTCCCGGCGAGGGCAAGTCGACGGTGGCGGCCAATCTTGCCGGGCTGCTTGCCGTCAACGGATCGAAAACGCTGCTGATCGACGGCGACCTGCGCAATCCCGGCCTCAGCCGCAGCCTCGGTATGGAGGCCGAGCAGGGCCTGATGGAAGCTGTGGTGAGCGGGCAGACATGGCAGTCGGTCGGCAAGATCGACCGGCAGACCAAGCTGGCTATCATCCCGGCCGTCCTGCGTGGCCAGTTTTCGCATACCAGCGAGCTTCTGTCTTCAGCCGGCATGCGGCGTTTCATCGATAACGCCAAGGAAACCTTCGAATACATCATCGTCGATCTGCCGCCGCTCGGGCCGGTCGTCGACGCCAAGGCCTTCGCTCCGCTTGTCGACGGCTTCGTGCTGGTCACCGAATGGGGACGCACGCCGCGTGCGATGGTGCAATCCATGCTCAGCTCGGAGCCCTACATCGCCAAGAAGATCATTGGCGCGGTGCTGAACAAGGTCGAACTGAAGAAGCTGGCCAAATATGGCGCGATCGGCGGCTCGGAAAAATTCTTCGACAAATATTCGAGCTACTATCTGGAAAAATCGGAAGCGCGCACCAAGGCAGCCGCCTGAGCGACGACATCGCGCTCAGGAAAATATCAACCTGGCGCGGTTGTCGACGATCCTGAGGGCGGTCAGCTGGCCGGTTTGGAAGGCGCCGGTGTCTATGCCAAGCCGGCGTCCCTCGAGCTTCGGAGTGTCGACCGGCGTATGTCCGTGCACGACATAGCGGTCGAGAAGATGCGCAGCGTCGAAGAAGTCCGAACGGATATTCAGCAGGTCGTCCTCGTCCTGCGCGGCGAGGTCGATGCCGGGCCTGATGCCGGCATGGACGAACACGAATTTCGCCGAACAGACCATGACCGGCAGCGCGCGCATGAAGCTAATGTGGTCGGCTGGAATGACTTCCCGAATGCGCTTGTCGACCTCCTCGCTTGACCCATAGAGATCGGCCATGCGCGACGGGTCGACGCCGTAGGAAAACAGCGTTTGCAGGCCGCCTATCGCCAGCCACGACTCTCTCGAAATGATCCCGTCGACGTAGTTCAGCATCACGACTTCGTGGTTGCCGGCAAGGCAGATGCGCTGGAAATCACGGAGCGGTGGCGCCAGCAGATGATCGAGCACACGCGCCGACTGGGGTCCACGATCGACGTAGTCGCCAAGCATGATTATGAGCTTGCGCCCTTCGAAGGGCGCCGAATCGAGCACGATCTTCTGCTCCAGGGCGCGGAGTTCCTTGTAGCAGCCATGCACGTCGCCGATCGCATAGACGACTGCGCCCCGCATATCGATCTCCAGCCGCTGGCGTGCCGCGGCCTGGGGCTTTCTCGATCGCTGGAACAGGGTCACGTATGGCGTCTCGCATGGCTGTGGGTGCGTCTCGATTCCGAAACAACATGACGACACCGCGCGTGGATACCACGTCCGGCGCCGGTCGTTCCATACCGGAGCTTCGGACGCAACTCGGCTTCGGCGCCCATTACAGGCCGATGCCGCGGCGGTTCAGCGCGGCGGTGATCTCGTCGAGGATGGCCGGGTCGTCGATCGTTGCCGGCATGGCCCATTCCTCCTTGTCGGCGATCTTCTGCATGGTGCCGCGCAGGATCTTGCCGGAGCGCGTCTTCGGCAGGCGCTTGATCGTCACCACCGTCTTGAAGGCAGCGACCGGGCCGATCCGTTCGCGCACTAGGGTGACAACCTCGTTTTCGATGATGCCGGCGTCGCGGTCGACGCCGGCATTCAGCACGACGAAGCCGAGTGGAACCTGGCCTTTCATAGCATCGGCAATACCGACGACGGCGCATTCGGCGACGTCGGGATGCGCGGCCAGAATCTCCTCCATGGCGCCGGTCGATAGCCGGTGGCCGGCGACATTGATGATGTCGTCGGTGCGAGCCATGACATAGAGATAGCCGTCCTCGTCCATCATGCCGGCATCCGCGGTTTTGTAGAAGCCGGGGAACTCGTCGAGATAGGCTTGGCGAAACCGCTCGTCGGCATTCCACAGCGTCGGCAGGCAGCCGGGGGGCAACGGCAACCTCACCACGACATTGCCAAGCGTACCACGCTTGACCTCATGCCCGGCATCGTCGAGCACGCGGATGTCATAACCGGGCATCGGCACGCCGGGCGAGCCGTATTTGACCGGCAACAGGCCCAGTCCGGCGGGGTTGATGGTCATCGGCGAGCCGGTCTCGGTCTGCCACCAATGGTCGATCACCGGCAAGGTCAATTTCTGCTCCGCCCATTTGATGGTTTCCGGATCGGCGCGCTCGCCGGCGAGGAACAGCGTCCGGAATTTGGACAGGTCGTATTTCGGGACGAATTCGCCCTTCGGGTCCTGTCCTTTGATGGCGCGAAAGGCGGTTGGCGCGGTGAACAGCGCGACGACGCCATGCTCGGCGATCACACGCCAATAGGTGCCGGCATCGGGCGTGCCGACCGGCTTGCCCTCGAACAGGATCGTTGTGCAGCCATGCAGCAGCGGGCCGTAGACGATATAGGAATGGCCTACCACCCAGCCGACATCGGAAGCCGCCCAGAACACTTCGCCCGGTTTGACGCCGAACTCGTTTTCCATCGACCATTTCAGCGCGACCATATGGCCGCCATTGTCACGCACGATTCCCTTCGGCTGGCCGGTCGTGCCCGACGTGTAGATGATGTAGAGCGGATCGGTGGCAAGCACCGGAACACAGTCGACATTGGCACCCGCGGCCCGCTCCCGCGCCACGGCGTCGGCATAGTCGATATCGTGGTTTTCCCTGAGTTCGCAGCGCAGTTGGTCGCGCTGCAGGATAAGGCAGCTTTCCGGCTTGTGCCGCGACATCTCGATCGCCTTGTCGAGCAGCGGCTTATAGGCAACCACGCGCCCTGGCTCCAGGCCGCAGGAAGCGGAGATGATCAGCTTCGGCTTGGCGTCGTCGACGCGGGTGGCGAGCTCATGCGAGGCAAAGCCGCCGAAGACCACCGAATGCACGGCGCCGATCCGCGCACAGGCAAGCATGGCGAAGGCTGCTTCCGGCACCATCGGCATGTAGATGATGACGCGATCGCCTTTTTGGATGCCACGATTCTTGAGCACCGAGGTCAGCGCGATCACCTCGCGCTTCAACTCGGTATAGGTGAACTTCCTGATTGTGCCGGAAATCGCGCTGTCATGGATCAACGCGATCTGGTCGGCACGGCCGCCCGCCACATGACGATCGACGGCATTGAAGCAGGTGTTGCACGAGGCGCCAATGAACCACCTGCCATAGACGCCGGCATTGGCGTCGAACACCGTCTCAAAGGGCGAGAACCAGTCGATTTCGCCCGCGGCATCGGCCCAGAATTTTTCCGAGTCGCGTTTCCAGTCGTCATAGACCTCGTGGTAGCGTGACGCCATCCAGCTTCCTCCCCAGGAATGTTTGCTGTCCTTGAAATAGCGTATGCTGGTTTGTGTAACCATGTATTTGTGCGTTTCGTTTGCCGTCGTTCTAACTTGGCCGCAAGTGCGGGTCATGGTGGTCTGGGGGCCGGTATCGTTCGAATTTTCGGCATTAGGGGCAGGGCGCGATGAAATTGCGATATGAGCTTGGGTTTGCCGCGGTTGCGACGCTGGCGGTGGTGCTCGCTTCAGCTGCTCAGGCAGGCGATGCGGCGGCTCGGCGCGTCATCGGCTTTTCGCCAGACGGCAACTACTTCGCCTTCGAACAGTACGGCACGCTCGATGCCGGTGCTTCGGATTCGGGCTGGTCGGAGATCGACATCATCGACACGCGGACCGATGAGTTCGTCGGCGGCAAGCCGATCGTCATCGCCGACGAGACGGAGGATTCGACATTGACGCTTGCGCAGGCGAGGGCACAGGCCGCCGAACTGGCGGCGCCCTTGCTGGCCAAATATGCCATCGCGCCGCGCGGCGAGCGGACTGCCTTGGACAGGTTCACCTTTCCCGACGACATGGTCGCCTACAATGACATTGCGCGCCTCGAGCAGGTTTCGCAAAAATGGCTTTCGCCGGCCTATGACGAGCTTGGCACCATCCAGCTCGAGCAGATCCGTGCCGACAGCACGGCGGATTGTTCAGCGAGTTTCGACGCGACGCTGCAAGGCGAAACGACCGGCAAGGCGCTCGGCTTTCGCCTGACGCTGCAGGGTCAGGACGGCAAGCCGATCAAGCTGCTGCACGAGGACAAGGCGGTGCCCGGTTCGAGGAATTGCCCGACTTCCTACAGCCTGTCGGAATCCTACGCATTCACCCCGGATGGAAAACCGGGCGTGCTTGCGGTGCTCGTGCAGCGCTTCAGCCAGGGATTTGAAGGGCGCGACCGCCGTTTCATCGCCGTGACTGGCCAGGCGCACTGAGGCAACGCGCTGAGACGTAGTCCGCTACCCGAGTTTGTTGTCCCTAAAGCGGGAGGGCAGCGAGCATAAGTCCGACCCCGCCGACGATCAGCAAGGCGGCTGCCAGCACCTTTCCATGGCGCTCGAAACCCGTCGGCGCCCGATCCCAATTGTAACGCATGCTCGAACTCCCCAAACCCGCAGATTCTTTATCTTACGCAGGGTGAGGAGGGCAACTGTCTGGCGATGCGCGGCGTTGCCGATACCGGTCTTGTCACCGACTATTTCTGGGGCATTCTCCGCCGCTACATGCCCCAGCGCAGCGCGGCCGTATGTACCGGTGCATCCCACCAAACAGCCGCCTCGTCGTCGAGCATGCTCAGCGTGATCGAACAGCCGGCCATGTCGAGCGAGGTCACATAGGACCCGACCAGCGACCGGATCACCGTCACGCCGTGCTTCTCGAAGATTTTGCGGGCGCTGTTGTACATCAGATAAAGCTCCATCAACGGTGTGCCGCCAAAGCCGTTGACGAAGAGTAGCGCCTGGCCTCTGGCACCGTCGCCCAGGTCACCCAGGATTGCGGTACAGATCTCCTCGGCGATAGCATCGGCGCTTTTCAATGTGTCGCGCCGCCTCCCAGGCTCGCCGTGGATGCCGACCCCGAACTCCATCTCGCCGTCGCCGATATCGAAGGTCGGCTTGCCCGCCGCCGGCACGGTGCAACTGGTCAGCGCCACGCCCATCGAGCGCGTCGCGCCGTTGACGCGCTCGCCGAGCGCCTTCAACGGCTCCAGTGCCATGCCTTGTTCGGCCGCCGCGCCGACGATTTTCTCGACCACCAGCGTGCCGGCGACGCCGCGCCGGCCGGTGGTGTAGGACGAGTTTTCGACCGCAACGTCGTCATTGGTCACGATTTGCATCACGCCTTCCGACATTTCAGCGGCCATGTCGAAATTCATCACGTCGCCCTCGTAGTTCTTGACGATGAACAGGCAGCCGGCGCCCGTATTGACGACTTCGGCCGCCGCCATCATCTGGTCAGGCGTTGGCGAGGTGAATACCTGGCCGGGGCAGGCCGCATCCAGCATGCCGTGCCCGACGAACCCGCCATGTAGCGGCTCGTGACCCGAGCCACCGCCGGAGATCAGCGCCACCTTGCCCGGTGTGAGCAGCTTGCGGCGGACAAATCTGTGTTCCGCGCCAAGCGCCAGGATATCGGCATGCGCGGCAACGAAGCCGTCGAGGCTCTCGGTCAGCACCGTATCGACCGAATTCAAAAATTTCTTCATGGCCGTCCTCCCGAAATAGCCCAGCGTCAGCTGCCCTTGCCGGCGATGCTGGTGATCTTCTGGATGAAATCGTTGACCGCCCGGTCGAGCGCCGCGTTCTGCTTGTCGTCGCCGAAATCGGGAACGATCAGCGAGACATGGCGTGTCTTGCGCAAGCCTGCGGCCAGCGACATCTTTCCCGGATGCGCCCGATGGTAGGCCTCAAGGAAATGATCGCGTTCGGCCGGGCTGAAATGGCAGACGGAGAAGATAGCCGGCAAATGCTTCGACGGGATCGGCGTCGAATAGGCCGGGCTGGAAATCTGCGTGACGAAGCTGCGATGCTTGCCCAGCGCATCGGCGAGGCGCTGGCGCATGCCGGACGGGCGCTGGTCGATCACCTGCGACAGGATCGTCTTGTAGGCGCGGATCGCCTCTTCGGGGCCGGATTGCGACGCCTTGTCTGCCATACCGGGGCCTAGATCGAAACGTCCGCGATGGCCGCCTTGGCCATCGCGAGTTGGGCGGGAGCGACGGAGAGGTCACGCAGGCCGGTTTCGAGCAGCGCCGGGATCGAGGCGGGGTCGCCGCCGGCATCGCCACACAGGCTGACCGGGATATTATGCTCGCGGCCGAAGGCGGCAACCGAGGCGATCAGCCGGAGCACGGCCGGATGCCTGACGGAATTCAAATGTGCGACCGACGCATTGTCGCGCGCGGCGGCCATCACGTATTGGGTCAAATCATTCGAACCGATCGAGAAGAAAGCGGCCTTGGCGAATGCCTCCGGTGCGATGGCCACCGACGGCACCTCGACCATGATGCCAAGCGGCGGCATTTTGTGCGCGATGCCGCGCGCCAAAAGGTCAGCCTGCTCCTCAGCGAACAGCGCGGTGGCGTGTTCATACTCTTCCGGAACGGCGATCATCGGGAACATCACCTTCAGATTGCCGTGCATGGCGGCACGTAGCAAGGCGCGGATCTGCACACCAAAGACCTCCGGACGCATCAGCGACAGCCTGATCCCGCGCAGGCCAAGGAATGGATTACCTTCCTCGACGGTCAGGCCCGGCACAGGTTTATCGCCGCCCGCATCGACAGTACGGATCGTCACCGGCCTGTCGCCTGCCCATTCCAGCACTCTACGGTAGGCGCGATATTGCGTCTCCTCGTCCGGCAGCGTCTTGCCGAACAGGAATTCGGTCCGCATCAGCCCGACACCGTCGCACGCCGCAGCATCGATGCGGTCGACATCGGACGGATCGGCAATATTCACCTGCACGTGGACCGCTATGCCGGTCTTCGTTGCTGCCGGCCTTGTCAAATAGGCTGCCGCTTTGTCGCGATGCGCCGCGAAAGACGATGACGATCGCCGGAATGCATCGATCTCCGCTTTCGAAGGCGCCAACACGATGTCGCCATGTTCGGCATCGAGCAGTGCGATTCCGGCAAGGTGAGCCGGCGAAGCACCGGGCCCGGCTACCCCACGCGCTACGAGCCCCAACCCCACCACCATTGGCACGCCGCGTGAGCGTGCCAGCATTGCGACATGACTTGCGGCACTTCCGGCCGTAAGTGCTATGCCGCCGCCGGCACTCCAGTCGGTTTCGAGGAAGCGCGTCGGTGCGATATCCTCGCCGTAGAAGATCGCACCTGCCGGCGCGGCAATGTCGCCGCCCGCGGCAAGCGCGCGTAGCACCTGGTCGCGTATGTCGCGCATGTCGGCCGCGCGCGCCCGGAAATAGTCCTGCTCGGATGTTTCATAGCCGGCTATCTCGGCGTCGAGCGCTTTTCGCCAAGCCACATCAGCAGCCATGCCCTCGGCAATTCGCGCAAAGGCCGGGCCGGTCAGCGCGTCGTCCTCCAGCATGGCGAGCTGGAATTCGAGGATCCCGGCCGCCTCGCTGTCGCTGGTTTCGATCAACGTCGCGAGCCGGCCTGCGGCAATGGAAATGGCGGCCTCAAGCGCCGCCTTCTCGTCCGCGGCAGTCGCCTTGCGGACATAACGCACAGCAGCCTGGTCCAGATTGAACAGCGGCCCCTCGGCATAGCCGGCCGATGCCGAAATGCCCTGCAGCCTAAGCGGTTCGGGCATGGTCCTTGCCTTCGTCGAAATCGCGCCGCACCAGCTCGACCAGTGCGCCGACCGCCTCGCCGGCGCCGTCCCCTTTGGCTCTGATATGCAGGACAGTGCCTTTCGGCGCTTTCGCCGCCATCACCTTGACGATGCTCTTGGCGTCGAACCATGGCCCGTTGGCGGCGAGCGCAATCTCGACGTCGGCCGAAAACGTCTTGGCAAGCTTGGTGAACTTCACCGAAGGACGCGCATGCAGTCCCACCTCATGGGTGATCAGGACGCTGGCTTCGGCTGCTGCGGACATGCTTGTCAAAATTCCCGTTCGTTCACGACGGCGACAATTCGTGCGCCGTCGCCACCACTTCCCTGAGCGAGGCGCCGCCGGAAGCCTCGGTCGCCGCCATCACCGCGCCTTCGACGATCGGCGCATTGCAGACGATGATCTTCTGGGCGCGTGGTTCGCCGATCATCTCGACCGCCATCTCGCTATTGGTCTCGGCACCGCCGAGATCGACGAGGATCGCGACCCCCGCCTCCGACCAGGCCTTGTCGATGGCGTCCATGATCGCCTCGACATTGGTTCCCAGCCCGCCATGGCCGTTTCCCCCGCACCATGCAAGCGGCACTTCGTTGCCGACCATCTGCCGCACCATGTCGGCGGTGCCTTCGGCGACCAGCGGCGAATGCGATACGATGACGATGCCGACATTGCTCATGCGCGCCTCTCGATTGCCTCGGCTACGGCTCGCACCAGAAGCGCAGTCGAGCGTGCGCCGGCATCCATATGACCGATCGAACGGTCGCCAAGGAACGAGGCGCGCCCACGCAGCGCCTTCATCGGCACGGTCGCGTCGGCCGCGTTGTCGGCGATCTCGACGATGTCCGCTGCCGTCTTTCCCTGCAGCAGGGCCTCATGCACCGGCTGCAGCACGTCGAGCATGGTTTTTTGCCCGGCCTGCGACTTGCCTCTGGCTGCAACCGCTTCGATCGCCTTGCCGAAGGCCGCCGCCAGGTCGGCGCGACCCGGCGCGGCGGAAATCTCCTTGCCGAGCGCCATGAACAGCGTGCCGAACAAGGGACCGGAGGCTCCGCCGACGGTCATCACCAGTTTGGTGCCGATCGCCTTCAGCGCCTCGGGCAACGGCTTTGTCGCAAACGCGCCGGCCTCGGCCCGCACTGCCTCGAAGCCGCGTTTCATGTTGAGCCCATGGTCGCCGTCGCCGATGGCCTGGTCGAGACTGGTCAGCTCGTCGGCATGTGCGGCGATCGTGTTTGCCGCCGCCTCGATCAGCCTGGAAATATCCGCTGCCGCCATGTCACCCATGCTCCTGGCCCCTGCGCTGCCGGCAGTACGAGAAAATTGCATATCCGGCAATTGAAGCATTCTTTTCCCCAGTCAAGCGGGTTCGAGCAACGCAGCGAGGGCAGTGAAGACCTCGGCGACGGCAAAGGCGCCGGGGTCGACCACGCCGTCGAGCTGGCTACCAATATAGGCGGACCGCCCGGCCTTGGCCTTGCGCATGGCAGCGGTGGCCTCGGCTCCGCGTTGCGCCGCGACCGCCGCATCTTCCAGACTCCCCCTATCCAGCGCCCTCAAGGCGGGTTCCAGGGCATCGATCATCGTGCGATCGCCGACCCTCGCTCCACCATAGAAGGACATCCGATCGAGGCCGGCGAGAAGCGCCTTGGGAAGCGTTTCGCCAGACTCCAGCGCCTGCGCGGCGGCGGTGAAGAAGATCGACAACAGCACGCCGCTAGAGCCGCCCATGCTGGCGCTCAGGATGTCGCCGACGACGGCGAGCGCTGCGGCAGGCTCAGCGAGCGGCAGTGTCGCAATGCGGCCAAGCACGCTGCGCGCACCGGCCGCCACAGTCGATCCGGTGTCACCGTCTCCCGCCTTGGCATCCAGTCCGTTCAACGCGCCTTCAAGCGAGATCAGCCGTTCGCAGACCGCGACAACCAACCGGTCGGTGCGTGCGTCCTGGCTGGCTTTCGACGCGTTGTTCGGGCCGGCGGCTTTGGCCATCGGCACGACGCTGGCTTGGCGAACGGCTCTTGCCGGCAGCCAGGCGTGAGGGCCTACCGGCGCCCGCAACGCCGCTTCGCGCGACGCATCGAGCCGGATCAGCGACAGGGAAAAGCCGTTCATGTTGAGCGCGGTCACAAGCTGCCCGGGCCCGATTGTCAGCGTCACCTTTTGTGCCAGCGGTGAAGCCAATACCGCATTGGCGACAAGCAACATTTCCAGCGGTGGCACCGAACCGAGATTATTGATCAGCAAGGCGTAGTCGCTGACCGGATCGAGCCGCGCGGCAAGGCGCTCCGACATGATCGCAACCAGCCTTTCGGCACTTTGCACCGCAATCCGCTCAACGCCCGGTTCGCCATGGATGCCGAGGCCGAGTTCAGCGTCGTCGGCGCCAAATCTTTCGTCATGGCTCTGACCGGGGATCGAGCAGGATGACAGCGATATGCCGAGCGAAACGATATCCGCCGCCGCGGCCCGCGCCGCAGCGGCAACCGTCGCCAGGTCAATGCCGGCTTCCGACAGGTGGCCGGCGATCTTGTGCACGAACAAGGTGCCGGCCACGCCACGCGGCTGGGCAATGTCCGGCAGGGCGATATCGTCGGCGACAATCACCATCTCGACCCGAAAACCTTCGGCGCGCGCCTTCTCGGCTGCCAGGCCGAAGTTGAGGCGATCGCCGGTATAGTTCTTGACGATCAGCAGGCACCCGGCGGGACCGGTCACCGCGCGGATGGCGGCCAATACCGCTTCCACGCTAGGCGAAGCAAAGATCTCGCCCGAAACCGCCGCCGTCAGCATGCCAATGCCGACAAAGCCGGCATGGGCAGGTTCGTGCCCGGCCCCGCCGCCGGAAATGACCGCGACCTTCGTCTTATCCCAGTCCGCGCGGAGAATGACCTTGATCTCGGGATAGCCGTCGAGGCGAGCGAGATCGCCGGCGCCGGTCGTACCGAGGAAGCCGTCCAGGGCCTCAGTTACGATCGTATCCCTGCGATTGAAAAAATGCTTCATCGAATTGGTCCAGTCCGGTGCCCGAAATTGCCGGTTGAAAGGTGCCAGGAAAACACTCGCGCAGCGCTCACATCAGCCGTCGCCCATCGGGGCCGAAATACAGCGGCGAGCGATAGCGGATCATGATCTTGTCGCCCTGCGCCAGGTCGGTGTCGGGGTCGGTTAGCGTCACCAGCTTCCTGGTCCCCACCGTCACATGCAGATGGTTCTGGTCGCCGAGATGCTCGACCCAATCGACGACGCCGTCGGCATGGCCGTTCGCCGCCTTCTCGATCGAAAGATGTTCGGTACGGGCACCGATCGTCTTTGTTCCCGCCGGCACGCCGCCATCCGGCAGCAGTCCGACCGGCAACAAATTGATTGCCGGTTGGCCGAGCCTTGCGGCGACGTGAAGGTTTGCCGGCTCAGAATAGATCGTGCGCGGGGAACCGATCTGCACCAGCACGCCGTCGGCGAGAATGCCGATGCGGTCGGCCATGGTCATCGCTTCGATCTGGTCGTGCGTGACGTAGAGCATTGTGGCGCCGAGTTCCGCCTGGATGCGCTTCAGCTCGAGCCTGAGATCGGCGCGCAGCTTGGCGTCGAGCGACGACAGCGGCTCGTCCATCAGGTAGATCGACGGCTTGCGCACCAAAGCGCGGCCGATGGCGACGCGCTGCATCTCGCCGCCAGAGAGTTTGGTCGAGCGATTATTCAGCTTGTGGTGGATGCGCACCATCTTGGCCACGTCCTCGACGCGGCGGCGGATCTGATCCTCCGGCATTTTCCGTGCTGGCGAGCGCAGCGGAAAGGCGAGGTTGTCGTAAACCGACAGATGCGGATAGAGCGAATATTGCTGGAACACGAAAGCGGTGTCGCGCTCGGCCGGCGACAGCGTCGTCGTGTCGTGGCCGGCAATATGGATCGAGCCCGCTTCCGGACGCTCCAACCCGGCGATCAGCCTGAGCGTCGTCGTCTTGCCGGCGCCGGTCGGCCCGAGCAGCACGACGAATTCCCCGTCGGCGATATGCAGGTCGAGATTGTCGACGGCGACATGCTCGCCAAAAGCCTTGGTCACGCTTTTGATGTGAACGTCAGCCATGATGTGCTCTCCCCTGGGAGGCCGAGTCATGGATTTCGGTGCGCACCGCACGCCCGGATCCTTTTGCGAACAGCGACAGCCGCGCGCTGCTCAGCGCCAGGCCCACATGATCGCCCGGATTGAGCCGGATTTCGGCCGGCACCCTGGCCTTGATGATGCCGTCCGCTGTCTCCACCGCGACGATCTGAGTGGTGCCGAGATATTCCGTGCCGTAAATAGCACCGCGCAGCTTCGAAGCGTCATCGAAGCGGATGTGCTCCGGTCGGATGCCAAGCGCCATCTCGGCCGGCGCGACGTCCTCGCGGATCTCCGGCACGGCCACCTTCGCGCCTTGCACAACAATTTCCCTGGCGCCCTTTGAAAGCCCGCCGCCGAAGCCGAGGAAATTCATCGGCGGCGAGCCGATGAAGTCGGCGACGAACATCGTCGCCGGCCGGTCGTAGATCTCGCGCGGCGTGCCGAACTGCTCGATGACGCCGTGGTTCATCACCGCGATCTTGTCGGCCATCGACATCGCTTCCATCTGGTCATGCGTGACATAGACGGTGGTGGCGTGGATGCGGTTGTGCAGTTCTCGCAATTCATGGACCATCAGGTCGCGGAATTCGGTGTCGAGCGTGCCGAGCGGCTCATCCATCAGGAAGCATTTTGGCCGCCGTACGATGGCGCGGCCGAGCGCCACGCGCTGGCGATCGCCGCCGGCAAGCCCGGAGACCGATTTGTTGAGCAGATGGTCGATCCGCAAAAGCTTCGCCGTCTCCTCCACTCGGCTCCGGATTTCAGCGCCTGGCATGCCTTGCGCCAGCAGTGGAAAGCCGATGTTCTTCCGCACATTCATGTGCGGATAGAGCGCGAACAGCTGGAAGACGAAGGCGATGTCGCGCTCGCGGGCACGCCGCATGGTGACGTCCTCGCCGCCAAGCAGGATCTTGCCGCCAGTCGGCAGTTCGAGCCCGGCGATCATGCGCAATGTCGTCGTCTTGCCGCAGCCGGACGGCCCCAGCATGACGAAGAATTCGCCGTCCTCGACGACGAAGTTGGAATCCTGCACGGCGACGAAATCGCCGAATGCCTTCCTCAGATGTTCGACCCTGATCTCGGCCATCGTCTACTCCGGAAATTTCGAGACGATGATGAACATCGCCGTGCCCGCAAGCATGGTGATGAAGGAATAGGTGTAGAGCACCAGTGCGAAGGGCTGGAACAGCATCAGGAAGCCGATGGCGATGACCGCGGTGGCGACGTTTTCCATCAGCCCGCGCCTGGCCCAGACGGGCCAGCGCGATTTGCGTTTTGCGGTGATGCTCATTTGCGCACCGCGCCAAAGGTGATGCCGCGCAGCAATTGCTTGCGAAGCAGGATGGTGAAGACCAGGATCGGCACCAGGAAGATCGTCGTGCCGGCCGCGACCGCCGGCCAGTCCTGACCGCCTTCGCCGATGATGGTCGGAATGAAGGGCGGCGCGGTCTGCGCCGTGCCCGAGGTCAGCAGCGCAGCGAAGGCATATTCGTTCCAGGCAAAGATCAGGCAGAAGATGGCGGTTGCGGCAATACCGGTGGTCGCCTGCGGCAGCACCGTGCGCCAGAACGCCTGCAGCCTGGTGTAGCCGTCGATCATCGCCGCTTCTTCATATTCGCGCGGGATCTCGTCGATGAAGCCTTTCAGCAGCCACACCGCCAAGGACACGTTGACCGCCGTATAAAGCAGGATCATGCCGAGAGCCGTGTCCGACAGGCCAAGCTCCCGGTACATCAGGTAGATGGGAATCGCGACCGCGATCGGCGGCATCATCCGCGTCGACAGGATGAAGAACAGAAGGTCGTCGGCGAGCGGCACCTTGAAGCGCGAAAAACCATAGGCCGACAGCGTGCCGAGGAACACCGCGCAAAACGTCGAGCCGAACGCGATGATCAGCGAATTGACAAAGCGCGGCATGAAGTTGGACGGGCCGGCGATCACCATGTTGCGCTTGCGCACCGTCTCGTCGCATAGGCCCGTCGCCGGTCCCAGCGAGTTGATGTATTCCGGTGTTTGCCTGGTCCGCGTCGTGAACAGGTTGCAGTAGCCCTCAACGCTGGGCTGGAACAGAATCTTCGGCGGATAGGCGATCGAATCCGGCGGCGTCTTGAAGCTGGTGGCGAATATCCACAGCAGCGGCACGATCGAGATCAGCGCGTAGGCGACGATGATGGCGCCGGCGACGCGCTTCGACGTGGCCGACGGCGCGACAACGGAATGGGCTGACGTCAGGCTCATCTCTGCTTCACCTTGTTGAGCGCCTTGACGTAGATGTTTGCGAGGCCAAACACTGCGACGAACAGGATGATGGCGAAAGCCGAGGAATAGCCCGTCCGCCAGCTTTCGAAGGCCTGCCGCTTGAGAGTGATCGAGGCCACTTCGGTGGTCGATCCCGGCCCGCCGCCGGTGAGCAAATTGACCATGTCGAACATCTTGAAGTTCTCGATGCCGCGAAACAGCACCGCCAGCATGATGAAGGGCAGCGCCATCGGCAGCGTGATCGACCAGAACTGCCGCCAGTTGGAGGCGCGGTCGACCTCGGCCGCTTCGTAGATGTATTCGGGGATCGAGCGCAGGCCTGCGAGGCAGATCAGCATTACGTAAGGCGTCCACATCCAGGTGTCGACGATGATGATCGACCATGGCGCCAGTGACACGTTGGAGAGCATGCTGATCTCGGTTGCCGGAATGCCGGTGACGAACGAAACGGCGTAGGCGAACAGCCCGATCTGCGGCTCGTAGAGAAAGCGCCAGAAATTGCCGACCACCGCCGGCGATAGCATCATCGGCACCAGGATGATCGTCGTCCAGAAGGCGTGGCCGCGGAACTTGCGGTCGATCAGCCAGGCCAGAGTGAAGCCGATCAGCGTCTGCAGCAGGATGGTCCAGAAGACGAAATGCGCCGTCGTCTGCATGGCGATCCAGATGTCCTGGTCGGCGAGGATGCGCTTGTAGTTGGCCAGCCCGAGGTTCTTCACAACCTCGTTGGGCCGATTGGCGCGAAAATTGGTGAAGGACAGATAGATTGCCCAGAACAGCGGAAAGATGTTGATAGCTAACAGCAACAGGATCGTCGGCGAGATGAACAGCCAGGCGAGGCCCTTGTCGCTGATGCCCCGGACCTTGCGGGCCAACGGCTCGGGCGTAGCCCGGGCAACGCTGTCCGCCGTCCGATTGAGCATGGTCAGTCCTGCTTCGGTCACTTGGCTCGTCTCGACAATGGAATTTATCTGAACTGTGTCCCGTGCCAAGTGGCACGGGACGGTTCGGTCATGGGCTCGGGAGGAGCCGTTTACATCTTGCCCCGGCTACATCTTGCCATCGTCCTGGAAGACCTCGGTCCAGTCCTTGACGAGGCCGTCAAGCGCATCCTTGGCGGAGCCTTGCCCGGCAACGACATAGTCGTGGAAGCGCTTCTGCGATGCCTGCAACAGCGGGGCATAGCTCGGCTCGGCCCAGAAGTCCTTCACGATGGCCATCGAGTCGAGGAAGGTCTGCGCATAGGGCTGGCTGGCCGGGAAGGCGGGGTCCTTGACGACCGCGTTGAGGCAGGAATAGCCGCCGAGCGACCACCATTTGGACTGCACGTCCTTGTTGGCGAACCATTTGATGTATTTGAGCGCGGCTTCCTGCTTGTCGGAATAGGAGACCACCGAGATGCCCTGGCCGCCGAGCTGGGCGAACTGGTCCCCGTCCGGACCTTTGGGATTGACGAAATAGCCGATCTTGTCGCCGCCGACATTCTCGTCCTTCTGCAGGCCTGGCCAGGTGAAGGCGAAGTTCATGTGCATCGCCACCTGGCCGGATTTGAAGGCATCAACGCCTTCGCCCATGTAGCTGTTCGAGGCGCCGGGAGGGGTGCAGCAATCGTAGAGGGCTTTGTAGAACTCCAGGCCCTTCACCGATTTATCGGAGTTGACGAAGCCTTCCATCTCGTAGGGTTTTTTCGGGTTTTCGTACTGGAAGCCAAAGCTGTAGAGCACGTCCATGGCGCCCATGGTGATGCCTTCCGAGCCGCGCTCGGTGTAGATCGACGCGCCATAGACGGTCTTGCCGTCGATGTCGCGCTTCTGGAAGAATTCGGCGATCTGCTTCAATTGGTCGAAGGTCGTCGGCGGGCCGAGATCCCAGCCGTACTTTTCCTTGAATTCCTTCCGCAGCTCCGGCTTGGAGAACCAGTCCTTGCGGTAAGTCCAACCGACGACGTCACCCATGGCCGGCAGCGCCCAGTAATTCGGCGAGTTCTTCGGCCATTCCGAATAGCCGACGACGGTCGCAGGCACGAAATCATCCATGCTGATCTTCTCCTTGTCGAAGAAGTCGTTCAGCTTGACGTAATGGCCGTTCTCGGCGGCACCGCCGATCCACTGGCTGTCGCCGATGATGAGGTCGCACAGCTTGCCGTGCGAATTCAGCTCGTTGAGAAAGCGATCGGCATAGTTGGTCCACGGCACGAATTCGAATTTCATGCCGATGCCGGTTTCCTTGGTGAAGTCCTTGGACAATTCCACAAGCGCGTTGGCCGGGTCCCAGGCTGCCCAGCAAAGCGTCAGATCTTCTGCCTGCGCGACATTCGAAACGGCTGTCGACGCAAAGAGTGTCGATGCCAGTCCCAACGCCAATTTCAAGGTCGATTTCATGCCTTCCTCCCATTTGCGAAACGCGTCCGGATGACGGTTTCAAGAGCCCGCTAAACCCCTCCTCGGGGGCCCAAACACAACGACGCGGCGGCGCACCGGATGTTTAGTAATTTGTTTAGTGATGCAATTTTTACTAAACAAGGCAAGCGAATTCGTTGCTGCACCGCAGCATGCTGGACAGGAAAGCAACGTGAGAAGTTGCGGCGACCTGTCTAGGTCACCGTCTTGTTGCTGACGGCCACCGGACGGATAACTGGGGCCGGCGGCAAAAGCGCGCGGATATCGGCGAAGGGGAAGACTGGCTCGAAGCGGAACGCCTCGGCAAACGATCCGGCTGGGCCGTTGCACTGGCCGGCGCGAAAGGCGTTCTGCGTGCGCGCCGCGTCGACGAAACGCTCGGGATCCTGCGACTGGTGCGCCCGGATCGCCTCCGCCTTGAGATCGAAATGCCTGGAGGTGTCGACGTAGTGCGTTGGCGCAAACCCGGTGCCGCCGAACGTGTCGGCATGTAGCACCGGCACCGAGAATGACGCTGCGATGCGCACGCCATCCGACAGCGCGCGGTGGTCGCCATGATAGTCGTTCGGCGCATGCGTTATCACCAGATCCGGCCCTATCTCGCCGATCAGTGCTTTGAGCGCCCCGATCAGCGTGGCATCCGCGACCAGCCCGCCATCGGGAAAGTCGAGGAAGCGCGGCGTCACGCCAAGCAGGCCGGCCGCCGCCGTCGCCTCCTTGCGGCGCGTGCGGGCCAGCGCTGAGGGATCGCCGTAGCCGCCCCTGGTGCCATCCGTGGCTATGGCAAAAAAGAGTTCTGCGCCTTGCGCGGCATAGGCCGCCATCGTACCGAACATGAAGATCTCGATGTCGTCCGAATGCGCGCCAAGCGCCAATATCTTCACTCTCATCTCTCCCGGAAATGGAAAAACGTGCCCAACGGAATTCTGCTCGCACTCATCGCCTATGCAAGCTATTCGTGCAGCGACGCCGTTGTCAAAAGCCTGGGCGGGCAGTTCAACGTCTTCGAGATCGGCTTCTTCTCGACATTGTTTGCCGGCTGCTTTCTGCTCTTTGCCAGGCCGGCAGGCGAGCGCTGGCTCGATTTCTGGCGCACCAACCGGCCCTGGGCGGTACAGGCCCGGGCCTGGGCCGGCATCGCCTCGGGCGTGCTCAGCGTCTATGCCTTCACCACCATCCCGCTGGCGGAAGTCTATGCGCTCATCTTTCTGGCGCCGCTGTTCGTCACCATCCTAGCCACGCTGGTCCTCAAGGAGAAGGTCGGCCCGTGGCGGTGGCTGGCGGTGGTCGCCGGCTTTGCCGGGGTCATGCTGGTCGTCAGGCCGGGGTTTCGCGAATTGCATCTTGGTCATCTGGCGGCGTTCATCATCGCCTTCCTGGCCGCCACCAATGTGATCCTGATGCGTTCGCTCGCCGCGCAGGAAAAGCGCACGACGATGCTCGGCGTGCTGATCGGCTACGGCCTGCTCTTCAACGGCGCCGGTGCGGCGGCTACCTCGTTCTCGCTGCCGGATGGCAGGCAATGGGCCTGGCTGGTGTTGGCCGGCGCCTTTACCGCCGGCGGCCAGCTGTTGCATCTGCTGGCGGTCAAATACGCACCGGCCAACCGCATCGCGCCGACGCATTACTCGCAGATCGTCTGGGCGGTGGTTCTGGGTGCGCTGTTCTTCAGGGAATATCCGGATTTTCTGTCGCTGGTCGGCTTGGCCGTGGTCGGCGGTTCCGGCCTGCTGACCATGGTGCGCGAGGAGGTGCGGCTCGGCACGGTGCGCTGGAACCCGTTTTCGCGGACCAGGCTTTGAGTCGGCGCCGAGGTTGCGCCGCGACCGCCACCGCTGATATGCGGTTGCTGCCAACTGGCTGCACAGCATAGCACAATGACGACAAAACCCTTGCCGGACCTGCCGGTCTCCGTTGTCTTGCCGGCGCTCAATGAAACGCTGAGCCATGGTAACAGCGCCGTGCTGGTGGCGCCGCCCGGTGCCGGCAAGACGACGCTGGTTCCACTGGCGCTGCTCGACGCTGAATGGCTCGGCGCCGGAAAGATCATCCTGCTCGAGCCGCGCCGCCTCGCCGCCCGCGCTGCCGCCCGCCGCATGGCCGAATTGCTCGGCCAAGAGCCCGGCGAAACCGTCGGCTATGCCATGCGCATGGAAAACCGCAGTTCCGCAAAGACCAGGGTTCTCGTCGTCACCGAAGGTGTGCTGTCCCGCATGATCCTCGACGACCCGGAACTGCCTGGTGTCGCGGCGGTGCTATTCGACGAGTTCCACGAACGCTCGCTCGACGGCGATTTCGGGTTGGCGCTGGCGCTTGACGTGCAGGGTGCGCTGAGGCCCGAACTCAGATTGCTGGTGATGTCGGCAACGCTCGACGGCGCGCGTGTCGCAAAATTGCTGTCCGGCGCGCCGGTGATCGAGAGCGCAGGCCGCGCCTTCCCGGTCGACATCCGCTATGACGAGCGGCCGGCCGGCGTCACGATCGAGGACGCCATGGCCAAGGCGATCCGCTCGGCGCTTGCCGGGGAGGAGGGCAGCGTGCTCGCTTTCCTGCCCGGCCAGCGCGAGATCGAGCGCACCGCCGAGCGGCTGGCGGGCAAGGTCGGCGCCGATACCGACATCGTGCCGCTCTATGGTATGCTCGACAACAAGGCGCAGGACGCGGCGATCAAGCCGGCGCCGCTCGGCCGCCGCAAGGTCGTGCTGGCGACGTCGATCGCCGAAACCTCCATCACCATCGACGGCGTCCGCGTCGTCATCGATTCCGGCCTGTCGCGGCTGCCGCGCTATGAACCGGCGAGCGGCCTGACGCGGCTGGAGACGGTACGTGCTTCCCGCGCTTCCGCCGACCAGCGCGCCGGCCGTGCCGGACGCACGCAGCCGGGCGTCGCCATCCGGTTGTGGCGGGCCGAGCAGACGGCGGCCCTGCCGGCCTTCACGCCGCCGGAAATCCTCGAGGCCGATCTTTCCGGCCTGTTGCTCGATAGCGCAGCGTTCGGCGTCGCCGATCCGACCAGTCTATCCTTCCTCGACCCCCCACCGGCTCCGGCGCTCACCGAGGCGAGGGTACTGCTACGTGCGCTCGATGCTGTCGATGCGGCAGGACGCCTGACGGATGCCGGTGCCGCGATGCGCCGGCTGGCGCTGCCGGTCCGGCTCGCCCATATGGTCGCCGAGGCGGCAAGGACCGGAGAGGCGCTCGAGGCGGCGATGCTCGCCGTATTATTGACCGAATGTGGCCTTGGCGGCGATGGTGCCGATCTCGAACGGCGGCTGCTGCGCTTTCGCGCCGAAAGATCGCCGCGCGCCACCGCCGCCCGGCAGCTGGCTGAGAGGCTGGCAAAGCAGGCTTCACCCTTCCCCTCTAGGGGAGGGGCGGCAAGCGAGCCGAGCGCAGCGAGACGAGCGAGACGGGGCGGGGTCGTCGATGGCGTGCCCGAAGCGGCCCCACCCCTATCCGGTACGCGGATCGACGCGCCGGGGCGAGCCACGGGTCTCGCCCGTCCTTCCGACCCCCTCAAGGGGGAGGGCAGCACAGCCGGCGCTCTCCTCATCCATGCCTGGCCGGATCGGGTCGCCAAAGCGCGCGGCGAGCGTGGCCGCTTCGTGCTTGCCAACGGCTCGGGCGCCATGCTCGACGCCTCCGATCCGCTGGCCGGCGAGACCTGGCTCGTCGTCGCCGACCTGCAGGGCAAGGCGCAGAACGCCCGCATCACCGCAGCGGCAGCCATCGATGAGGCCGACATCCGCACGGCGCTGGCGGAAAAGATCGAGGCCCGCCGCGAGGTGAGCTTCGACCGCGACAGGCGCGCGGTGCGGGTGCGCGAAACGGTTCGCCTCGGCGCCATCACGCTGTCCGAACGCATGCTGCCGGCGCCGACCGGTGCCGACGCGGATCGCGCCATCCTCGACGCCTTGCGCGAACACGGCCTGTCCCTGTTGCCGTGGAACAGGGAGGCGGAGACGTTGCGGCAGCGGCTCGGCTGGCTGCATCGCGGCCTCGGCGTGCCATGGCCCGATGTCTCCGATGCCGCGCTCCTCGAGCGCCTCGACGACTGGCTGCTGCCGTTCCTTTCCGGCGCGGCATCCTTTGCGGCAATCGATCCCAGCGTGCTTTCGCAAGGCCTGATGACGCTGGTGCCGCACGAATTGCAGCGCAAGATCGCCACATTGGCGCCGACCCATTTCGACGCGCCGTCGGGTAGCCGGCTGCCGATCCGCTATGACGGCGAATGGCCGGTGCTGGCGATCCGCGTGCAGGAACTGTTCGGCCTCGACCGGCATCCGGCGATCGCCAACGGCACTGTGCCGCTGACGCTCGAATTGCTGTCGCCGGCGCACCGGCCGATCCAGACGACGCGCGACCTGCCCGGCTTCTGGCGCGGCTCCTGGGCCGATGTGCGGGCAGAGATGCGCGGCCGCTATCCCAGGCATGTCTGGCCGGAGAACCCGCTTCTCGCCGCCGCCACCAGCCGCGCCAAGCCGCGCGGTACCTGATGCTTCCAGACTGTCATCCCGAACCGAGGCCCAGCTTCGACGGTTTTCGGAAAAGACCTCCGGCTGTTTCCCCTCTATAATCACTGGCCATGATAAACATCCTGCACGCACCCGACTTCCAGCAAAGCCAGCGGCTGCGCCTCAACACGCTGATCAGGTTGCGCTGGCTTGCCATCGTCGGCCAGAGCCTGACCGTGCTTGTGGTCGCTTACGGGCTGAAATTTCCGCTACCGGTCGGCATGTGTTTTGCGCTGATCGCCTGTTCGGCCTGGATGAACCTTTTGCTGACTTTCCGCTATCCGGCGGCGCATCGGCTTACCCCGTTCTCGGCCTTCGCCATCCTGACCTTCGACAGCCTGCAGCTTGCCGGCCTGCTCTACATGACCGGCGGCCTTACGAATCCGTTTTCGCTGCTGATGACGGTGCCCGTCGTCGTCTCGGCGACGTCGCTGCCGCTGCGGCTGACCGCCATGCTCGGCGCGCTGGTGATCGTGGCGGCGACGCTGCTGGTCTTTTACCACCTGCCGCTGCCCTGGCATGAGGGGGCGCCATTGGCGATGCCGTTCATCTATGTCGCCGGCATGTGGATGGCCGTGTTCTGCTCCATCGCCTTTACCGCGATCTATGCCTTCCGGGTGGCCGAGGAGGCGCGGCTGCTTGCCAACGCGCTTGCCGCCACGGAATTGGTGCTGCAGCGAGAACAGCATCTCTCGGCCCTCGACGGCCTCGCCGCGGCCGCCGCGCACGAACTCGGCACGCCGCTCGCCACCATCACGCTTGTCGCCAAGGAGATGGAGAAGGCGCTTGGCGAAGATCCGAAATACGGCGAGGACGTGAAGCTGCTGCGTTCGCAGAGCGAGCGCTGCCGCGAAATCCTGAAGCGCCTGACCAGCCTGTCCTCCGAGAGCGAGGTGCACCTCTCGCGCCTGCCGCTGACCTCGCTGGTCGAGGAGGTGACGGCGCCGCACCGCGATTTCGGCATTTCGATCAAGCTTCGGCCGGGCGAGCGCATCGGCCCGGAACCGGTGGGCCGGCGCAATCCCGGCGTCATTTACGGCCTCGGCAATCTGGTCGAGAACGCGGTCGACTTCGCCCGCAACAGCGTGACAGTGCGCTGGAACTGGAATGAGGCCGCCGTCAGCTTCTCGATCATCGACGACGGGCCGGGCTTTCCACCGGAGATCATCGACCGTATCGGAGAACCCTATATGTCGACGCGACAAGGCACCGAAGCCGGCGGCGGCCTCGGCCTCGGCCTATTCATCGCCAAGACCTTGCTCGAACGCTCCGGCGCGACGCTCGATTTCCGCAATTCAAGCGAGCCCGGCGAGGGCGCTATCGTGCAGATATCGTGGCCGCGCAGCGTCTTCCTCAATCCCGAGCAGGCTTCGGCCACCATGTTCGACACGGCCTAAATTGGACAATAGCGTTGCGAAACTATATTTGCGTCAAAATCAGGCAGCAGGATTTTCAGCACGATGAGTACTGACGAAACGATTGGCGCAATGGTCGAAGGCGAGGATACCTCGCTGCTGATCGTGGACGACGACAAGCCGTTCCTGACGCGGCTTGCCCGCGCCATGGAAACCAGGGGTTTCGTGGTCGAGACGGCGGAGAGCGTCGAGGAGGCGGTTGCCAAGGCGCGCGCCAATCCGCCGGCCTATGCGGTGGTCGACATGCGGCTGGCCGACGGCAACGGCCTCGACGTCGTCGCCGCGATTCGCGAGAAGCGCGACGATGCCCGCGCCATCATCCTCACCGGCTACGGCAACATCGCCACCGCGGTGACAGCGGTAAAGCTCGGCGCCATCGACTATCTGTCGAAGCCGGCCGATGCCGACGATATTTTTGCCGCCCTGACCCGCACCGCGGGCGAACGCGCAGCGCCGCCAGAAAATCCAATGTCGGCCGATCGCGTGCGCTGGGAACACATCCAGCGCGTCTACGAAATGTGCGACCGCAACGTCTCGGAAACCGCACGCCGCCTGAACATGCATCGCCGCACGCTGCAACGCATCCTCGCCAAGCGCGCGCCGCGCTAAAGGGCTCTCATTACAGGCTTGCCCGGCCAGCGCTGTTTGCGCATCATCGCTCGGCGGTGTCGGACCTTGCCGCTGATACGACGGAGGCGACATGCAGGACGAAAAGCGGCTGGTCTCCATGCTGCGCGAATTCCTCGACAGCGAGGCGGCCGGCGGCCTCATCCTGATGGCTGCGGCGGCCTTGGCCCTGATCGTCGCCAATTCGCCGCTGGGCGAGGCTTATTTCTCCGCCCTCCATGCCTATCTCGGACCGCTCAGCGTCTCGCACTGGATCAATGACGGCCTGATGGCGGTGTTCTTCCTGCTGGTCGGTCTCGAGATCAAGCGCGAAATGCTTGACGGCCAGCTGTCGACCTGGCCGCGCCGCGTGCTGCCCGGCATCGCCGCCGCCGGCGGCATGGCAGCGCCGGCACTGGTCTACGTCGCCATCAACCGCAACAATCCAGCCGCTCTGTCCGGCTGGGCGATCCCAACCGCCACCGATATCGCCTTTGCGCTCGGCGTGCTGTCGCTGCTCGGCAGCCGCGTCCCGGGTTCGCTGAAGATATTCCTCACGGCGCTTGCCATCATCGACGATCTCGGCGCGGTGCTCATCATCGCGGTGTTCTATACCAGCGGCCTCTCGCTCGCCTATCTCGGCGCCGCCTTCGCCGTGATCGCGCTGCTGGTGGTGCTCAACCGCATGCGGGTGCTGACGCTGCTGCCGTACATCTTGCTCGGCATCGTTCTGTGGGTTTTGGTGCTCAAATCGGGCGTCCATGCGACGCTCGCCGGCGTCGCGCTGGCCCTCACCATACCGCTGAAGATATCGCCGGGCAGCGGCCATGATCTCGACCATTCGCCGCTGCACCGGCTCGAACACGGCCTGCACAAAGTCGTCGCCTTTTTCGTCATCCCGACTTTCGGCTTTGCCAACGCCGGCGTCTCGCTCGCCGGTCTCAGCGCTGCCGCCCTGGCCGAGCCGCTGACGCTCGGCGTCGCCGCCGGCCTCGTCTTGGGCAAGCTGGTCGGCGTGTTCGGGTCTTCCGCGCTTGCCATCCGGCTTGGCTTCGCCGATCTGCCGGTCAATGCCGGCTGGCTGCACATGGTCGGCATTTCGCTGCTCTGTGGCATCGGTTTCACCATGAGCCTGTTCATCGGCCTGCTCGCCTTCGCCAGCGACGCCGCCCTGCAGGACGCGGTCAAGGTCGGCATCCTCGCCGGCTCCTTCATCGCCGCGCTCCTAGGCGCCGCTGTGCTGCTGGTGGCGCCGGCCGCAGGCGAGGCGGAGGAGGCGGAAGAATAGGCGTCTCCTCGCGGGCGCTACCCGTGAGCGACCATGACGTGGCGGACGGCGGTATAGTCCTCCAGCGCGTAGAGCGACATGTCCTTGCCGTAGCCGGATTGTTTCAACCCGCCATGCGGCATCTCGTTGGTCAGCATGAAATGGGTATTGATCCAGGTGCAGCCATATTGCAGCCGGGCCGCTGTCGCCATGGCCCGCGAAACGTCCTTGGTCCACACCGACGACGCCAGGCCGTAGTCAGAATCATTGGCCCAGCTCACCGCTTCGTCAACTTCGGAAAAGCGGGTGACCGAGACCACCGGACCGAACACTTCGCGGCGCACGATCTCGTCCTCCTGCAGCGCGCCGGCGACGACGGTCGGCTGGTAGAAGAAGCCGGAGCCCTCGCCCGGCTTGCCGCCCGTGGTGATCTCGATGTGCTTGAGCTCAGAGGCGCGCTCGACGAAGCTCGAGACGCGGTCACGCTGGCGACGCGAGATCAGCGGGCCGATCTCGTTCTCGGTATCGTCGGGGCGATCATACTTGATGGTCGAGACCGCAGTGGAGAGGTCTGCGACGAGCTTGTCGTAAATCTTCTTGCCGGCGTAGATGCGGCAGGCCGCGGTGCAGTCCTGGCCGGCATTGTAATAGCCGAAGGCGCGCAGACCGTTGACCACCGCGCCGAGATCGGCGTCGTCGAAGACGATGACCGGCGCCTTGCCGCCGAGTTCGAGATGCGTGCGCTTGACCGATTTGGCGGCAGCCTGCAGCACCTTCTTGCCGGTGGCGACGTCGCCGGTGATCGAGATCATGTTGACTTTCGGGTGGTTGATCAGCGTGTTGCCGACGCTGTCGCCGCGACCGAGCACGACGTTGACGACGCCTTCCGGCAGGATCTCGGCAAGGATTTTCGCCAGCTTCAGCGCGGTCAGCGGCGTCTGTTCCGACGGCTTGAAGACGACGGTGTTGCCGCCGGCAATCGCCGGCGCCAGCTTCCAGGCCATCATCATCAGCGGATAGTTCCACGGCGCGATCGACGCGACAACGCCGATGGCGTCTCGGCGGACCATCGAGGTGTGGCCGGGAATGTATTCGCCGGCGACCTGGCCGGGCATCGAGCGGACCGCGCCGGCAAAGAAGCGGTAGCAGTCGACGATCGCCGGGATCTCGTCATTGAGCACGGCATTGATCGGCTTGCCACAGTTCAGCGCCTCGAGCGCCGCGAAATCCTGTGCAGCAGCCTCGATGCGATCGGCGATCTTCAGGAGATAGCCGGCGCGCTGCGCCGGTGTTGTGCGGGACCAGGTGACGAAGGCTTTTTCGGCAGCAAGCACGGCCGCCTCGATCTGCGCTGGGCTGGCCTCAGGCAGATTGAGGATGGTCGCCCCGGTCTTCGGGTTGAGGATCGGCTCCTCGGTCTCGGTGCCTTTTTCGAATTTCGAGCCGATCAGCATCTGTGTGTCCATGGAAGTCTCTCCCTTGTGAACGAGATCATTTGCCCGAACCGGCGATCTGGTCGCCGTCGCGGGTCAGGTAATAGGCAGCGAGGATGGGGAGCAGCGTCACCAGCACTACCACCATCGCCACGACATTGGTGACCGGACGCTGGCGCGGACGGATCAATTCTTCGAGCATCCAGATCGGCACCGTCTGCTGCTGGCCGGCGGTGAAGGTGGTGACGATGACCTCGTCGAAGGACAGCGCAAAGGCAAGCATGCCGCCGGCCAGCAGCGCGGTTGCGATGTTGGGCAGCACGACATGCCGAAAGGTCTGGAAACCATCGGCGCCGAGATCCATCGACGCCTCGATCATCGAGCCGGACGTGCGGCGGAAACGGGCGACCGCATTGTTGTAGACGACGACCACGCAGAAAGTGGCGTGGCCGAGCACGATCGTCCAGAACGAGAACGGGATTTCGGCCAGCGCGAAGGCCGAACGCAGCGCGATGCCGGTGATGATGCCGGGCAGCGCGATCGGCAGGATGACCAGCAGCGAGATGGTTTCGCGGCCGAAGAATTTTGTGCGGGACACGGCAGCGGCGCACAGCGTGCCCAGGACCAGCGCGATGGTAGTCGAGATCGCCGCGACCCGCACAGACAATGACAGCGCCTGCCAGACGTCGGGGCGGTTCCAGGTGACGGCGAACCATTGCGTGGTCAGGCCCGGCGGCGGCCAGACGAAGCTCTTCTCCTCGGTGGTGAAGGCATAGACGAAGATCAGCAGGATCGGCAAATGCAGGAAAAGCAGGCCGCCGGTGGCAGCGAGCTTCAGGCCGATCGGCGCGGATGGGCCACGGTCAGAGCGCATCGAAAGCCCCCATGCGCTTGGCGCCCCAGAGATAGAAGCCCATGATGACGATGGGCACCACGGTGAAGGCGGCGGCGAGCGGGATATTGCCGGCGGTGCCTTGCTGCGAATAGACGGCCTGGCCGATGAACAGCCGCGAGGTGCCGATGATCTGTGGGATGATGTAGTCGCCGAGCGTCAGCGAGAAGGTGAAGATCGAGCCGGCGACGATGCCGGGCAGCGCCAGCGGGAACAGCACGTTGCCGAAGGTCTGCCCGGGCGAGGCGCCGAGATCGGACGAAGCCTCGACCAAATTGCCCGGCACGCGCTCGAGTGCGGCCTGCACCGGCAGGATCATGAACGGCAGCCAGACATAGACGAAGACGATGAAGGTACCGGTTGAGGAGACCGACAGCGAGTTGCCGCCGACGACCGGCAGCGACAGCCAGGCATCAAGCAGCCAGAGAAGATGCAATTTGGCCAGCAGCCAGGTCAGGATGCCTTCCTTGGCGAGAATCAGCTTCCAGGCATAGATCTTGACCAGGTAGCTCGACCACAGCGGCAGCATGACGCCGAGATAAAACAGCGCCTTCCAACGGCCGCGCGCATAGCGCGCCGCATAATAGGCGATGGGAAAGGCGATGACCGCCGCCGCCAGCGTCACCAGCGCCGCCATTGTCACCGTGCGCAGGATAATGTCGAGATTGGCGGCCTGCAGCAGGTCGCCATAGGTCTTCAGCGTGAATTGCCGGTTGATCAGGCCGGAGAACTCGTCGATCGAAAAGAAGCTCTGCAAAAGCAATGCGAAGAGCGAGCCGATATAGACGATGCCGAGCCACAAAACCGGCGGCAGCAGCATGAGGAGCAACAGCAGCTTCGGCTGTCGCCAAAAAGTATCCGACACCGCGCCACGCAGGCCGCCGCTTCGCGGCAGGATGGCGGGCGGCGTGGCGCGCGGCATGACGGTGTCGAGGCTCATCCGAGCTCGTCCATCAAATGCAAATGCTCGCGCTTGAAGGTGAGCACCACCGCCTCGCCTTCCCCCGGCAGCACAGCACCCGCCGGCACGATGGCATGCAGTCGCAAGCCCTCTGCATCGAGCGCCAGTCTTGTCGTGGCGCCGAGATAGTTGGTCGAGACCAGGCGGGCGGCAACCCCTTCGCCGTTGGCCCGGCCAATACGGATGGATTCGGGCCGCAGGCTGCCCCAGCGATACTGGCCGGCATAGCGCTGGACGAAATCCGGCGGCAGCACGTTGGACGAGCCGACGAAATCGGCGACGAAGCGGGTCTTGGGGCGCTGGTAGATGTCTTCCGGCGTGCCGATCTGCATGATCTTGCCGTCATTGAAGACGGCCACGCGGTCGGCCATCGACAGCGCTTCGCCCTGGTCGTGGGTGACGAACACGAAGGTGATGCCGAGCGCCTTCTGCAGCGATTTCAACTCCTCCTGCATGTTTTCGCGAAGCTTGAGGTCGAGGGCGCCGAGCGGCTCGTCGAGCAACAGCACCTTGGGCTGGTTGACCAGCGCACGGGCGAGCGCGACGCGCTGGCGCTGGCCGCCGGAAAGCTGGCCAGGGCGACGGGCGCCGTAGCCGGGAAGCCGCACCAGCGCCAGCGCTTCTTCCGCCGCCTTTTGCCGCTCCGGTCTGCCGACGCCCTTGACCATCAGCCCATAGGCGACGTTGTCGAGCACGTTGAAATGCGGGAACAGCGCATAATCCTGGAACACGGTGTTGACGTTGCGGCGATAGGGCGGCACGCCCTCGGCGCGTTCGCCGAAGATCGAGATCGAACCCGCCGTCGGCTGCTCGAAACCGGCGATGAGGCGCAGGCACGTCGTCTTGCCCGAGCCGGAAGGCCCGAGCATGGCGAAGAACTCGCCCGGCACGATGTCGAGATCGACCGCGTCGACGGCACGCACGCTGCCGAAATGGCGAGAGACGTTTTGGAAGGAAACGGCGGAGGTCATGGGGCTGTCCTGATCTGTCAGGCTCATCAAATTTCAGGCGGTAGCGCTGCCTCTCATCCGCCTGCCGGCACCTTCTCCTCGTATAGTGGACGCGGAGAAGGGAGGCGCTCCAACGCTGGCGACCCCCCGTTTCTTCACCGGGAGAGGGTAAGGGTGAGGGGCAGCGCCGAGCTTCGTAGGTGAGGCGAACTCACCGCCCGCCGATGACGCCGATATAGTCCGACACCCAGCGGTAATAGGGCACGCACTGGTCGTTCTGGGTGGCGCATTTCGAGACCGGCGTCTTCCAGAACTTGATCTTGTCGAAATTGTCGTAACCGTTGGTCTTGCAGCCTTCCTCGCCGAGCAGTTCGTTGCCCTTGCAGGCGGCGGGCACCACCGGCAGCGAGCCGAACCAGGCGGAGACGTCGCCCTGCACTTTTGGCGACAGCGAATGCTCCATCCACATGTAGGCGCAGTTCGGGTGGGCAGCATCGGCCTCCATCATCGTGGTATCGGCCCAGCCGGTGACGCCCTCCTCGGGGATAGTCGAGGCGACCGGCTTCTTGGCCGCGATCAGCGTGTTGACCTGATAGGGCCAGGAACCGGAGGCGACGACGCCTTCGTTCTGGAAATCGTCGACCTGGATGGCGGCGTCGTGCCAATAGCGTCCGACCAGCGTACGCTGGACCCGCAGCAGGTCGAGCGCCGCCTTGTACTGATCCTCGGTCAGTTCGTACGGATCCTTGATGCCGAGCTCCGGCTTGTGAGCCATCAGGTAATTGGCGGCGTCGGCGATGTGGATCGGCCCGTCATAGGCCTGGACGCGGCCCTTGTTCGACTTGCCGTCGGGAAGCTTCATTTCCTCGAAGACCACGTTCCAGCTCTTCGGCGCCTCCTTGAACACTTCGGTGTTGTACATCAGCACGTTCGGCCCCCACTGATAGGGGACGCCGTAATGGACTCCGCCGACGGTGAACCAGGGCGCATCCTTCAGCCGGTTGTCGACCGTCTTCCAGCTCGGTATGAGGTCGGTGTTGATCGGCTGGACGCGCTTGCCGGCGACAAGGCGCAGCGAAGCGTCGCCCGAGGCGGTGACGAGATCGAAGCCGCCCTCGTTCATCAGCGAGACCATCTCATCGGAGGTGTTGGCGGTCTTGACGTTGACCTTGCAGCCGGTTTCCTTCTCGAACGAAGTGACCCAATCATAGGCCTTGTCGGTTTCGCCGCGCTCGATATAGCCCGGCCAGGCGACGATATTGACCTCGCCTTCGCCTTTGCCGAGCTCCTTGACCTGGGCGATGGCCTGGCCGGAGAAGCTCAGCGCGACCGTCAAGGCAGTGCATGATTTCAGCAATGAATTCATCGTCGATCTCCCATTTTTGCATGACCTCGAAACCGGTTTCGGGTTTCGGAAGAAGATCATGCGCCCGTTCAAAAACGTTGGATGCGCGGCTCTGAAGGGCCGTGCTCCTCGCATCGACCCGAAAATCGGAATCGATTTTCGGAAAGCCCGATGCGAAAACTAAAAGTCTTAGAGCGTACTATGTGCGTCCAATTGGACGCACGTCGCTCTAACGGCAGCTTTGTTCCCTGACCGAAAAGTGCTGCGAAATTTCCGGTTTCGCAAATTCATTTATCAGAAAGCCGATATCGATTTTTCCGATACGTCAGCGGCCAATCTTCTCGGGCCGTTGGCGCACCATGCGCTGCGACTGGGCAAGTCCGATGAAGTCGCGCGCCGCCTGCGGCAGACCGGAGCCGCGCCGCCAGACCATGCCGACCTGGACGACCGGCAACGACCCCGAAATATCGCGCGATTCGATGCGGTCGCCTTCCAGCGACCATGGCCGGTAGACGAGGTCGGGCAGCAGCGCCACGCCGGCGCCGGTAGCGACGAGGCTGCGCACCGCTTCGACCGAGCGGGTGCGGAAGGCGACATGCGGCTTGGCGCCGATTGCCGTCAGCAGCTTTCCGGTATTCTCCTCGATCTCGTCGACGGTCAGCATGATCAGCGGTTCCGAGGCGATGTCGCCGATGCCGATGATGTCGGCACCGGCCAAGGGGTGGCCGAGCGGCAGCCACAGCCGGTAGGCCGAGACTTCGAGGATTTCGGACTGCAGTGCCGTGCGGTCGCGCAGGTTCGAGGTGACCATGACGGCAATGTCGAGCTTGCCGCCAATTAACAGGTGCTCGAGATAGTCGCCATTGTCCTCGATCGCCGAGACCTCGACACCCGGATAGGCGCGGCGGTAGCGGGCAAGAAGATCGGAAAGCACATAGCCGGCGACCAGCGAGGTGACGCCAAGTTGCAGCCGCCCGCTTGCCGCGGCCTGTTCGCCGAAGAAGGCGCGGCGCGCATCGGAAACGTCGGCCAGGATCTTTCTCGCATGGCGCAGGAACTGGTGGCCTTTGTGGGTGATGTTCAAGCCGCGCGGGTGGCGCTCGAACAGCTCGACGCCGAGATCGTGCTCCAGCTCCTTGATCGCCTCGGTGACCGACGATTGCGAGATCGACAGGTTCTGGGCGGCGCCCGACACCGTGCCCTGCTCGGCGACGGCGATGAAGAACTGCAATTGGCGGATGGTGAAAGCCATGGCCGGACTAAACACGGCAGACGCGGCGCTGGGAAGTGGGTGCTGGAGCAGATCTCCCGACAGAGCTCACGATAGAGCTCAGCCCTCGCTTCCGCCATCGGCAATGCTGAGCCGTGCGCCGGCCTGGGCGAGGGCGGCGCCGATGTCGTGCGGCGGCGGACGGTCGGTCGCGAGTTCGGAAAAGCCGCCGAAGCCGCAGACCTGAACAAGGCCCTGGCGGCCGAATTTGCTATGGTCGGTGACGACAAGCGAACGCTGGCCGCGCGACAGAACCATGCGGGCGAATTCGGCCTCTTCCAGATCATAGTCCATGACGCCGGTAACGGCATCGACCGCACCGGTCGATATCACTGCATGGCTGACGGAAAAGCGGCTGACGAATTCGATGGCCGAGACGCCGAAGGCAGCACCGGAATCGCTGCGCAGCTCGCCGCCGGCCATGTAGACCTTATTGCCGTTGACGGTGGCCAGTGTGCGGGCGATGTCGGAGGAGTTGGTGACGACCGTCAGCCGCCGGTGGCCGAGCAGTTCCCGGGCCAGGAAAGAGGTAGTGGTGCCGGTGTCGAGCATGATCGATTCGCCGTCGCGGATGGTGGCGGCGACCATGCGCGCTATTGCCCGCTTGGCATCGGCGTTCTCGCGCATGCGCCGCTCGAACGGCGCTTCGCCGGCAATCGACGGCAGGCCGACGGCGCCGTGCATCTTGAGGATGGAACCGTCGCTGGTCAGTGGCTTGACGTCGCGGCGTACTGTCTCCAGCGAGACGCCCAGCCGGTCGGCCAGGCTCGCAATGGTCACGGTGCCTTCCTCCTTGAGGAGGCGCAGGATTTCGCCATGCCGCTTCGAGTGGACCATCGGTTCCATCCGGTCGAATTGTTGCACCGCTGACCGCTTCTACGGCATAAATGCCACTAACTCCAAGGAATTTAGCAAAATTCGGGCAAAAAACCAGAAAATACCACAATTTCGCGTTGACAACGCCTCCAGTGTGGCGCGACATTATCGCTGTGACAGGCTCGGAACGGAGGACGACGGCTGAGCCGCACGAAAAATCGCTTGCCCGAACGCCCGGGAGATCGTCGGGTGCAAGGGTACCGAAATTCAGGATCCGCGGGGGCGGATGCCGGCGTCGAAGAACCCGGCACAAAGGGGCTCGTCGGTGCGGTGCGGGATACCGATCCCGAGATCTGCACCGACGAGATCTTCGCGTTGCCTCCATTCCTCCGTCCGATTGTCATCGCTGGCCAGCCGTGACATGCGTGGAAAATTGACCCAATGTTGGACGAGATCGTGACTGTCGAAGACCGCATCCGTGCGCTGCCTTGCTGGACCGGCAGCATCGACATCGCGCCGCTGCCGGGCGGGCTGAGCAATGCCAATTATCTGGTCAAGGACGCGGCCGGGCGGCACGTCGTGCGGCTCGGCCAGGACTATCCGTTCCACCATGTCTTTCGCGAGCGCGAGATGATGACGGCGCGGGCAGCGCACGCGGCAGGCTTCGCTCCGGCCGTCCATTACACTGGACCCGGCGTCATGGTGACGGAGTATCTCGGCGCCAAGGCCTATGTCGCGCAGGACGTGCGCGCCGATCTCGGCCGCGTTGCCGCGTTGCTGCGCGGTTTCCACCGGGAGATGCCCGGTCATGTCTCCGGCGCCGGCTTCATGTTCTGGGTATTCCATGTCATTCGCGACTATGCGCGCACGCTGGAGGAAGGCCGCAGCCGCAAGCTGGGCGAACTGCCGCGCCTGCTGACGCTGGCGGACGAGCTCGAGCGCGCGCAAAAGCTGCTGCCGATCGTCTTCGGCCATAATGACCTCTTGCCGGCTAACATAATCGACGACGGTCACAGGCTGTGGCTCATCGATTTCGAATATGCAGGCTTCAACACCGCGATGTTCGACCTTGCCGGCGCGGCGTCGAATGCAGGCATGAGCGACGAGGAGTCCTTCGCCTTCCTGACCGCCTATTTCATGAAGGAGCCGGACCCGGCGATACGGCGCTCGCACGCCGCCATGCAATGCGCGTCGCTGCTGCGTGAGGCGATGTGGGGCATGGTTTCCGAGCTTTACCTCGACGCGCCCGGTGTCGACTACGCCGCCTACGCCGACGAAAACCTGGCGCGGCTCGAAGCCGCCCTGGAAAACTACAGGACAAAATACGGGACGCGGACATGACCTTGCCCGCCCAGGCCGGGATCGTCGTCATCGGCGGTGGCATCATCGGCTGTTCGACGGCATATCATCTGGCGCGCGACCACAAGGCCGAAATCGTGCTGCTCGAACAGGGCAAACTGACCTCGGGTTCGACCTGGCATGCTGCCGGGCTGGTCGGCCAGCTACGCTCGTCGGCGTCGATCACGCGCGTGCTCAAATATTCGGTCGATCTCTACAAGGGGCTGGAAGCCGAAACCGGCCTCGCCACCGGTTGGAAGATGACTGGCTGCCTGCGCCTCGCCACCAATGGCGACCGCTGGATCGAGTATAAGCGGCTGGCAACGACGGCTAAGAGCTTCGGCATGGACATGCATCTGCTGTCGCCGGCCGAGGTCAAGGAAATGTGGCCGCTGCTGGAAACCGGCGACCTCGTCGGCGCGTCCTGGCTGCCGACCGACGGTCAGGCAAGCCCTTCCGACATCACCCAGTCGCTGGCCAAGGGTGCGCGCATGCAAGGCGCAAAATTGTTCGAGGAGGTGCGGGTCACCGGCTTCGAAATGAGAGACGGCCGCATCACCGCGGTGAAGACCAGCAAGGGCGATATTGCTTGCGACAAGGTGGTGAACTGCGCCGGGCAATGGGCGCGGCAGGTGGGTGCGCTCGCCGGCATAAACGTGCCGCTGCAGCCGGTGAAGCACCAGTACATCATCACCGAAAAGATTGATGGCCTGCCGACCGACGCGCCGACAATTCGCGACCCCGATCGCCGCACCTATTTCAAGGAGGAGGTCGGCGGGTTGGTGATGGGCGGCTACGAGCCGAACCCGCAGGCGTGGACGACCGGTCTGCCGGGCGGCGATGTGCCGGACGATTGGGAGTTCCGGCTGTTCGACGATGATTACGATCATTTCGAGCAGCATATGAGCCAGGCGATCGAGCGTGTCCCGGCGCTCGCCAATGCCAGCGTCAGGCAGATGATCAACGGGCCGGAGAGCTTTACGCCGGATGGCAATTTCATCCTCGGTGTGGCGCCGGAATGCGCCAATATGTTCGTCGGCGCCGGCTTCAACGCCTTTGGCATCGCGTCCGGCGGCGGCGCCGGCTGGGTGCTGGCGCAATGGGTCGTCGACGGCGAGGCGCCGCTCGATCTGTGGGTGGTCGACATCCGCCGCTTCTCCGATCTCCACCGCGACCGGCAATGGGTCCGCGACCGCACGCTGGAAGCCTATGGCAAGCACTACACGATCGGCTTCCCGTATGAGGAATATGTCAGCGGCCGGCCGCGCATCGTCTCGCCTTTGTACGAGCGGCTGCAAAAACATCGCGCCGTGTTCGGCTCGAAACTTGGCTGGGAGCGGCCGAACTGGTTCGCGCCGGAAGGCATCGAGCCGAAGGACGTCTATTCGATGGGCCGGCAGAACTGGTTCCCGGCGGTTGGCGACGAGCACCGCCACGTGCGCGAAAAGATCGGTATTTTCGACCAGTCGTCTTTCGCCAAATACGAAATGACCGGAGCCGACGCGCTGAAGGCGCTGGACTGGATCTGCGCCAACGACGTCGCCAAGCCGGTCGGCCGGCTGACCTACACGCAGCTTCTCAACACGCGCGGCGGCATCGAGGCCGATTTGACCGTGGCGAGGCTCGGTGAGGAAAAATTCTACATCGTCACCGGCACCGGTTTCCGCACGCATGATTTCTCCTGGATTGCCGATCATACCGGCAGGGAGTTCGACGTGACGCTGACCGACGTCACGGAGGATTTCGGCACATTGTCGCTGATGGGGCCGCGCGCCCGTGACGTGCTGTCAGCGGTGACCGATGCCGACGTCTCGAATGCCGCCTTTCCATTCGGCCATGTTCGCGAGATCGCCATTGCCGGTCACGCCGTCCGGGCACTGCGCGTCACCTATGTCGGCGAACTCGGCTGGGAACTGCATGCGCCGATCGCGGCGACCGGCGAGGTTTTCGACGCGC
Source organism: Mesorhizobium sp. M1182 (assembly GCF_040318335.1). Classification (NCBI taxonomy): domain Bacteria; kingdom Pseudomonadati; phylum Pseudomonadota; class Alphaproteobacteria; order Hyphomicrobiales; family Phyllobacteriaceae; genus Mesorhizobium; species Mesorhizobium sp. M1182. Next base: position 185,462 of record NZ_JAMYMD010000006.1, read on the forward strand.
TGATGACGGCGGGCGCTGTCCACGACATTCGCCCGGTCGGCTATCGGGCGCTGGAATCGCTGCGGCTGGAAAAGGGCTACCGCGCCTGGGGCGCCGACATTACACCCAACGACACGCCGCAGGAGGCCGGCCTCGGCTGGGCGGTGAAGCTCAGGAAGAACACCGATTTCCTCGGCCGGCGGGCGCTTGAAAAGCTCGATGGCTCGACGCTCAGCAAACGCTTTGCCGGCTTCACCGTCGATGATCCAGACGTCGTGCTGCTCGGGCGCGAGACCATCCTGCGCAACGGCGAGGCGGTCGGTTATCTCACCAGCGGCGGCTATGGCTACACCATCGGCAAGAACATCGGCTACGGCTATGTGCGCAATGCCGATGGCGTCAACGATGATTTCCTTACCTCCGGCAACTACGAGCTGGTGGTGGCAATGGAACGGACGCCGGCTAAGATACACCTCGAGCCGCTTTACGATCCGGCAGGAGCAAAGGTGAAGGCATAGAGCCTTCCGGTTTCAGCCTCAGTTCACGATGAGCACCAGCCCCCGGCTCGGCACGGTATCGGCCTCGCCTGGCATCGAAACATAGGGCGGCGTCTCTTCGGCGCGCGTGACGGTGCCTTGCGCCTCGAGCTCGGCGATCCGCGCGGCAAACCCGGCATCCCACAGCGTGTTCTTCACTGTCAGCACAATCACCCCGCCCGGCCGGCAGATGCGGATCAACTCGTCCAGACCCTCGGCCCCGACATGGCCGGACGTGAAGACGCCGGCTGAGATGATCCCGGCATAGGCGTCGTCCACGAAGGGCAGCGGTCCGCCAAGCGCCAGGCAGTGCAGCGCTGAATAGACGCCCTTGCGCGCGGCTTGCGCCAGCATGCCTTCCGAGATGTCGAGCGCCTCGACCTGCGGATAACCGGTAATGGCAAGCCATTCGCCGATGAGCCCGGTGCCGGCGCCGGCATCGAGCAGAGGAGCGGCGCCGCGCGCCAGATGGCGGGCCAGCAAGGCAAGGCAGATGGTCGGATGGCGATAGCCAGCCGCCGACATGTCGGCGTCATAGGTGCCTGCCCACCTGTCGTAAAGAGCCGCGACGTCTTCCGGCCGCTTCGCCGCATAGGCTGCGGCGAGCGCGCTCTGCTGTTTGCTGTCCGTCATCGCTTTCCGTCGCCTGGTATCGATCCGCAACGCGATCATAGCCAAACGGCGAAAACTGTGGAACCGTCGTCGTCCCAATAATACGGGGAAAGGAGCGAAATCCATGGCGGACGACCGGGCGCGCGCCGCACTTGCGGCCATTCCGATGCTGGCCGGCTATGACGGCCCTCTGGAACGGCTCGGCGGTCTCACCAACCTCGTCTTCAGCGGTAAGGATTTCTGCCTGCGTATCCCCGGCAAGGGTACCGAGGAATACATCAACCGCGCCAACGAGGCAGTGGCGGCGCGGGAAGCGGCGAAGGCCGGCGTCAGTCCCCATGTGCTGCATGTCGATGCCGAGACCGGCGTGTTGGTGACCCGCTTCGTTGCCGGTGCCGAGACGATGTCACCGGGAAAGTTCAAGACTCGGCCGGGCAGCCCGGCACGCGCCGGCAAGGCCTTTCGCAAACTGCACACATCCGGCGCGGTGTTCCCCTCCCGCTTCGAGCTGTTTGCGATGATCGACGACTATTTGAAAGTGCTGTCAACCAAGGACGTCGCCCTGCCTGGCGGCTACCACGATGTGGTCCGCGAGGCGGAGGCAGTGCGCTCAGCACTTGCGGCTCAACCTCTGCCGATCGTCGCCTGCCACTGCGACCCGCTCTGCGAAAACTTTCTCGATACGGGCGACAGGATGTGGATCGTCGACTGGGAATATTCCGGCATGAACGATCCGCTCTGGGATCTCGGCGACCTCTCGGTCGAAGGGCAATTCGACGAGGCCCAGGACGAAGAAATGATGCGCGCCTATTTCGGCGGCGAGCCGAGACCGGCGGAGCGCGCCCGCATCGTCATCTACAAGGCGATGTGCGACCTGTTGTGGACGCTCTGGGGCTTGATCCAGCTTGCCAACAAAAATCCGGCCGACGACTTTCGCGCCTATGCCGACGGCCGGTTTGCGCGCTGCAAGGCACTGATGGAGATGCCGGAATTTTCGCGGCATCTCGCGGCAGCGCGCCGGGGTTAATTCACGCCCTTTGGCACGTTTTCGGGCGGTACCGTGTCGACCACCTTCTGGCGGTGGAAGATGAACAGGCCGGCCAGCACGACGATGGCCGAGCCGATCAGGATGCGCTGCCCAGGCACATCGCCGAAGAAGGCCAGGCCGAAGACCACTGCCCACAACAGCAGGCTGTAATGCAGCGGCGCCAAGGTCGAGGCCGGCGCCAGCTTCAACGCCCGGGTGATCATCAGGTGCGCGCCGCAGGAGACGACGCCGAGAAGCAGCATGGCGCCGAAATCGAGCGATGACGGCGTCTTCCAACTGCCTATGGTCAACGCAGCGCCGACCAGCAGCGTGCCGATGGTTTGCCAGGTGACCAGCGAAGTGTCGCTGGTGCCGCGCAGCCGCCGGTTGAGGATGATGGCGAAGGCAAATGAAATGCTGCCGGCGAGCGCGAACATCGACGACAGGGAGAACGCGGCCGAGGATGGCTTCAGCATGATCAGCACGCCGCAGAAACCGACCAGGATAGCCGCCCAGCGGCGCCAGCCGACCCTTTCGCCGAGCAGGAAGTGCGACAGCGCCGCGACATAGATCGGCCCGGCCATGTAAAAACTCATCACATCGGCGAGCGGCAGATAGACGACCGCCGCGTAGAACAGCGCCGTGTCGAGCGTCGTCATCACCACGCGAAGCAGCTGCAGCTCCGGCCGCTCCATGCGAAACAGCTTGGCAGCACCCTGATGTGCAATCATCGGCCCGAGTATGAAAAACGCGCCGATCGAGCGGATCAGCACGACCTGGCCGACGGAAAAACTGGCGACCAGCCACTTGCCCATCGCGTCGTTCAGCGCAAACAGGAAGTCGCCGGCGAGCATCAGCAGGATGCCGGCCAGCAGCACGTTCATGATCGTTGAGTACTGGGCTGCGGGCTGCGCCATTCCGTTACCGGTTCTCGCCGTGGGGTACGGTGACCCGCGTCGTAGGCGCAAGCTGCGGCCATGACGAGGCGAAAATCGAGAATTCGGTAAGACCAGCGCCGGAAATCGGCTGGACTAATGCATGTCGCGCAAAAGTGTGCAGCGGTTTTGCGATAACGACACGCTTAAAAACAAGACCTTAAAGCGCGTCGCGTGGGTCCGTTCAAACGCGACGCGCTTTAAGCGTGGCGCCGGTTCACCGTGCCCGGCCTTCCGGCGATCGAAAGCCGCGTGTCCTGCCGGCTGCGCTCGGCCACCACCTTGCCCCTGGCGATGACGCAGAGGCGCTCTGGGCGCAGCCGCAGGGCCTCGACTGGGTTGCCGGCATCGAGAACGACCAGGCTGGCGCGCTTGCCGACCGCCAGGCCAAGGTGGTCGAGGCCCATGATGGCGGCATTGACGTTGGTGACCATATCGAAGCAGCGCGCCATCTCGGCCGGGCTCGACATCTGCGCGACATGCAGGCCCATGAAGGCGACGTCGAGCATGTCTGCGGTGCCCAGCGAATACCAGGGGTCGAGCACGCAATCCTGGCCCCAGCCGACGCGGATGCCTTGCGCCAGCATCTCCTTGACCCGCGTCAGTCCGCGGCGCTTGGGAAAGGTGTCGTGGCGGCCCTGCAGCATGATGTTGATCAGCGGATTGGGGATCGCCGAAACGCCGGCCTCGGCAATCAGCGGCAATAGCTTCGAAACGTAGTAATTATCCATCGAATGCATCGATGTCAGGTGCGAGCCGGCCACTCTGCCCTGCAACCCGAGCCGCTGCGTCTCATAGGCAAGCTGCTCGATGTGGCGCGACAGCGGATCGTCGGTCTCGTCGCAATGCAAGTCGACCATCAGGCCGCGCTTCGCCGCGATTTCGCAGAGCTCGGTGACGGAGCGCGTGCCGTCGGCCATTGTGCGCTCGAAATGCGGAATGCCGCCGACGACATCGACGCCTATGTCGAGCGCCCGGATGGTGTTGTCGCGCGCCGTCGGCGAGCGGTAAAACCCGTCCTGCGGGAAGGCGACCAGCTGCAGGTCGATATAGGGGCCAACCGTCTTCTTCACGTCGAGCAGCGCCTCGACCGCCAGCAGGCGGTCGTCGCAAACATCGACATGGGTGCGGATGGCGAGCAGGCCCATCGACACCGCCCAGTCGCAATAGGCGAGCGCACGGTCGCGCACCGCTTCGTGGGTCAGAAGCGGCTTCAACTCGCCCCAAAGCGAGATGCCTTCGAGCAGCGTGCCCGAGACATTGATGCGCGGAATGCCGAGCGAAAGCGTGGCGTCCATATGGAAATGCGGATCGACGAAGGGCGGCGAGACCAGATTGCCATGGGCATCGATCGCCGTGCCGGCGCTGACGTTCAGCTCGGGCTCTATCGCTGCGATCGTTTCGCCGACGATGCCGATATCCGCGATCCTGCCGTCGGGCAGCATCCCGCCGCGCACCACAAGGTCAAAATCCATCTAGCGCCACCTCGTTCAAAAAAGCCGTTTCTTTCCATGCAGCGTGCTGCCGCAAGGCGGAACCTTCAGGCGCGGCCCTTCCCTTCTTCCCTTGTGGAAGAAGGTGGCCGCGAAGCGGCCAGATGAGGGGTGTTCCAGCTTGGCGCCGGCGGCACTCCGTCCAGCACCCCTCAACCGTCTTGGCGCTGCGCGCCAATCCACCTTCTCCCACAAAGGGAGAAGGAAAAGCCTCTATTCCGGCACGTACCGCACCGCCCCCTTGGCGGCACTTGTCGCCATCGCCGCATAGGCGCGCAAGGCCGTCGTCACCTTGCGCTTGCGCTTTTCTTCGGGCTTCCAGGCAGCCGTTCCCCTGGCCTCCATCGCGGCGCGACGGGCGATGAGTTCGGCGTCGTCGACAGCAAGCCTGATGGTGCGGTTGGGGATATCGATCTCGATCGTGTCGCCTTCCCTGACCAGCCCGATCAGACCGCCTTCCGCGGCTTCCGGCGAGACATGGCCGATCGACAGGCCGGAGGTGCCGCCGGAAAAACGACCGTCGGTGATCAGTGCGCAGGCTTTGCCGAGGCCTTTCGACTTCAAATAGCTGGTCGGGTAGAGCATTTCCTGCATGCCGGGTCCGCCGCGTGGCCCTTCATAGCGGATGACGACGACATCGCCGGCCTTGATCTCGTTCGACAGGATCGCCTTGACGCTGGCGTCCTGACTTTCGAACACTCTTGCCGGACCGGTGAATTTCAGGATCGATTCATCGACGCCCGCCGTCTTCACGATGCAGCCATCGAGTGCCAGATTGCCTTTCAGCACGGCAAGGCCGCCATCCCTGGAGAAAGGATGTTCGGCCGAGCGGATGACGCCCTTCTCGCGGTCGAGATCGAGATCGTCCCAGCGGCGGTCCTGGCTGAACGCGACTTGCGTCGGCACGCCGCCGGGTGCCGCCAGGAAGAAATCGCGGACATTCTGGCTGGTGGTGCGCGAAATATCCCAATGATCGAGCGCTTCGCCGAGGCTTGCGGCGTGCACCGTCGGCAGGTCGCGGTTGATCAGCCCGGCGCTATCCAACTGGCCGAGGATGGCCATGATGCCGCCGGCGCGATGGACATCCTCCATGTGGACGTCAGCCTTGGCCGGAGCCACCTTGCACAGCACCGGCACCCGCCGCGACAGCCGGTCGATGTCCTCCATGGTGAAGTCGACCTCGCCCTCATGTGCTGCGGCGAGGATGTGCAGGACCGTGTTAGTCGAGCCGCCCATGGCGATGTCGAGCGTCATGGCGTTCTCGAAGGCGCCCTTCGAGGCGATGCTGCGCGGCAGCGCGGTGTCATCGTCCTGCTCGTAATAGCGCTGGGCGAGATCGACGATCAGATGACCGGCCTCAACAAACAGCCGCTTGCGGTCGGCATGCGTGGCCAACGTCGAGCCGTTGCCGGGCAGCGAGAGGCCGAGCGCCTCGGTCAAGCAGTTCATCGAATTGGCGGTGAACATGCCGGAGCAGGAGCCACAGGTCGGACAGGCCGAGCGCTCGATGATCCTGACGTCCTCGTCGGACACCTTGTCGTCGGCGGCTGCGACCATAGCGTCGACCAGGTCAAGCGCTTGGGTCTTGCCGGCGAGCACCACCTTGCCGGCCTCCATCGGCCCGCCGGAGACGAAGACGGTCGGGATGTTGAGGCGCAGCGACGCCATCAGCATGCCGGGCGTGATCTTGTCGCAATTCGAGATGCAGACCATCGCGTCGGCGCAGTGCGCGTTGACCATGTATTCGACCGAGTCGGCGATCAATTCGCGCGACGGCAGCGAATAGAGCATGCCGTCATGGCCCATGGCGATGCCGTCATCGACGGCAATGGTGTTGAACTCCTTGGCAACGCCGCCGGCTTTTTCGATCTCGCGGGCAACCAGCTGGCCGAGATCCTTCAAATGGACATGGCCCGGCACGAATTGGGTGAAGGAATTGACCACGGCAATGATCGGCTTGCCGAAATCCGAATCCTTCATGCCGGTAGCGCGCCACAGGCCGCGGGCGCCGGCCATGTTGCGGCCATGGGTGGTGGTGCGGGAACGGTAGGCGGGCATTGAACTGTCCTTGCTGTCTGCGTCGCGCCCAAAGGTGCGGAAAACCGGAATTGAGCCGCAGGCCTTATAGACGGCACACTCTGGTCTGGCCACAATTTTGCGCTGCGCCAGGGTGCGGAACGAGCGGCCAGCCAAAGACGCAGCCGGTCCAGGCCGTAAAAAAGTCAGAAGCGCTGTCGGATCGTGGTTTGCTCGAGCGTCCTTGAGCAGACGGCGGACCGGGCATCAATTGCCAGCCGGCCGTTTGCGAGCGAAACAAGCCAAAACCAGCCCGAGGAGCAAGCGAATGCAAAAGATCACCCCCTGCCTGTGGTTCGACGACCAGGCCGAGGAGGCCATGAACCATTACATCTCCATCTTCAAGAATTCGAAGGTGCTGAGCGTGATGCGCTGGCCCAAGGGCAGCGGCGATAATGAGGGCAAGGTGCTGATGGTCTCATTCGAGCTCGACGGCGTTCAGTTCCAGGCGCTCAACGGCGGCCCGCAATTCAAGTTCACCCAGGCAGTCTCGCTCTCCATCGACTGCAAGACGCAGGAAGAGGTCGACTATTTCTGGGACAGGCTCATCGCGGGCGGTGGCCAGCCCAGCCAGTGCAGCTGGCTGAAGGACAGATTCGGCCTCTCCTGGCAGGTCGTTCCCGAGCAGCTGCCCAGGCTGCTGCTGGACCCCGACAGGGAAAAGGCCGGCCGCGTGATGCAGGCGATGATGCAGATGAGCAAGATCGACATCGCCAAGATCGAAGAGGCAGCGAAAGGGTGAACGAACGCGATCTTTCCTTCGTGCCGGAGAAGGTGGATCGGCGCGCAGCGCCGAGACGGTTGAGGGGTGCTGGACGGAATGAGACGTTGGTGTTTCCTGGAACACCCCTCATCCGTCGCCTTCGGCGACACCTTCTCCCACAAGGGGAGAAGGGAAAACCAACAGCTCAAGCCGCCCTGTCGCGGACCTGATAATCCTTGACCGCGGTGAAGCGGATCGCCTTCCAGCGCTCGGCCTCGTAGTTGAGCGAGAAGGCGTGCTGGGCGAGGAACACCGGATCGTTGTCGAGATCGCGCGCAATGTCGCCGCGATGCGCCTCGATGAAGCGCTGGAGTTCGGCCTTGTCGTCGGCCGATATCCAGCGGCAGACGGAAAAGCGCGACATCTCGAAATCGACCGGCAGTGTGTATTCGAAGTTTAGCCGCTCCTTCAAGACGTCGAGCTGCAGGGCGCCGACGACGCCGACGATGGCTGGCGAGCCGTCCTCAGGCGAGAACAATTGCACGACGCCTTCCTCGGCCATCTGGTGCAGCGCTTCCTTGAGCTTCTTGGCTTTCATGGCATCGCCGAGGCGAACGCGGCGCAGGATTTCAGGCGCGAAATTCGGCACACCGCGAAACAGGATCTCCTCGCCTTCGGTCAGCGTGTCGCCGATGCGCAGCGTGCCGTGGTTGGGGATGCCGACGACATCGCCGGCGAACGCCTCGTCGGCCGTGACGCGGGTGCGGGCGAAGAAGAATTGCGGTGCCGACAGGCTCATCGGTTTTCCCGTGCGCACCAGCTTGGCCTTCATGCCGCGCTCGAGCTTGCCGGAGCAGACGCGGACGAAAGCGATGCGGTCGCGATGGTTGGGGTCCATATTGGCCTGGATCTTGAAGACGAAGGAGGTCATCTTGTCCTCGGTCGCCTCGACCTTGCGGCTGTCGGCCTCCTGCGCGCGCGGCGGCGGCCCATAGGCGCCGAGTGCCTCGATCAGGTCGCGCACGCCGTAATTGCGCAGCGCCGAACCGAAATAGACCGGGGTCAAATGGCCCTCGCGGAAGGCATCGAGGTCGAGCGGGCGACAGGCCGCGCGCGCCAGCTCCAGCTCCTCGATGAAGGCCTCGCGCTCGTTCTCCGGCAACAGGCCGGCGACGCGGTTGGAATCGGGTCCATTGACCGGCGTGCGCTCCTTTTCGGCGTCGCCCTTGCGTACCGCGTTCAGCGCCAGATGGTAGGTCCCGGAAAAGGTCTTGCCGCGGCCGATCGGCCAGGTGATCGGCGCTGTATCCAGTGCCAGCTTCTGCTCGATTTCATCGAGGATGTCGAACGGGTCTCGGCTTTCGCGGTCCATTTTGTTGACGAAGGTGATGATCGGGATGTCGCGCAGCCGGCAGACCTCGAACAGTTTCAGCGTGCGCGGCTCGATGCCCTTGGCGGCGTCGATCACCATGACCGCGCTGTCGACCGCCGACAGCGTGCGATAGGTGTCGTCGGCGAAATCCTCGTGGCCGGGCGTGTCGAGCAGGTTGAAGACGGTGTCCTCGTATTCGAAGGTCATCACCGAGGTGACCACCGAAATGCCGCGCTCGCGTTCGATCTTCATCCAGTCCGAGCGGGTCTGGATGCGGTCCTTCTTGGCCTTGACCTCGCCGGCAAGCTGGATGGCGCCGCCGAACAAAAGCAGTTTTTCGGTGAGCGTCGTCTTGCCGGCGTCGGGGTGGGCAATGATCGCGAAAGTGCGGCGGCGCGATACCGCTTGTTCGATGTCTTCAGCCAATTTCATGGAATCCTGTCTGTGGCGCGGGCTTCTAGCAGCGCTTTTCCGGCCTGTCGAACGGAAACACCCTTCGCACTCAATGCCAGATGATGCGAATATCACTGCGGGCCGCGAGTTCAGTCACGGATCACAGCCGCTTCAGTGACCGAACCGGCATCATCCGTGCGGATGGCGAGCCATTCATAGTCGATCGAAAGCAATCCCCTTTCCGGGCCAAGGACATAGACCAGGCTCCAATCGGAGAACTTGTCGGTCTCAGGCGGCGCGCCGAGCGCCGCAAGGACTTCTGCCCGCGATTTCCCAACCAACGCCCCGGTCAGCACCAAACCGTCAGCGATGCGATGGCGTTTATGCAAAGGATCCAGCCAGTTGTCGTCCTGCCACCAAGATCGAACGAACGGCAGCGGGCCAAAGAAGACGGCAGAGACAATGGCGGCTCCGGCTGCAGCAAAAACCAGCCCTTTTATCCAGCGGCGCAAATGACCCTCATGTGATTGAGCTGAACGTTTCCAGTGAGGCGATCGTCATCGAACCGCTTCGAGAGCGGTCCCGGCAACGCCCTTGGTAAGTCTGTAGCATGGTGGCAATGAGGGCAAGAAGTCCTGGGCGTTTGAAGGTACACGGCCGTGAGCAAGAACATCATCCTCATTGGATCCGGCATCATTGGCGCCTCCATCGCTTGGCACCGGCAGAGCTAAGCTGTCGACCTCTCCGGCTGCCGCCGGTTCACGTCCCGACGTCAGGCCGATTCGGTCGCTCGGCTCTCGAAGGCCACCTCCGGAATCCACTCGGCAATTGTGGCGCCGATCCTGTCGGCATGGTCCTCCTGTAGATAATGCGCGCCGGGTCCGAGATCGATCAACCGGCAGTTCTTCAGGCCGGCCGCGAATTCCCGTGCCGCATGCGGCGAGACGAGGGCCCCCGGATCGCCTGAGAAAAGCAGCTTCGGGTAGGAGGAGAGCCGGAGCGCCCGATGGTCGTGCTCGCTGATGGCAGCGACATCGGCGGGCTGGCCTTCGATCGGCAGGTCGCGCGGCAGCCGCAGGATCGGCTTGCGCGATTGCGGCGTCGGGAACGGCGCCCGGTAGGCGGCCATTTCCTCATCGCTCATCGTGCGCAGCACAGCAGCCGGCAGCACCTTTTCGACGAAGACGTTATCTTCCAGGACAAGCTTCTCACCGACGCCCGGCGTGCGCATTGCCTTGAATAATTCGCGCGCCTGCGGACGCTGGTGGAAATCGTCCCAGCTCTCGAAGGGGCGGATGAACTCCATGAAAGCGAGGCCGAGGATCCGCTGCGGCCGCCGTGCCGCGAGATGGAAGGCGAGTGCGGTGCCCCAATCCTGCGCGACGACCACCATGTCGGTGATGCCAAGCGTCTCGATGAAGGCGTCGAGATAGCGGATGTGGTCGAAGAAGCGATAGTCGATGTCCGGCTTGCCGGATTGGCCATAGCCGATCAGGTCGGGCGCTATGCAGCGGCCGCGCGGCGCCACATGCGGGATGATGTCGCGCCAGATGTAGGACGACGTCGGGTTGCCGTGCAGGAAGAGCACAGTCGGACCGGCAGTACCTGCCTCGACATAGGAGATGGTGGAATCGAGTACCGCGACTTGCGAGCGCGGCAACATTGTGCGCTTTTCGAGTTTCGGGTTCATCGGATCAGCTCCTTTTTTTTGCGAAGACTGTTTTGAAGACGATGTTCTTGAAACGCTCGAGCGGTTCGGGACTGCGCTCCACCTTCATGCGCAGCATCGCGCCTTGCCAGGAACTCAACAGGAAATCGGCGAGGTCCTCGGCATCGAACGCGTCGGTGATGTCGCCGGCCGCCTGGCCCTCGGCGATGCATTCGGCGAAGGGCTTGCGCCAGCGTTCGAAAATGGCGACGAGTTGCAGCCTCAGCGCCTCGCTGTGAGCCGCCGTCTCGAGGCTGAGATTGCCGATCATGCAGCCCCGTGCCCAATCATGCGCCTCCAGCTTCGACGTGATGATTTCGAGATAGCGGCGCAAGCGCCCGACCGGGGGCGTGCCGTCCCGGGCGAGGGCCTGCTCCACCAAACCGCTCACATAGGCGAAATAGCGGTCCAGCACCTCGCCGGTGAACGCCTCCTTGGAGGCAAAATGATTGGTGAAGGACCCCGGGCGGGCATCGGCCGCGGCGACGATGTCGCGTACGCCGGCGGACGAATAGCCGGAATTCCAGATGGTTTTGAAACCGGCGTCGAGAAGTTTTTCGCGAAGTGAATGTCTGGCCATATTGAGACAATACGTACGTACGTATTAAAGTCAAGAGAATATTTGATACCGTGCGCTCTTGGCAGAACCCACGGGCAATGGCATCGCAGTGGGGGCGTCGGAACGAGGAGTGAAGCATGACAGCGGCGAAACAAGTCATCGTCATCGGCGCCGGCATCATCGGCGCCTCCATCGCCTGGCACCTGGCCAGGGCCGGGGCAAAGGTGACGGTCATTGCCGGGAGCGGCGCCGGCGGCATCGCAACACCGAATTCCTTTGCCTGGATCAATGCCAGCTGGGGTAATCCGGAGGTCTATTTCCGGCTGCGCATTCGGTCGATGGCCGAATGGACGCGATTGGCGAACGAGGTGCCCGGCATCCCGTTGCAATGGTGCGGTGGCTTGTGCTGGGACCTGCCGCGTGCCGAACTTGAGGCCTATGCGGCCGAGCACGCCGCCTGGGGCTACGGCATCGAGCGTGTCGACCGTGCCGGAGCGGCGCGCATCGAGCCCAATCTGACCGAGCTTCCCGATTTCGCCCTTTATGTCGCCGAGGAAGGCGTTGCCGAGCCGGTCGCCGCCACGCAAGCACTGCTGGCCGACGCCGAACGGCGCGGCGCGCGAATTGTAGCCGGGACGACCGCGACCGCTCTGGTGCAAGCCAACGGCAGGCTTGCCGGCGTCGATACATCCGGCGGGCGGATTGCTGCCGACGAGGTGGTGATCGCGGCCGGAGCCGGCTCTCCGGCAATCGCTGCCACAGCCGGGATAGAACTGCCGATCGAAACGCCGCCCGGCCTGATCGTGCATTCGCGCCCCTACGAAAAGCTGCTCAACGGCCTGGTGATCGGCGACCGCCTGCATATGCGCCAGACGGCGGAAGGCCGCGTCATCGCCGGCTCGGATTTCGGCGGCGCCGATCCCGGCATGGATGCCCCGGCCACCGCCCGCGACCTGTTTGCGGCGATGAAGGCGATGCTGCGCGGCGCGGATGGGCTGGAACTCGATTTCCACACCATTGGCTACCGGCCGACCCCGGTCGATGGCTTTCCGATCATAGGCCGCGCCGAAGGCACGAGCGGCGTCTATGTTGCGGTCATGCATTCCGGCATCACGCTGGCGCCGGCCGTCGCCCTGTTCGCCGCCCGCGAAATCCTCGACGGCGAGCGCGATCCGCTGCTTGATCCCTACGGACTGGCGCGGTTTACTCAATAACCGGGCGGGCGGCGAAAGCCGCCGGCCAGCGGCTCGATTGCCCTGGCGATCCCGAGCAGGCGCCGCTCCGACCAGCGTTTGCCGACAAGCTGTAGTCCGATGGGCAGGCCGTCGCGATCTTGTCCGCAGGGCAGCGACAGTGCCGGATGGCCGCTGTAGTTGAACACCGCGCCATAGGCCGGCAGCATCCAGTAGCTTTGCGTCTTGCCGTCGACCCCGATCGGCGTTCCCGGCTCGCAATGCGGGAAGGCGGTGGCCATGGCGACCGGGCACAGCAAGGCGTCGCAGCCGTCGAAGAACCGTTCCCACGCCAGGATGGAGCGGTCGCGGCGGGCGAGCGCCTCGAACCAGCGCGAGACCGGCGTCGGCTTCTCCCGCGGTTCGGGCTGGGCCGCCTCCAGCATCATGCCGATCAGCGCACCGCCTTGCTCCAGATCGTCGTGCAGGTCGAGCTCCGGCAATTTGGCATCCTCGACGATGGCGCCTGCCGACTGAAGCTCCTTTGCCAGACTTTCGACCGCCGCGCTGATCTCGCCGGCCACCGGAAAGCCCAGAAAGGACGGCGCGACGGCAATCCGCAAATTTCTGAGATCCAGCTCCGGCATGGTTTCGACCGGTACCGGCGCAAGGTCGGTATCGCTTCCATCCGGCCCGGCAATGAGGCCGTAGATCAGTGCCAGGTCCTCGACGCTGCGCGCCAGCGGTCCGAGGCAGGACATCAGCCGCACGCTGCGCGGCACCCCGCCCGGGTCGGGGAAGGCGCCGGCGAGCGAGACGCGGTGCTCGGTCGGCTTGAGGCCGTAGACGCCACAAAAGGCGGCCGGCAGCCGGATCGAATCCTGCATGTCGGTGCCGACCTCGAACGGCGTCATACCAGTGCCGAGCGCCGCCGCCGCACCGCCGCTGGAGCCGCCGGCGGTGTGCTGGAGCTTCCAGGGGTTGCCGGTGCGGCCGAACAGTGGATTGTCAGACTGCCAGTCACCGAGCATCGTCGCCACGTTCGTCTTGCCCACCAGCACGCCGCCTGCCGCCTTCAGCCGGGCAACGACCGGACTGTCTGCCCTCGGAGCATAGTCGGCGAAGGCCGGGAAGCCGACGGTGGTTCTCATGCCGGCGGTTTCATGCGTGTCCTTCAGTGTGAACGGCACGCCATGCAGCGGCCCAAGGGCCTCGCCGCGCGCCTGCGCGTCGTCGGCCTTGACGGCGCGTTGCCGCGCGCCTTTCCGATCGAGGGTTACGACGGCATTGACCGCCTCATTGTGCCTGTCGATCTGCGCCAGATGCGCGTCCAGCACCTCTATTGCGGAAACCGTACGGTCGCGGATGGCCGCGGCCAGTTTGGTGGTCGAGGAAAAGACGATATCCATGGTGAATGCTCCGGGCTATCGCGCCGCGATCCTCAAAATGGCGGATTGGCGCGTGGATGCAAGCCTGGCTCGGCATTCGACGATGGCGGCGCTTGATCGGGATTGCGCTGCGGGGCCTGTTGAGGGGCGGCGCTGTCCAGCGGCCTCGCCGCGATCGGCACCTCTACGGCTTACCGTCCTCTGTTGTGCGTCCGCTCATAGAGCTCACGGATGATGCCGCTTGCCGTGGTCTCGAACAGAAACGGCAAGAAAGCATGAACGAGCGCGGCAAAGGCCGCCATGAACAATCGCGACGAGAACCATGCGGCGAAAGCCATATGGCCGAAATAACTCTCGCCGACCGCGGCCGGGTGAGAGGTGAAAAGTCTTGCGAGCCGTGCGGTCATGTCGATCCCTCCTGCCGGCATGAAGAGCCGGCGATCAGTATACTGGCATGGGTGTTCGGTTCATCGGTCTCAAATTGTCCTTGTGAAAGGCTGAATTTTGGGACAAACATCCCACATGGCGCCGGAAATCGACGAAATAGACCGGAGATTGCTGGCCGAGCTGCAACGCGACGGCACGCTGTCCGTCGACCAGCTCTCGGCAAGAATATCGCTGTCGCGCAATGCCTGCTGGCGCCGGGTCAAGCGGCTGGAGGAGGACGGCGTCATCACCGGCCGGGTGGCGCTGGTCGATGCCGACAAGCTTGGGCTCGGCCTTTCGGTGTTCATCCTGATCCGCACCTCCAACCACGATCCCGACTGGCTGCAAAGATTCCGAGCGGCGGTGACCGGCTTTGCCGAGATCACCGGCGCTTACCGCATGTCCGGCGATCTCGACTATGTCCTGCGCGCCCGCGTCGCCGATGTGAAGGCGTATGACCGGCTCTATCAACGGCTGATCGCCAAGGTGGCACTGTCCGACGTTTCGGCCTCCTTCGTCATGGAGGAGATCAAGGAGACCACGGTCGTTCCGATGGAACTGCGCTGAGGCGGAACCGCACTGAAAGAAAGCCGTTGATAGCATTGCCGCCGAGTTGACTGAGCCGGCGTTCGCGACGATAGGATCAGCCTCATGCGCGCAGCACTTTATCCCACCTCCGTCATCGGTCCGGCTGTCGGCTTCGTCAGGCTGCCGCATGGCGAGGGCTTGCCGCTTCCGGCCTATGAAAGCTCGGGCGCCGCCGGCATGGACCTGCGCGCCGCCGTCCCGGACGACAGGCCGCTTTTGATCCTGCCGGGAAAGCGCGCGCTGGTGCCGACCGGGCTGGTCCTGGAAATTCCGGAGGGCGTCGAGGGCCAGGTCCGGCCGCGTTCCGGCCTCGCCTTCAAGCACGGGCTCACCTGCCTCAACACGCCGGGCACCATCGACAGCGACTATCGCGGCGAGGTCAAGGTGCTGCTGATCAATCTCGGCGACGAGGATTTCGCGGTGACGCGCGGCATGCGGATCGCCCAGATCGTCTTCGCCCCGGTGACGCAGGCGACCGTCGAGGAGCGCACATTGGCTGGCGGCACAACGCGCGGCTCGGGCGGCTTCGGATCGACCGGCACGGCCTGATGAAAATACCCAAGCTCGTCATCTTCGATTGCGACGGGGTTCTGGTCGATACCGAGAACCTGGCCAATCGGCGCCTCGCCGAGTGGCTGACCGCGGCCGGCTTTCCGGCCAGCTTCGAATATTGCCGCAAGAATTTCTCCGGCCGCAGCATGGTCTCGGTGCAGAAGGAAGTCGAGGCGACCGGCGTCAGCCTCGGCGCCGATTTCGTCGAGCGCTGGAACGCCGGCCTGCCCGACCTGTTCGCGCATGGCGTCGAGGCCATCCCCTACGTTCGCGAGTTCATCGAAACCGTGCACGCCGCCGGCATCGCCACCTGTGTCGCCTCGTCGGCACGGGTGTCCAAAATGCACATCACGCTCGGCCAGACCGGACTGCTGCCGCTGTTCGAGCATGCGCTGTTCAGCTCGACCATGGTCTCGCGTGGCAAGCCGTTCCCCGACCTCTTCCTGCATGCGGCAGCGACGATGGGCTTCGCGCCCGCCGACTGTATCGTCATCGAGGACAGCGTCGCCGGGACGACAGCCGGCATCGCCGCCGGCATGCGCGTCTATTCCTACCATGGCGACCCGCTTTCCGACCGCGACGGGCTGATCGAAGCCGGCGGCATCCTGTTCGACGACATGCGTGAACTGGCCGGGCTGGTGCCGATCCACTGATCGCCTATGCGTAGGCTGCACGCGCGCCCGGTCTCTCAGACCGGGCGCGGGCCTCCAAGTACTCGGTCGACCGTGTCGCGTATGAGACTGCGCAGATTGGCCGGCCTGTCGAGATGACTGACGACAAGGAGACCGTCGGCCGCCACCGTTAGCGCGTCCGCGGTGCGGTCCGGATCGGGATTTGCGTCCGCGATCAGCAAGTCCCTGAGGGTGCCCCACTTCCAGTGACGATGCTGATCGATCGCCTGGCGAACCGGGCTGCTGGGGTCCGGATATTCAGCAGCGGCGTTCTGAAACGGGCAGCCGCGGTAGCCCGGCTGATCCGCCGCGTCGGCGATGAGATCGAATATGGCAAGGATCATCTGGCGAGGTGGCCGCCGGCCAAGGCTCGCGATTGCCGCCCGTCCTCCCTTGCTGAGCTCCTCGATATAGGCGCGGACGAGGTCGTCCTTGGCCGCGAAGTGATGATAGAACGTCGCCTTGGCAACGCCGGCCTCGGCGATGATGCGGTCGATCCCGACTGCACGGACCCCCTCCAGAGAAAACAGTGCGGTCGCCGTATCGAGGATTCGACGACGCGCAAGGCTTTCGGGACGATCGTTGATTCGGGCTGTGGACATGCCTTGACTATAGCAGACAGGTCTGTATACATCCACATGTAGACAGACAGGTCTACCTACTAACAGAAGGACCAGCGAACATGGTTTCAATAGTCAGGGAAATCATCGTAGATGCTTCACCGGAAAGCGTATGGGCGACGGTGGGCGACTTCGCCGGCGGCGCCCAACGGATAGCCCCAGGCGTTTTCGTCGACTGTCGGGTGGATGAGGGCGACGTACGGGCCCTTACCTTCGCCGACGGCAAGATTGTGCGAGAGCGGCTCATCGCCCGCGACGAGCAGAGCCGGCGGATCGTGTGGGGATGGCTCGGCGACGAGGTCACCCACGATAATACCTCCATGCAGGTCTTTGCCGAGGGCGAGGGCCGGAGCCGCCTGGTCTGGATTCACGACACTCTGCCCGACGAACTCGGCGCGTGGCTCGCAGCCGCCATGGATCAGCTGGTGCCGGTTTTCCAGCAGACCCTGGCGAGCCAAGCCAAGCCAACATAGTGAGGCAACGCCAGGTGTTTCCTCTTGGTCGCAAAATGCTCTAGCTTGCGCGCGCCCGAGATAACGAGCGCGCGCGCATGACCTTCTCCCTGCTTCGTTTCATCTTTGCCTGCCTGCTGCTGCCCTGTCTTTGGACGACTGCCAGCGCGGAGGCCGTCAGTTTCCCGGAGCTCGGCAGCGCCGTCCCCGGCCACGGCGATGTCACCTATCTCGATCTCGCCAGGATGGTCATTCCCGATCTGACCGCGGACAAGGACGGTTTTTTCCGAGGTTCGAGGCCGATCGAGATGCGCCACGTCGCTGGACCGGACTACGGCGGCTCGCCGCCGGCGACGTCGGGTCTTTCCAGCGGCGACGTGCTCGGCATCAAGGCCGGCGGCAAGGACCGGCTGGCGATGCTGCTCGACCTCGGCGACTCGCCTGACAGCGCCGAGGGCTATGCCGTGCTGGCACTCTACGACATCACCGGCAAGCCGGCCTTGCTCGACGCGGTCAATGTCGCCGTCGACCGCAGCACCTACTTTCGCGATCCGGGCAAGCTGTCGATCGGGCCCGGCGATGACGCCATCATCAGCATGAGCATGCATTTCAATTCGAGCCAGGGCTATGGGATCACGCCGCTGATCATGGTCCGCAACGACAGGTTCGAGCTGATCGACATGATCTATACGTTCGACGAAAACCTCTGCACTCATAGGAGGACACAGAATGCGGCGTTCCAGGTGATCGCCGACGGCCAGCCCTATGCAGCCATCAAGGTCACGGTGACCGACGCGACGCTGCCGGGAGAAGAAAGCTGCGACGGCCAGCCGCCGCCAGAGGCGTCTTCGCGCGACATCTCCGTCACCTATCATTGGGACAAAAATGCTTCGCGCTACGTCAAGGATTCCGACGCGCTGGATCGATTGGCAGATGACAACGCCAAACGCTTCTGAGCCAACCGCATTTGTTTGCCCGGCGCCTGCCGCCGGGCTAGAATTTGCCTCACATTCTGCACTGGAGGGGAGCATCCATGGACAAGGGCAAGATTTTTCGCGACCTGCATGCCTCGATCTTCGTCATGGCCAATTCCTGGGACGTCGGCACGACCAAGCTTTTGGCGTCGTTCGGCTTCAAGGCGCTGGCGACGACCAGCGCCGGCTTTGCCTTTTCGCGCGGCCTGCCCGATGGCGCGGTGACGTTCGAGGCGATGATCCATCATTGCCGTGAAGTGTCGGCGGCGACCGGGCTGCCGGTTTCGGCCGATCTCGAAAAGGGCAAGGGCGACAGCGCAACAAGTGCCGGCGAGACCATCTTCGCCGCCGAGGCGGCTGGCCTCGCCGGCTGCTCGATCGAGGACCATACCGGTGAGCCCGACAAGCCGATCTATGATTTTGCGCATGCCGTCGAGCGCGTCGCGGCGGCGGCGGAAGCGGCACGGGCACTGAAACGCGATTTCGTCTTCACCGCGCGGGCCGAGAATTTCCTGTGGGGCAAGCCCGATCTTGACGATACGATCAAGCGGCTGCAGGCCTTCGAGAAGGCCGGCGCCGACGTGCTCTATGCACCGGGGCTGGGCGACATCGAGATGGTGCGAACCGTCTGCTCGGCACTGACCAAGCCGGTCAACGTCATGGCCAGGCCCGGCTTCACCATCGCCGACCTGGCCATGGCGGGGGTAAAGCGCGTCTCGCTCGGCCCATGGCTGACCAATTTCGCCTTCGGCATGCTGGAGACCGCGGCGCGCGAGATCCAGCAGGATGGCACCTTCGGCTTCACCCGCGCCGCCATGCCGTTCGGCAAGCTGCAGGCGCTGTTTGCCAAACCTTCGGCCTAGACGGGGTCCGGCAAATGACCCTCACGGTCGTGGACATGCACACCGGCGGCGAGCCGCTGCGGATCGTCACCGGCGGCTACCCCGATATTCCCAAGGGCACGATCCTCGAAAAGCGTGCGTATGTGCGCGACCATCTCGATCATCTCAGAAAGATCCTGATGTTCGAGCCGCGCGGCCATTACGACATGTATGGCGCGCTGCTGGTGGAGCCCGACCTGCCAGGCGCCGACCTCGCGGTGCTGTTCATGCACAATGAGGGCTATTCGACGATGTGCGGCCACGCCATCGTCGCGCTCGGCCGCTACGCCGTCGACGAGCGGCTGGTGGCGCCACGCGAGCCGCTGACGACCGTCAATATCGAGGCGCCATGCGGGCTGATTTCGACTGCAGTCGAGGTAAGGGATGGCAAGGCCGGCGCGGTGTCCTTCGAAAGCGTGCCGGCGTTTCTGTTCGTCGGCGACCAGCGGATCGAGCTGCCGGGCTATGGTCCGGTCGGCTTCGACATCGCCTATGGCGGCGCCTTCTATGCAGTGGCCGACTGCCGCCAGTTCGGGCTGGAATTTGGCAGGAACCGCGTGCGCGATTTCGTCGATGCGGCGACCGCGCTGACTGATAGGCTGAAGGCCGAATTGCCGCTGTTGCATCCCGACCATGCCGATCTCGCCTTTCTCTACGGCACCATCCTGACCGACGGACAGGATGCGTTCTCCGATACGCCGACCAAAAACATCTGCGTTTTCGCCGAGGCCGAGGTCGACCGTTCGCCGACCGGCTCCGGCGTCACCGCGCGGCTGGCGGCCATGCACGCCAAGGGGCAAATCGAGATTGGCCGGACGCGGCTGTTCGAGAGCATCGCCGGCTCGCGCTTTTCCGGCGCCGTCGTACGCACGGCCACGGCCGGGCCGCATGACGCCATCATCGCCCGCGTCGGCGGCCGCGCCTACTACTCAGGGCGGGCCGAATTTATCGTCGAGGACGACGACGAACTGGGGCGCGGCTTTCTGCTGCGCTAGCTCCCTTCCCGTGCCGAGATCGCCTTGTGCAGATGCACCATCATGGCGGCGGCGAACAGCGGCGTCAGAAGGTTGAGCAGCGGCACGGCAAGAAAAGCAGCAATGAGCAGCCCGGCGAGAAACACCGTGCCGGCATATTTCCTGCGCAGCGCCTTGGCCTCGGCCTCCGGGCGAAAGCGCATGGCGGCGAATTCGAAGAACTCGCGCCCGAGCAGATAGCCGTTGACGATGAAAAAGGCGGCGATGTTGATGCCCGGCACCAGCAGAAGCAGCAGGGCGACGATATTGCCGAGGATGACGACGCCGAAGAACCGGATCGCCAGCACCAGCGAGCGCAACGCCGGCACGGCGCGGCCGGGCGGATCGGTGGGATAATCCGTGCGCTCGACCACTTCGGCGACGTCGTCGAGGAACAGGCCGGCGATGATCGCCGTCACCGGCGCGATGAGCAGCGCCAAGCCCAGCGCAAGGCCGATGCCGGCGACGACGGCGCCCAGCCATCCGGCCCAGGAGGGTAGGGCGGGCAGCCATGCATCGATCCACGGCCAGGCCAGCCATTCGAACAGGCTCTTCATCCCGAACCAAAGCGCCGCCAGCGCCAGCAAGGTCAGCGCCAGCGTCTTCAGGAACACGGAACGGAATTCGGGCGAGAACAGCCGGCTCAAGGCGGCACGGGCGGCGTCGAGGATCACGGCGTTTCCAATTCCATGTCAAACGAGGCCTAGGGGCGATATTTTGGGATAGGCGGAGACAGGTCGCGATACAAGCGCAAACCGCGCGATACGAAGCATGCGTTCTGCCCGGATTTATAACTCGCGGCCTAGGCAAAGCCGCATCAAACCGCTAGACCCGCCCGCGCCCGGCGTGGCAGAAAGCCGGTGGGTTTTTTGGCGGAGACATGAATTGATGCCGGACTATGACGTGCTTTGTATCGGAAATGCCATCGTCGACATCATCGCCCAATGCGACGAGGCGTTCCTGGAGACCAACGGCATCATCAAGGGCGCGATGAATTTGATCGACACGAGGCGCGCCGAACTGCTCTACAGCCGCATGGGCCCGGCCATTGAAGCCTCGGGCGGCAGCGCCGGCAACACGGCGGCGGGCGTCGCCTCCTTCGGCGGTCGCGCCGCTTTCTTCGGCAAGGTCTCCAACGACGCGCTCGGCGAAATCTACGCGCATGACATCCATGCCCAGGGTGTCGCCTTCGACACCAGGCCGCTTAACGGCGAACCGCCGACAGCGCGCTCGATGATCTTCGTCACGCCGGACGGCGAGCGCTCGATGAACACCTATCTCGGCGCCTGCGTCGAGCTCGGCCCAGAGGACGTCGAGGCCGACAAGGCGTCGGGCGCGGCCGTCACCTATTTCGAGGGCTATCTGTGGGACCCGCCGCGCGCCAAGGAGGCGATCAGGCAGACGGCTAAGCTCGCCCACGCCGCCGGGCGCGAAGTGTCGATGACATTGTCGGACTCGTTCTGCGTCGATCGCTACCGCGACGAATTCCTCGATCTGATGCGCTCCGGCACCGTCGATATCGTCTTTGCCAACAGCCACGAGATCAAGTCGCTCTACCAGACCGCTTCATTCGACGAGGCGCTGGCGCGGATCCGCAGGGACTGCAAGATCGCCGCCGTCACCCGCTCGGAAAAGGGCTCGGTGATCGTGCGCGGCGACGAGACCGTGACCATCAATGCGACCAGGATCCGCGAGCTGGTCGACACGACAGGCGCCGGCGACCTCTATGCCGCCGGCTTCCTCTACGGCTACACGCAAGGCCGCAGCCTCAAGGATTGCGGCGATCTCGGCTCGCTAGCGGCCGGGCTGGTCATCCAGCAGATCGGCCCAAGGCCACGCCAGAATTTGCGCAGAGAGGCCGAGCAGGCGGGGCTGCTGTAGCGGCATCTCTTCCTTCTCCCCCTGTGGGAGAAGGTGGATCGGCGCGCAGCGCCGAGACGGTTGAGGGGTGCTGGACGGAGTGCTGCCGGTGCCAAGCTGGAACACCCCTCATCCGACCGAGCTTCGCTCGGCCACCTTCTCCCACAGGGGGAGAAGGGAGAGGCGCTGCTGCTGCCCCCGCTCGTCAAGCTCCTGCGCTATACGCCGCAATCGCTGCCATGTTGACGATGTCCGAATCCTTGGCATTGAGCGAGACGATCTGGACCGGCTTGTTCAGGCCGACCAGCAGCGGGCCGATGACGGTCGAGCCGCCGAGCTCCTGCAGCATCTTGGTCGAGATCGAGGCCGAGTGGAAGGCCGGCATGACCAGCACGTTGGCCGGGCCGGTCAGCCTGATGAACGGGTACTGCGCCATGGCGCGGGCGTTGAGCGCCACGTCAGCGGCCATCTCGCCGTCATACTCGAAATCGACGCGGCGCTTGTCGAGGATGCGCACCGCTTCCTGGACGCGCTCGGAGCGCTCGCCCTGCGGATGGCCGAAGGTTGAATAGGCGAGCATGGCGAGCCTCGGCTCGTAGCCCATGCGGCGGGCGAAACCGGCGGCCTCCTCGGCGATGTCGGCGATCTCGACGGCATCCGGCATGTCGTGCACCGCGGTGTCGGCAACGAGGACGGTGCGACCCCGCGCGAGCACGATCGACACGCCGATGACGCAATGGCCGGGCCTTGCGTCGATGACGCGGCGGATGTCGTCGAGCGCCGTCGAATAGTTACGGGTAACGCCGGTGACGATGCCGTCGGCATCGCCCAGCGCCACCATGCAGGCGGCGAAATGGTTGCGGTCGTTGTTGATCAGCCGCTGGCAGTCGCGGAACAGGAAGCCTTTGCGCTGCATGCGCTCGTAGAGATAGTCGGTGTAGACGGAGTTGCGCCGCGACAGCCGCGCATTGATGATCTCGATGCCTTGCTTGCCGAGGTCGATGCCGGCGTTCCTGGCGTTTTCCTTGATGATGTCGTCGCGGCCGAGCAGGATGGCGGTGCCGAGTCGCTGGTTCACATAGGAGACGGCGGCGCGCATCACCTGCTCCTCCTCACCCTCGGCAAAGACGATGCGCTTGGGCTGGCGGCGCACCCGGTCGTAGATGCGCTGCAGCGTCGATGCGATCGGGTCGCGGCGGGCGGAAAGCTCCTGCGCGTAGCGGTCGAGATCGAGGATCGGCTTGCGCGCGACGCCGGAGTCCATCGCCGCTTTGGCCACCGCAATCGGAATGGCCGAGATCAGGCGCGGGTCGAACGGCACCGGGATGATGTAGTTGGGGCCGAATTTCGGCCGGTTGCCCTGGTAGGCGGCGGCGACGTCGTCGGGCACGTCCTGGCGCGCCAGTTCGGCGAGCGCTTTGGCCGCGGCGATCTTCATGTCGTCGTTGATGGTGGTCGCCCGCACATCCAGCGCGCCGCGGAAGATGTAGGGGAAGCCAAGCACATTGTTGACCTGGTTGGGATAGTCGGACCGTCCCGTCGCCATGATGGCGTCGGTGCGGATCTCGGCGACTTCTTCCGGCGTGATCTCGGGGTCGGGATTGGCCATGGCGAAGATGATCGGGTTCTTGGCCATCGACTGCACCATCCTGGTGGTCAGCGTGCCCTTGGCCGAGAGGCCGAGGAACACGTCGGCGCCGTCCAGCGCCTCGG
The DNA here is from genome assembly GCF_040318335.1 of Mesorhizobium sp. M1182. Classification (NCBI taxonomy): domain Bacteria; kingdom Pseudomonadati; phylum Pseudomonadota; class Alphaproteobacteria; order Hyphomicrobiales; family Phyllobacteriaceae; genus Mesorhizobium; species Mesorhizobium sp. M1182. The sequence goes on from NZ_JAMYMD010000006.1 coordinate 209,165, forward strand.
CCAGCGAGCGCGCACCGGTTCTCACGGCGTGCGCCGACTTCCACTGGTTCATGCCTTCGGTGCGGCCCTGGAAGACCACGCCCTTGGTGTCGCACAGGATGATATTTTCTGGCGCAAAGCCCATCGCCTTCATCAGTTCAATGCAGGCGATGCCGGCAGCGCCGGCGCCGTTGCAGACCAGTTTCGTGGTCTTCATGTCGCGGCCGGTGATTTCCAGCGCGTTGATCAGGCCGGCAGCCGAGATGATGGCGGTGCCGTGCTGGTCGTCATGGAAGACCGGTATGTCCATCAGCTCGCGCAGCCGCTGCTCGATGATGAAGCATTCCGGTGCCTTGATGTCCTCGAGGTTGATGCCGCCGAAGGAGGGTCCAAGGAAACGCACGCAGTTGATGAATTCGTCGGCATCCTCGGTGTCGACCTCGAGATCGATGGAATCGACATCGGCGAAGCGCTTGAACAGCACCGCCTTGCCTTCCATCACCGGCTTCGAGGCCAGCGCGCCGAGATTGCCGAGGCCGAGGATGGCGGTGCCGTTGGAGATGACGGCGACCATGTTGCCGCGAACCGTGTAGTCGAAGGCGCGGCTCGGGTCCTCGGCGATGGCGAGAACCGGAACCGCGACGCCCGGCGAATAGGCGAGGCTGAGATCGCGCTGCGTCGCCATCGGTTTTGTGGCGACGATCTCCAGCTTGCCCGGACGCCCCATGGCGTGGAATTCCAGCGCCTCCTGGGCGCTGACGGAGGGCCCGTTGCTTTCGGTTTTCTTGGCCATGGTACTTTTGGTTTCCTCGCCCGTACGGCACCGCTTGAGATGGGGTGCGCATGCTTTCTTTTGTGGAAGGTTCGGGATTAAGGCTACACTTCGCCGCTGTAAACCGCCAAGCATGGCTTGCAAAATTTTGGAAGCAGCTTCTTGAACGACGAGACGCCCATTCGAAGCGACAACGCCACGCCGGCCTTTGCGCCGGCGACGCCGATGATGGAGCAGTATATCGAGATCAAGGCGGCGAACCCGGATTCGCTGCTGTTCTACCGCATGGGCGATTTCTACGAGCTGTTCTTCAACGATGCCGAGAAGGCAAGCCGGGCGCTCGGCATCGTGCTGACCAAGCGCGGCAAGCATCAGGGGCTCGACATCCCGATGTGCGGCGTGCCGGTGCATGCCGCCGACGATTATCTGCAGAAGCTGATCGGTCAGGGGTTCCGCGTCGCCGTCTGCGAGCAGATCGAGGATCCGGCGGAGGCCAAGAAGCGCGGCGGCAAATCGGTGGTGCGCCGTGATGTGGTGCGGCTGGTGACACCCGGCACCATCACCGAAGACAGACTGCTGGCGCCGTCGGAATCGAGTTTCCTGATGGCGCTGGGACGGGTCAAGGGCGGCAGCGGCGATACAAGAGGCGGGGAGCGCGGCAGCGCGACAGGGAACCAAGGAAGTTTCGCCCTAGCCTGGATCGAGATCTCGACCGGTGTCTTCCGCGTCGCCGAGACCACCGCCGACCGGCTGCTCGCCGATGTCTTCCGCGTCGATCCGCGCGAGCTGATCGTCGCCGAGCCGGTGTTTTACGACCCGGAGCTGAAACCGGTCTTCGACGTGCTCGGCCGCGTCGCCAGCCCGCAGCCGCCGTCGCTGTTCGATTCGGCTTCGGCCGCCGGCCGCATCGCCCGCTTCTTCGAGGTGGCAACGCCGGACAGTTTCGGCACGTTTTCGCGCGCCGAGCTGTCGGCGATCTCAGGCGTCATCGCCTATGTCGAGAAGACGCAGAAAGCCGAGCGTCCGCCGCTGTCGCGGCCGGAGCGCGAGGAGCAGGGCTCGACGCTGTTCATCGACCCGGCGACGCGCGCCAATCTGGAACTGCTGCGCACGCTGTCCGGCAGCCGCGACGGATCGCTGTTCAAGGCGATCGACCGCACGGTGACCGGCGGCGGTGCAAGGCTGCTCGCCGACCGGCTGATGGCGCCGCTGACCGATCCGGCGGCAATCGCTGCAAGGCTAGACTCGGTGTCGTTCTTCCGCTCCGAGACGCGCCTTTGCCAGGCGGTGCGGGCAAGCCTGAAGAGCGTCGCCGACATGCCGCGCGCGCTGTCCAGGCTGGCGCTCAACCGCGGCGGCCCGCGCGACCTCGGCGCGTTGCGCGCCGGTTTCGAAGCGGCCGGCGCCATCGCCGAACTGTTCGGCCAAACCGCCTTGCCGGGCGAACTGACCACGGCGTTGGGAGCTATCAAGGCACTGCCTAATGAACTGGCGACGCATCTGGCACAGGCGCTCAGCGACGAGCTGCCGTTGCTCAAGCGCGACGGCGGCTTCGTCCGCGGCGGCTACCACGCCGAACTCGACGAGATGCGGGCACTGCGCGACGAGTCGCGAAAGGTGATCGCCGGGCTGGAGCGTTCGCTGATCGACGAGACCGGCATCCGCTCGCTGAAGATCAGGCACAACAATGTGCTCGGCTATTATATCGAAGTTACCGCTAACCACCATGCGCTGATGACCGGCAGCGACGGCGCCAGGGCGCGCTTCATCCATCGCCAGACCATGGCCAACGCCATGCGCTTCACCACCACGGAGCTCGCCGAGCTGGAAACCAAGATCGCCAACGCCGCCGACCGGGCTCTGGCGATCGAGCTTGCCGCTTTCGAGGCGCTGACGGCGGAAGTGGTCGGCCAGGCCGACACGATCCGTGCCGGCGCCGAAGCGCTCGCCGTGCTCGACGTTTCGGCCGCACTTGCCTTGCTTTCCGAGAGCGAGGCCTGGTGCCGGCCGCTGATCGATGCGAGCCTTGCCTTCGAGATTGCGGGTGGACGTCATCCGGTGGTCGAACAGGCGCTGCGGCGTTCCGGCGAAGGCCCGTTCGTCGCCAATGATTGCGATCTGTCGCCGCAAGGCGATGCCAAGGCCGGCGCGATCTGGCTGCTGACCGGCCCCAATATGGGCGGCAAATCGACCTTCCTCAGGCAAAACGCGCTGATCGCCATCCTCGCCCAGACCGGCTCCTTCGTGCCGGCGGCATCAGCCCATATCGGCGTCGTCGACCGGCTGTTTTCGCGGGTCGGCGCCTCCGACGACCTGGCGCGCGGCCGCTCCACCTTCATGGTCGAGATGGTCGAGACGGCGGCGATCCTCAACCAGGCAGGCGAACGCGCACTGGTCATCCTCGATGAGATCGGCCGCGGCACCGCCACTTTCGACGGCCTGTCGATCGCCTGGGCGGCGGTCGAATATCTGCACGAGAAAAACCGCTGCCGGGCGATCTTCGCCACGCATTTCCACGAGATGACGGCGCTGGCCGGAAAACTGCCGCGGCTCTCCAACGTCACCATGCGGGTCAAGGAATGGGAGGGCGACGTGGTCTTCCTGCACGAGGTCGGCAAGGGTGCGGCCGACCGTTCCTACGGCGTCCAGGTTGCGCGGCTGGCCGGCCTGCCAGAGGCCGTCGTCGGCCGGGCCAAGGAAGTGCTGCACCAGCTTGAAGCAGGCGAGGTCTCGGGCAAGGCCAACCGTCTGGTCGACGACCTGCCGCTGTTTTCCGTGGCGGCGCAGCGGGAAGCGTCGAAGCCGGCGAAGAGTGACGGGCTGGGCGCGGCGCTAGCGGAGATCAATCCCGACGAGATGACTCCAAGGGAGGCGCTGGAAGCGCTGTACCGGCTGAAGGGGCTGGCTGGGAAGTAGTGCTCGTCCGATAGCGCTCTACGGCACCCCCCCTCTGTCCTGCCGGACTGTCCGGCAGGACAGAGGGGGGTGTGACGGAACGCTGCTTTGGCTTGCCTTCCGCCCCACCCCTCAAATCATCGCCAAGCCGGACTTCCGCCTCGGTGGTGGGAAGGCGCGGTCAATTTCGGCGAAATCTTCGCTCGTGAGCTCGATCTCCAACGCCGCGACATTCTGCCGGATATGCTCCGGGCGGCTGGCCTTCGGAATGGCAATCACGCCCTCCTGCGCCATCACCCAGGTAAGCGCGATCTGCGCCGGCGTCGCACCGTGGCGGGCGGCGATGGCATCTAACCTGGCGTTGCGTGCCAATACCCCCTGATCGACCGGCGAATAGGCCATCAGCGGCATGCCGCGTTGCCGGCTCCACGGGGCGAGGTCGAACTCGACGCCGCGCTGCGACAGATTGTAGAGCACCTGGTTGGTCTGGACGTTGCCGCCGGCCGGCAACCGAACCAGCTCTTCCATCTCGTCGGTATCGAAATTGCTGACGCCCCAATGGCGGATCTTGCCGGCCGCCTTCAACGCTTCGAACGCCTCTACCGTTTCCATCAAAGGCACGCTGCCCGGCCAATGCAAGAGATAGAGATCGATGCGGTCGGTGGCGAGATGCCTAAGGCTGTTCTCGCATGCCCGTTTCACGCCGGCGCGCGAGGCATTGGACGGCAGCACCTTGGAGACCAGGAAAACCTCGTCGCGGCGACCGGCGGTGGCCTCCGCCACCACCTCCTCGGCGCCGCCGCTGGCATACATTTCGGCGGTGTCGATCAGCGTCATGCCGAGATCCAGCCCGAGCTTCAGGGCATTGGCCTCATCGCCGCGGCGGCGACCGTCCTCGCCCATCTTCCAGGTGCCCTGGCTGAGCACCGGCACGGCTTCGCCGCAGGGCAGGGTGGTCGTTCTTATCGTCGATGGCATGGCATGCTCCAGTCCGAGGCCCGGATAGCACCACAGTCGCCAAGGCAAATCCAGGTGAAGCAGAATCCAGGTGAGGCCTCTCGCCCGGATTTCCCGACAGCGTGACGCCTACTTCACCGGATGGGCGGCGAGCCAGTCCTGCATCTGCTTGATCTCGGCTTGCTGCGCGGCGATCACTGCTTCGGCCAGCTTGCGGATTTCCGGATCCTTGCCATTGGCGAGCTCAACCTTGGCCATGTCGATGGCCGCCTGGTGATGCGGGATCATGCCGCGAGCGAAATCGACGTCGGCATTGCCGGAATATTCGATTGCCATCATGTCGGTATGCATCTTGTCCATCGCCGCCTTGTAGCCCTCGGTCGAGGGGCTCTGCGCGCCCATTGCGCCCATGTCGTGCTTCATCTCCTCGGCTTGTGCCGGAACGCTTTCGAGGAAAACGGCAAGCAGCATTCCCGCCGCCATCATCAGCAGCACGATCTTCTTGGCCAGGGTCATTCATCGTCTCCTTTTTTGAACAGGGTCTATCTGGAAGTTTTAATCAGAGTTTCAACGTCCTGAGCCGCAATGCGTTGGCGATGACCGAAACCGAAGACAGGCTCATCGCCGCCGCCGCAATCATCGGCGACAGCAGCGTGCCGGTGAGCGGATAAAGCACGCCGGCAGCAACCGGCACGCCAAGCACATTGTAGAGGAAAGCGAAAAACAGGTTCTGGCGGATGTTGCGGATCGTCGCGCGGGCCAGCGTCCTCGCCCTGACGATGCCGTTGAGATCGCCCTTGACCAGCGTAATTCCCGCACTTTCGACCGCAACATCGGCGCCGGTGCCCATAGCGATGCCGACATCGGCAGCGGCCAGTGCTGGCGCATCGTTGACCCCGTCGCCGGCCATGGCGACGCCGGCGCCGTTTGCACGCAATTCCTCGACCAGCGCACCCTTCTGCTCGGGCAAAAGCCCAGCACGCACCGCGTCGATGCCGAGCTTGGCTGCGATGGCCTTGGCGGTGCGCTCGTTGTCGCCGGTCGCCATGACGATCCTCAGCCCGCTGTCATGCAGCGCCTTGATCGCCTCGGCGGTGGTCGCCTTGATCGGGTCGGCAACGGCGACGAGGCCGGCGAGCTTGCCTGCGACAGCGACGAACATCGCGGTCTTGCCGTCGGCCTGCAGCGCCTCGGCGCTGGCCAGGACCGACGCCGTGTCGATGCCGAGATCGGCCATCATCGCGGCATTGCCGAGCGCCACCTTCTGCCCCGAAACCGTGCCGGAAACGCCCTTGCCGGTGACGGCCTCGAAACCGCCGGAGTCGGGGACCTTCACGCCGCGTTCGCGGGCGCCTTCGACGATCGCCTCGGCCAGCGGATGCTCCGAGCCTTTTTCGAGACCGGCGGCGAGCGACAGCAGCTCGTCCTGCGCCATGCCTTCGACGGCAACGACATCGGTCAGTCGCGGCCGGCCTTCGGTCAGCGTTCCCGTCTTGTCGACGATCAGCGTATCGACCGAGGCGAAGCGTTCGAGCGCCGCCGCTTCCTTGATCAGCACGCCGGCATGCGCGCCGCGCCCGGTGGCGGTCATGATCGACATTGGCGTGGCAAGGCCGAGCGCACAGGGACAGGCGATGATCAGCACCGAGACCGCCGAGACGATGGCAAAGACCAGGCTGGGTTCCGGTCCGACGATCGCCCAGGCGACGAACGCAATGATCGCAACCAGAACGACGGCCGGGACGAAGTAGAACGAGACGCGGTCGGCCAACCCCTGGATCGGCGCGCGTGAACGCTGCGCCTTGGCGACCAGCTCGACGATGCGCGCCAGCGTCGTCTCGGCGCCGACTTTGTCGGCGCGCATGATCAGCGAGCCGTTCTTGTTGAGCGTACCGCCGGTGAGGTTGTCGCCGTCGGTCTTTTCGACCGGCAGCGGCTCGCCTGTGATCATCGATTCGTCGATGGAGGAGCGCCCTTCGAGCACAATGCCGTCGACCGGCACGGCGTCGCCTGGGCGGATGCGCAAGCGGTCGCCGGCCTTGACGGTTTCGAGCGGCACGTCGTCTTCGGAACCGTCCGCGCCGATCAGCCGCGCCGTCTTCGGCGCCAGGTCGAGCAGCGCACGGATCGCCGAACCGGTTTTCTCGCGGGCACGCAATTCCAGCACCTGGCCGAGGAACACCAGCGCGACGATTACCGCCGCCGCCTCGAAATAGACCGGTACGGTGCCGTCATGGCCGCGGAACTGGTGCGGAAAGAGGCCTGGAAACAGCGTGGCGATGACGCTGTAGAGGTAGGCGGCACCGACGCCGAGCGAAATCAGCGTCCACATATTGGGGCTGCGGTTGAGGATCGAATCCCAGCCGCGGTGGAAGAACGGGAATGCCGCCCACAGCACCACCGGGCTGGCCAGCGCCAGCTCCAGCCAGACCTTCGCGCGGTCGTCGATGAAGGCCTGAAACGTCAGGCCGAGCATCGGCGCCATGGCGATGAGCAGCAACGGCACGGACAGCACCGCGCTCACCCAAAAGCGCCTGGTGAAGTCGACCAGTTCCGGGTTAGGCCCCTCGTCGCCGGTCGGCACGCCCATCGGTTCCAGCGCCATGCCGCAGATCGGGCAGGAGCCGGGCTTGTCGCGGATGATTTCCGGATGCATCGGGCAGGTGTATTGCGTGCCCTTGGGCATCGGCTGCGGCGCCGGCCTGTCGCCGAGATATTTTGCCGGCTCGGCCTCGAACTTCGCCTGGCAAGCGGCCGAGCAGAAATAGAAGCCCCGGCCCTCGTGCCGCAAAAAGTGCTTGGCCGTGGCGCGATCGACGCTCATGCCGCAGACGGGATCGGTAGCGGTCAGGTATTTTTCCGGCTCGGCGACGAATTTCGCGCGGCAGCTCTCGCTGCAGAAATGATAGCGACGGCCGTCATGCTCGGCCGTCGGCTTGCCGGCAGCCGGATCGACGGTCATGCCGCAGACCGGATCGCGGATGACGGCGTCCGCAGCAGAGGGGGCGCCTTTTGCCGAGCAGCAGCTGCCATGGGCGTGATGATGGTGATCGGAATGCGTCATGCCGAAAGCCCCTGTATTTCGATGTTGCGGCGGAGGTAGTGCTTCCAGTAACTGGAAGGTCAAGGGCCGATTTCGATTTTTCGTGGCCAGGCGCTAACCGAACCGGCCGCGGGCGCGAGATGATCCTCCTGTCGGCGGCTGCGGAGAACGCGTCCGTCCGCCCCATACCCAGCGCCGCGAAAACGCGCTATAGACGCCGCCGAAACGGCGAGGCCGAACGGCATCTATGGCAAGAATATCCCTGAAGCTCGAGGAACTGATCGACGGCGAAGCCTTGCGCCGCGAGATGACCGAACTGACCGCGGCCACGGCAGGCGACGGCTCCGGCAAGGCCGCGCGCAGCGGCGTCCTCAAGCTTCTCAAAAGCCGGCTCGCCGACGGCCGCACGGTCGCCGAACGCATGCTGATGGACGATGGCAGCGGCACCGCCTGCGCCGCCCGGCTGTCGCATCTGATGGATGAGATCATCCGCGCGCTCTACGATTTCGCCGCCACCCATGTCTATCGCGTCAAAAACCCGTCTTCGGCCGAGCGCATGGCGGTCGTCGCCGTCGGCGGCTATGGCCGCGGCACGCTGGCGCCCGGGTCCGACATCGATCTGCTGTTCCTGCTGCCCTACAAGCAAACGCCCTGGGGCGAGCAGATCGTCGAATACATGCTCTACATGCTGTGGGACCTCGGGCTGAAGGTCGGCCACGCCACGCGCAACATCGACGAGTGCCTCAGGCTGTCGCGCACCGACATCACCATCCGCACCTCGATCCTGGAGGCGCGCTTCCTGTGGGGCGAGCAAAAGCTCTATGACGAGCTTTTGCAGCGCTTCGACCACGAGGTGGTGCGCACCACCGGCCCCGAATATGTCCAGGCCAAGCTCGCCGAACGCGACGAGCGCCACGCCAAGGCCGGCGAGAGCCGTTACCTGGTCGAACCTAACGTCAAGGACGGCAAGGGCGGCCTGCGCGACCTGCAGACGCTGTTCTGGATCGCCAAATATTTCTACCGCGTGCGCACCGGCGAGGAACTGGTCGACAAGGGCGTCTTCACCGACGCCGAATACAGGGAATTCCAGAAGGCCGAGGATTTTCTATGGGCGGTGCGCTGCCACATGCATTTCCTCACCGGCAAGGCCGAGGAGCGGCTGCATTTCGATATCCAGCGCGATATTGCCGAGCGGCTGGGCTACACCACCCATCCCGGCCTGTCGGCGGTCGAGCGATTCATGAAGCACTACTTCCTCGTCGCCAAGGATGTCGGCGACCTGACCCGCATTTTCTGCGCCGCGCTGGAAGAAGAGCAGGCCAAGCATGTGCCGGGCTTCAACCGCATCTTTCTCACCTTTTCGCGGCGCAAGCGCAAGCTCGCCGGCACGGCCGATTTCATCGTCGACAACCACCGCATCAACATTGCCGACGACGAGGTGTTCGAGCGCGATCCGGTTAACCTGCTCAGGCTGTTCTGGTTTGCCGACAAGCATGGCCTGGAATTCCACCCCGATGCGCTGAAGCTTTTGACCCGCTCTCTCGGCCTCGTCGGCAAGGCGCTCAGGCGCGACGAGGAGGCCAATCGGCTGTTCCTCGATGTGTTGACCTCGGACCGCAACGCCGAGCTCAATCTGCGGCGCATGAACGAGGCCGGACTGCTTGCCAAGCTGATCCCGGACTTCGGCAAGATCGTCGCCATGATGCAGTTCTCGATGTACCACCACTACACCGTGGACGAGCATTTGATCCGCTGCATCGGCGTGCTGGCCGAGATCGAGCGCGGCGACGGCGAAAAGGTCCATCCACTCGCCCACTCGCTGATGCCGGGGCTGAAGAAGAGCCGCGAGGCGCTCTATGTCGCCGTGCTGCTGCACGACATCGCCAAGGGCAGGCCGGAGGACCATTCGCAAGCCGGCGCCAGGATCGCCCGGCGCATCTGCCCGCATATGGGGCTGTCGCCGGCCGACACCGAAACGGTTGCCTGGCTGGTCGAGAACCACCTCGTCATGTCGATGACGGCGCAGACCCGCGATCTCAACGACCGCAAGACGATCGAGGATTTTGCCGCCATCGTGCAGTCGGTCGAACGGCTGAAGATGCTGCTTGTGCTTACCGTCTGCGATATCCGCGGCGTCGGGCCTGGGGTCTGGAACGGCTGGAAGGGCCAGTTGCTGCGTACGCTCTACTACGAGACCGAGCTTTTGTTGACCGGCGGGTTTTCGGAGGTGTCGCGCGCCAAACGGACGGCGGCGGCGCGCGAACAACTGGCCGAGGCGCTTGCCGACTGGCCGGAAAAGGCCCGCAAGCGTTATGTCGGCCAGCACTACGAGAACTATCTGCTGGCGGTCGATCTTCCCGACCAGCTCCGCCATGCCGAATTCATCCGCGAGGCCGATCACGCCGGCAAGAAGCTCGCCACCATGGTCAAAACCCACCAGTTCGAGGCGGTGACCGAGATCACCGTGCTGGCGCAGGACCATCCGCGCCTGCTCTCGGTGATTGCCGGCGCCTGTGCCGCGGCCGGCGGCAACATCGTCGACGCGCAGATCTTCACCACCTCGGACGGCCGCGCGCTCGACACCATCCTGATCTCGAGGGAGTTCGACCGCGACGAGGACGAGCGCCGCCGTGCCGAGCGCGTCGGCCGGCTGATCGAGGACGTGCTGTCGGGCAAGAGCTGGCTGCCCGAAATGATCGAGAAGCGCACCAAGCCGCGGCGCGGCGCCAAGGTTTTCCGTATTCCGCCACGCGCCGAGATCCGCAACACGCTGTCGAACCGTTTCTCGGTGATCGAGGTCGAGGGGCTGGACAGGCCGGGCCTTCTGTCGGAGATCACCGGCATGTTGTCGGACCTGTCGCTCGACATCGCCTCGGCCCACATCACCACCTTCGGCGAAAAAGTCATCGACACGTTCTACGTCACCGATCTCACCGGCCAGAAGATCGACAGCCCGTCGCGTACGGCGACCATCCGCAACAGGCTGATCGCGGTGCTCGAGGGCACGGCGTCCGAGCGCGGCAAGACCAAAACGGCCGCCGAGTGACGGTTACCTTCCATTTGCCCCAATCGCACAGGCAGTCTTCAAGCGCATGAGCCTTGTCAAGAAATTCGCCACGGTCGCTTCCGGCACGCTGATGAGCCGCGCCCTCGGTTTCGGCCGCGAGATGCTGATGGCTGCCGCACTCGGCACCGGGCCGATCGCCGACGCCTTCAACGCCGCCTTCCAGTTTCCCAACACCTTTCGTCGGCTGTTCGCCGAAGGCGCCTTCAATGCCGCCTTCGTACCGCTATTCGCCAAGGAGATCGAGACACACGGCACCGACGGCGCCAAGCGCTTTTCCGAAGACGTGTTCGGCGTCTTGTTCACGGCGCTTCTGGCGCTGACCATCGCCATGGAACTGGCGATGCCGCTGATCGTGCGCTATCTGGTGGCGCCGGGCTTTGCCGACACGCCGGGAAAATTCGAGACGACGGTGGCGCTGGCGACCGTCATGTTCCCCTACCTGATCTGCATGTCGCTCGGCGCCATGATGGCCGGCATGCTGAATTCGCTGCGCCGCTATTTCGCCGCTGCGGTGGCGCCGGTGTTCCTCAACGTCATCCTTATCGCCGTGCTTGCCTATGCCTGGTACAAGGGTTCGGACGCCCGCACCGTTGGTTTCGGCCTGGCTTGGGGCGTGCTGGCGGCCGGCCTGGTGCAGCTGGCGATCGTCTGGGCGGCGGTGCGCCATGCCGGCATTTCGATCGGCTTCCGGCGGCCGAAGATGACGCCGAACGTCAAGCGGCTGCTGATCCTGGCGCTGCCGGCGGCGATCACCGGCGGCATCACCCAGATCAACCAGCTGATCGGCACGGCGATCGCATCGGCGCAGGACAGTGCGGTGTCGTCGCTGGCCTATGCCGACCGCGTCTACCAGCTGCCGCTGGGCGTCGTCGGCGTCGCTGTCGCCATCGTGCTGTTGCCGGAACTGTCGCGGGCGCTGAAATCGGGCAATCTGGTCGAGGCCGCCAATCTGCAGAACCGCTCGGTCGAGTTTACCCTTTTCATGACCTTGCCTGCGGCGGCCGCGCTGCTGGTCATGTCCGAGCCGATCGTGCGGCTGGTCTATGAGCGCGGCGCCTTTGCCGCCAACAATTCGACGCCGACGGTCGCGGCAATCCTGGCGATCTTCGGGCTCGGCCTGCCGGCCTTCGTGCTGATCAAGGCGTTCACCCCAGGCTATTTCGCTCGCGAGGACACGCGCACGCCGATGATTTTCGCCGCCATCTCGGTGGCGGTTAACATTACGACGGCACTGACGCTGTTTCCGACGATGGGCGCGCCCGGCATTGCCGTTGCCTCCGCTGTCGCCGGCTGGGTCAATGCGGCGATGCTGCTCGCCGTGCTGATCCGGCGCGGCCATTGGGGCCGCGACGTGCCGCTCATGAAACGCATCCCGCGGCTGGTGCTGTCGGCGGCGGTGATGGCCGCGGCAATCTATTTTGCCGAACACTGGTTCGCCGCAAGTCTCGCCTCCGGCTCGCCGCTGGTGATCAAGGCGGTGACGCTGCTAGCGCTCGTCGCCGGCGGGGCGCTGCTTTACTTCGTCACCGCCTTCGCCATCGGCGGTGCCGATTTCGGCATGATCCGCCGCAATATCGGGCGCAAGGGCTCCCAGCCGGTCAAGCAACAGTCTCCAGATCCGTGAAACGGAATTCGTCCGCCGTCGAAAGCATCGGAACGGCGTAGTAGCGCGCACAGGCGTAGTGGAAACAGTCGGCCATGTTGAGACGGCCAGCGTTGTTGCGAAACCGCGATGCAGCCTCAACAGCCAGAGATGCCGCGTCAGAGGCAGGCGGAAGCTCCCGCAAGGTGATTCCACGCTCTTCGAGAAAACGGCTGACTATCTTGAAGCTTGTGGCGACCGGGACGGCCAGCTTTTCCGATCGCGAAAGCGCCATCGCGGCTTCCCAAACCGCGATAGCCGAGGTGAACGGAGCCGACGCCTTCATGACCGCCTGCGCGCAGCGCGGGGCTTCGGTCTCGTTGCTCAGTATTGCAACGATAGCGGCTGCATCGATGAACATCAGTCTTCGCCGGACAATTCGTCGTAGACAGAGCGCGGCAGCGGCTTGCGCGCCTGCTCGCTCAACTCAATACCGAACTCGGCCCGGAGCCGTGCCGCCGTCTCCAGCGGCGTCTCGCGATTGCGGCGGCGCTCCAGAGCTTCGCGCATGGCGATCACGATCGCCTCGGTGATCCCGACACCTTCAAGCCGGGCAAAAGCCCGCGTCAGGCTGTCAGCTTCCTTGTTGTTGATGTTGATCGTCATTGTTTTGCTTCCGCCATGTAGCAACTATTATGTAGCTATCTACATCAATGCGTCAATGCGGCCGGATCCAGATTGAACGCAATCGCCAAGGCGAGCTATTTTGTTCTTGCTTTGTGCCGGCAGCTATGCTACTAATTTAAATATGGTGCTGATTCGCACCGGGGACCCGCCGCAAGGCGGGTTTTGTTTGTGCTCGGCGGCATCTTTTCAAATAGCCTCCTGCGGCGGCTTGCTCGTCCGAGGCCAAAGCCCTGCGCCGCCCATCCGACACCCTCTTGATCGTCTCCTCGCTCTCGTCCATAAGCGCGCCGTCGCAAGACTTTCGCCGCGCGCGAAACGGCCCTCCACAAGCCAGGGAAACACCATGACCGATCAGCCCCCCTTCAAACCGCTCGTTTTTTCCGGCGTCCAGCCAACCGGCAATCTGCATCTCGGCAATTATCTCGGCGCCATCAAGAAATTCGTCGCCCTGCAGGACACCTCCGACTGTATCTATTGCGTCGTCGATCTGCATTCGCTGACCGCACAGCTCGTCCATGAGGATCTGCAGGACCAGACGCGGTCGATCACCGCGGCGTTTCTCGCCTCCGGCATCGACCCGACCAAGCACATCGTCTTCAACCAGTCGCGGGTGATGCAGCACGCCGAGCTTGCCTGGATCTTCAACTGCGTGGCGCGCATCGGTTGGATGAACCGCATGACGCAATTCAAGGACAAGGCGGGCAAGGACCGCGAGAACGCCTCGCTCGGCCTGCTCGCCTATCCCTCCCTGATGGCCGCCGACATCCTGGTCTACCGCGCCACCCACGTACCGGTCGGCGACGACCAGAAGCAGCATCTGGAGCTGACCCGCGACATTGCGCAGAAGTTCAACAACGACTTTTCGGACCGCATCGCAGCGCTTGGCGTCGGCGTCGAGATGCAGGTGGGCGAAGAGACGGTGAACGGCTATTTCCCGCTGACCGAGCCGGTCATCGGCGGCCCGGCGGCGCGCATCATGTCGCTGCGCGACGGTTCGAAGAAGATGTCGAAGTCCGACCCGTCGGACTTGTCGCGCATCAACCTGACCGACGATGCCGACGCCATCTCGAAGAAGATCCGCAAGGCCAAGACCGACCCGGAGGCTTTGCCCGGCGAACTGGACGGGCTTGCCGGCCGGCCGGAAGCGGAAAACCTCGTCGGCATTTATGCCGGCCTCGCCGAAATATCGAAAGAGGCCGTGCTGAAGGAATTCGGCGGCCAGCAGTTTTCGGTGTTCAAGCCGGCGCTGGCCGACCTTGCGGTGGAAAAACTGGCGCCGATCGCCGGCGAGATGCGCCGCATCTCCAGCGACCGCGCCTATGTCGACGCGGTGCTGCGGGATGGCGGCGAGCGTGCCCGCACATTGGCCGAAGCGACCATGAAGACCGTGCGCGACATTATCGGCCTGCTGCAAGGCTAATGCATGTCGCGCAAAAGTGTGCAGCGGTTTTGCGATAACGACATGCACAAAACAAGAACCTGAAGCGCGTCGCTGGTCGAACGCGACGCGCTTTAAGCTGCACCAGCATTGCCACAGCCGCCGGTCGCTTGCGGGCGGGCTGTGGCGGTGGCAGATTGCGACCGAAACCATCGAACAGGGTGAATATGGTCTCCAAACGCCTCAGCCGCGAAGCCGGTCATCGCCGCAAGTTCCTGGCGATCATCGACGACACGCCCGAATGCGAGCGCGCCGTCGCCTACGCCTCGAAGCGGGCGCAAAGCACGGGCGGCGTACTGGTGCTGCTCTATGTCATCGAGCCGGATGATTTTCAGCACTGGCTGGGCGTCGAGAAGATCATGCGCGAGGAGGCGACCGCCACGGCGCGTGCCGCACTGGACAGCTACGCAAACAAGGTGCGCCAGAAGCTCGGCATCGAGCCGGAACTGGTGGTGCGCGAAGGCAAGCCGACCGAAGAGATCCACAAGCTGATCGAGGAAGACCAGGACATCGCCATTCTGGTGCTGGCGGCAGGCGCCGGCAAGGAAGGCCCAGGGCCGCTGGTCGGCGCGGTCGCCGGCAAGGGCGCCGCCTTTCCGATTCCCGTCACGGTGGTGCCGCAGAACCTGTCGGACGAGGAGATCGACAGCCTCGCCTGAGATGTGCTGATATTCAGGTGAGGCCGGCCTGCAAATGGCGGCTTCCTGCGCTTCCGGTGCTCACGTACCAAAAGTACGCTCCGCTCCGGTTCTCGGAAACCACCATTTTCGGCTCGGCCTGACCTGAATCTCAACACATCTCCAATCGTTTCAGCGAACTAGCAAAACATTCCGCCAGCCAGCCGTTCTCCCCGATGCCTTTCGCTTGAATGTCGGGCGGATAAAGCCTAATTAGAATTATTCCAAACTAGCTGCCCGAAACGGGCACGGAGACGGCCATGTTCATCCAGACCGAGTCGACGCCAAACCCGGCGACGCTGAAATTCCTGCCCGGCAAGGAAGTGCTGCAAGAAGGCACCGCCGATTTCCGCGATGCCGATAGCGCCGCGACGGCTTCGCCGCTCGCCGGCCGGCTGTTCGAAATCCCCGGCGTCACCGGCGTCTTCTTCGGCTATGATTTCATCACCGTGACCAAGGACGGCCCCGACTGGCAGCATCTGAAGCCGGCTATCCTCGGCGCCATCATGGAGCATTTCATGTCCGGCGCGCCGGTGATGGCCAAGGCCGGCCCCGCCGCCGAGACCAGCCAGACCGGCGAATTCTACGACAAGGCCGACGAGGAGCTGGTCGTCACCATCAAGGAGCTGCTCGACACGCGGGTGCGCCCGGCGGTGGCCCAGGACGGCGGCGACATCACCTTCCGCGGCTTCGAGAACGGCACCGTGTTCCTGCACATGAAGGGCGCCTGCGCCGGCTGCCCGTCGTCGACCGCGACGCTGAAGCACGGCATCCAGAACCTACTCCGGCACTTTGTGCCGGAAGTGCAGCACGTCGAACAGGTCTCCTGACGCGACGTTCCATCGTCAACGTCGATAGACAACAAAAAACCGGGCCAAAGTGCCCGGTTTTCTGTTTGCGACGTCTGTGTTGTTGCCTAGACGGTCCGCGTATAAGGGTTTTATATGACAATGACCTTGGCGCCGACCGAGGTGCGGTCGTAGAGGTCGATAATGTCCTGGTTCATCAGCCGGATGCAGCCCGACGACATCGCCTTGCCGATCGAATTCCATTCCGGGCTGCCATGCAGGCGATAACCCATGTCGCCGCCCTTGTTGAACAGGTACATGGCGCGCGCGCCGAGCGGGTTCTTCAACCCCGGCTCCATGCCACCGGCAAACTTGGCCAGCTCCGGCTGGCGCTTGATCATCTGCGAAGGCGGTGTCCAGGTCGGCCATTCGCGCTTCAGCGCGATATGGGCGGTGCCGTGCCATTCGAAACCCTCACGGCCGACGCCGATGCCGTAGCGCATCGCTTCGCCGTCGCCCATGACGAAATAGAGGAACTTGTTCTGCGTATCGACGATAATGGTGCCCGGCTTTTCCCTGGTGTCGTAGTCGACGATCTGCCGGCGGTATTTGAACGGCACCTTTTCGATCGGAACGCGCGGCAGGTGATAGCCGGCGTCGGTCACCGCGCCGTAGTTGTTGGTGAAGATCTGCGAGCCGATGGTGCTGCAACCGGCGACAGCCGTCGACAGCGCCAGGGCCGCGACGATTGCAAGTGACTTCATGCGCATGAAAAGGTCCGATGCCTGCCCAAACAACAGCGGCTCGAGTCGGCCGCTTTTTTCATCTTCATTCATGCTGGCATTTGCTTTGCTTGCCAAGCGGGCGATGCCTATATCCTTGGGCTTGCGTGCTGGTAAACCTGCGACTATGGCATTTCGGCAACAGCCCCCGCAGGATTATGCTGCAAAATCAATGGGCCAGGAACAAGAACCCCGAGCCGAGGAAATCGCCATGAATGTCGGTGACGCTGCCCAGCGCGCTGGCCTGCGGCCAAGACCGTCTGTTGCTATGAGGAGATCGGCCTGAGACGCGGCCGCCGCAGGGGAAAGTCCAGACGGGCCGGGTGCAATAAAGGACGCCGCGAAGCACGGTCCAAGCCAGAAGCCCGAACGTGCCGATCACCACCAATGCACCAAGGACCGTGCCGATCTTTTCAGGCAATCCATCGGGGCGACCAGGATCGTTGGCCATTCAACTATCGATCATGACGTAGGCCGCACCAAACACGGCAACGACAATTGCCCCAAGCACCGCCCAGCCTCTGATGGCCGGGCGGATTTCCTCCGGCGTCGCCGATTTCCGGTCGTCATCTTCCGTCCTCTAATGCTCCTCCTAAAATCTGTGGCAGACATTGAAAACGCAAGCTGCAACGTGCGCCGTCCGAGAGCAAGCGTTCCCCAGCCTTCGACACTCCGCAAAGCGCGGGCGGCGGTCACGATCCCGGCGGGCGGTACCGGATCGACTTCGCTTTGCCAAGCGCGTCCATCGTCTCTTCGACACTTAACAGGACGGTGGTCTCGTACGAGCTGAGCGCGCCTCCCGCACCGATGGCCAGCATGACGGATGCCATCGACACGTTGTCCGGCGCCTCCCATAGGTTCCAGCCATCGTACTCTCCGAAGGCATACCAGAACCCGTGCAGCTTTCCGCCGACCGACTCGATGTAGGAACGGGCAGCCTCGCGTCTGTCCTCGGGATTATCCATCAAGCGCGCCCAGGTTTCGGGCCTGTAGCTGAATCGCGTGAGATACATCGGCATGGTTCGTCTCCTCCCAGAGCTGCCCCCACCAAGACAGTTAAGCGCCCCAATCCCGGAGAACGCGAGTCGTTTCCGAGGCGTAGTACCGCTGGCTTAGTTGCGGGGCCGCTAATAGACCTGTTTCAATTGCCTTTCCCAAGGGGAGTAAGGTCAATGGCCGCATATCTCATTGCTGATGTAGACATAACCGACGCCGCCGTTTTCGAGGAATACCGCCGGGACGTGCCGGCAACCGAAGCGCGCTACGGAGGAAGATACATCGCTCGTGGCGGAGCCACCAAAGTGCTGGAGGGCGACTGGGAGCCTCATCGCCTCGTCATTGTCGAATTCCCGGACATGGCGTCCCTCCTGGCATGGTACGACTCTCCGGAATACGGCCGCCTCAAGGCCATCCGCGAACGCTGTGCAAAGACGAGGATTATTGCTCTGGAGGGCATGATGCCGGTTAGCTGAGGGCCGGGTCGATGACAATGGCAAGTCTGAGTTGCCATATCTGGTGCGGCCCGGCGACGGGACAGGAGCATTCTGATATGAATCAGCAAGCTTTGAACTTGCGGGCGGGAAATGACAGTCAATGATGGGAGGATGGCGCCGGAAGCACTCATTGAGCGGGACCTACAAATTAATATGACCCAACACCAGATCGGCAGGCGGTGTTACAGCGTGACCTAGGGTTGTGTCATGGCGTTGAAAATGCCGGCGCCAACTATCGCACATAAGGCTGCGGCCCCAAGCCCTCCCACAATGATGCACCACCAGGCGCGGCCATTTCCCCGAAGCATGGGATTCATTTTTATCATCCGTCTCGCCAGAAACCCCTGGTAAAGCGCATAAGAAGACCCGAAACCGGCAAGCCAAACAACGGAAAATACGATGCCCCGCGTGAGCATCCTATTGAGCCTAGTCTGCTCGACCGTCAAACTTGCATTCTCAGTAACCATGCTTCGCCACCTTTTTGATTATGCTGCGACCACTATCGGGCCTGCAGCGGTGAATATTAGATCAACCGCGACGCCTCGCGAAAACATAGCTCCCCTCACCAGTAGGAAACGCATTCATAACGCGAGCGGCCCGCCTTGTGGAAGGGCGGGCCTTGTAGCGCCCGCTCCACAGTATTTTGCAGATTAGGTTTGTCAGCCAGATAATCGCCGCGAGGCGATTATGTACTTTACAAACAGGGAGGTCTGAAGACGCGGGTAGCCCCCTCTTCGGGGTCGATCACCAACACAACGTTTTCTGGGTTTTGCCAAGGCAGCGACATCACGTAGGCCGCAAAGTCGTCTTCGGAGAAATGGTTGAAGCCGCCGCCGGCTACAAACATTTGCGGGTGCTTGCTGCCGCCAAAGCTAGCCTCGACACTGTTAAGTTGTTGGAAGGGGCCGCGCTCCGCCAGCCATTCCTGTATGCGCTCAAAAAGAACGGGTTGACCGTTCGGGCTCGAACAGTCTTCGGCAGCGGATGTACAAAGCACCACACCGCTGACGACGCTCATTGTGACTCAGCCATTGCCTAACGGGCCTTCTTGCCCGTCTCCAGCCGTTCGAAAGCAGCTTCTTCGTTGTGGAAGTGTGGCTCGAAAAGGACACTCATAACCCGGATTCCTACTGTGGATTCAAGGTATCAGGCACATCGCCGTGTTTGTAAAGTGCGTAATCGCCCGCAAAAACCGGTTCAAACCGTGAACAAAATCTGCCATGGTATCCTCCATGCCGATCATCTCACCGATTCCCCTCAATCCGCTCATCGACGGCCGCCAGTCGGAGCGTGCCATGCTGGTCAGGCGTGGCGTGCAGCGGCTGCTCGGGCAGATGGGCGCGCATGTCTTGCCCGAACTGTCGCTGGCCACCGGCCGGCGCGCCGATCTCGTCGCGCTGACCCGCCACGGCGACATCTGGATCATCGAGATCAAGTCCTCGGTCGAGGATTTCAGGGTCGACCGCAAATGGCCGGACTACCGGCTGCATTCCGACCGGTTCTTCTTCGCCACCCATCCCGGCGTACCCCAGGAGATCTTTCCGGAGGAGTGCGGCTTCATTCTCTCCGACGGCTACGGTGCCGAGATTTTGCGCGATGCGCCCGAGCACCGCATGGCAGCGGCGACGCGCAAGGCGCTGATGCTGCGGATCGCACGCGCCGGTGCGTCGCGGCTGCTCGCGGCCGAGCTTGCCGGCGTGTCGGTGCCGGCGCTGGAAGGCGAGAGCGAGTAGAGCTCTCCTGCAGACGTCGCGCTGCCCCTCATCCGGCTGCCGCCACCTTCTCCCCGTAAGTGACGGGGAGAAGGGAGTAAGCCGGACTGCTATTCCACGATACGGTAGATGTTCCACAGGCTGGTGCCCCGACACCGCGTAGGGCTCCATCTCCTTGCCTCATTTGGCGTGCGCATCGATCTTGCCAATCTTGGCGAAGAAAGCCTCCAATTGGGCGAGGCTTTCGACCTGCTGGTGGGACTCGATCGTCGCTTCCCGCGCGCCGATCGATCCGGTCATGATCTAGAACTTGAGGTCGTCGAGACCGACCTGCGAGCCGATCTCGCGTTCCCATTTCTTCAACAGAGCACGGTCTGCTTGTGGCCGAACTTGGCGTCGATCTGCCATCCGGCACTGAACATCGCCGCCTCCTCACTCGTCCCACGCCTGCACGACGGTCTGCCGCGCGATCTGGCCGTTCTTCAGCTCCAGCATCGCCGCGCAGAACACCTTGGTCCCGTCCGGATAGGCGCACGCCTGGGTGAAGGCGAGATTGTTGCCGTCGGCGATGGTGGTGTCGACCTTGTGGGTCATCGCCCGGCTGCAGATATCGTCCCAGAACGTGGTGATCGCAGCGCGCCCGCGGATTTCGCGCGGCTTGCTCGGCGGGTTGTTGCGGTCGATCACCCGCACCAATGCGTCGTCGGCATAGAAGCTCGCCAGCAATTTTCCATCACGGCCCTCGATCGCCTTCTTGATCGCAGCGCCGTCTATCGTCTGTGTCTTGGTCAGCAATTTTTCCTCCATAGGCCCGTCTTCTCGGATCGGGTGGTTGCTTGATCAGGTACTGCCCGGCGCTCGCCGCCGGGCAGTGGCTTCTTCACTGCGACTTCGCCTTGACGGCCGCGAACACCTCGTCGGACTGCTTCTTGAAAGTGGCGAGATCGACCTGGCTGCCGTTGAGCATCGTCGACCAGTGGCGCACGATCGCCGCCATTGCCACCGCCTCCTTGATCTCCTCGTCGCTGGCGCCATTGAGCTTGGCCGCCTGCGTGTGGAAATAGATGCAGTACTGGCAGGGGATCTGCGAGGCGACGGCGAGGCCCATCAATTCCTTGGTCTTGCCGTCGAGCGCGGTGTTCGGGTTGAGCTGCACGCCCTTGATCTCGGCCCAGGCGCCGGCAACGGCGACGTCCGGCAGCGTCTTGAACATGTCCGGTACCGAGCCGAGCGTTGCCTGGATGTCCTTGTAGGCAGCCGTCGCCGAGGCGTCTTCGGCCTTGGCAGGAACGATCGCCAACAGCGCGCCAACGCCTGCCGCCAGCACCAGTGATTTGAGTGTCGACTTCAGCATTTTATTCCTCCCTTCGCAGCACCTTTCCTGGCGACATCCGCCTGGCCTGCATGGGACGAAGTGATAGCGCTTACGCATGCCTGGCCGCTTCGCCCGAAAGCGCCATGGCTCCTATGGCCCGTGCGGGCCAGCGTGCCGGGCCGAGAACGCCGCCGCCGCCGCCCGCGACGGCAGGTCCAGCTTGAGCAGAATATTGGCGACGTGGCGCTTGACGGTGTGTTCGCTCAGCCCGAGTTCGGCGGCGATCGCGGCATTGCTCTTGCCATCGGCGATGAGGTTCACCACCTCGCTTTCGCGCGCCGTCAGTGCGGCCGGCTCGGCAGCCTTGGCCTTCGGCCGGCAGGCCGGCTCCAGATGCTGTTCCGAGGTCGCCTGCACCAGCGCCAGCGGCTCATCCAGCTCGTCAAGCGCGATGCGCCCGGCGTCATTGAAATGAAGGCCTGAACCGGCGGCGAGGTCGGCGACCAGCCGCGAAGCGAGGATGTCGCCGCGCCCGGCATGCGCGGCAAGCTGCATCGTCACGCGCGCCGTCAACCCCGTCGGCGGTCCGCGCAACTCGACCTCGCCGACATGCACGCCCTGCGCGCTGGCGACGCCGATCTCCTGCGCCGCATCGCGCAGGGCCGCCGCGCAGCGTAGGGCCCGGGGCGGGGGGGCGCGGGGGCCCCCGCGCACCGAGGCCAGCGGGGCGGCCCGCCGCGCCCCCCGGGGGCGCGCCCCCCCCGGGG